>NZ_JAUSVF010000001.1:455000-762142 GCF_030814475.1 Pararhizobium capsulatum DSM 1112 | reverse complement strand
ATATTCGGCAGATTGAGAATGGCGTCGGCATCAGACGGGATCAACGAGACGATGCTGCCGCCCTCGCCGCCACGGAAATTGGACATATTGGGCCGGACCACGAGCAGGTTCGAGCCCATGGCGGAAATGCGGCTCAAGACCTGATCCTGCGCGCCGGTGCCGATCGCCAGCATGGCGACGACGGAGCTGACGCCGATGACGATGCCGAGCAAGGTCAGGACGGTGCGGAAGAGGTTGGATTTCAAGGCCCGGAACGACATGCGCACGGCTTCGGCAAGGTCGGTCGAGATGGCGGCCGTGCCCTTGGCCTTCACGGCCGGCTTGACGACGCCTCTTGCCATGCGGTGGACATTGCCGGTCATCCGGTCGGCGGTGATGCGGCCGTCGCTGATCTCGATCACCCGGTCTGCAGCCTCGGCAAGTTCCGGCGCGTGGGTGATGATGATGACGGTGTGGCCTTCGCCATTCATGCGCCGGAGCGTCGCCATCACATCGCGGCCGCTCTGGCTGTCGAGCGCGCCGGTGGGTTCGTCGGCAAGGATGATCTGGCCGCCGTTCATGAGGGCGCGTGCGATCGAGACGCGCTGCTGCTGGCCGCCGGAAAGCTGGCTGGGCAGATGATCAAGCCGTTCGCCGAGATTGAGCGAGGTCAGCAGCGTCTCGGCGCGTGCGCGGCGGTCAGCCCCCGGCATGCCGGCATAGATGGCGGGGATTTCGACGTTCTCCTGCGCGGTTGCGGTCGGCACGAGATTGTAGCTCTGGAAAACGAAGCCGAAGAGCTGGCGGCGGCGGGCGGCAAGCTCGTCCGCATCGAGATCGGAGACATCCTCGCCTTCGAGCAGATATTGCCCGCCGGTCGGCGTATCGAGGCATCCGAGGATGTTCATCAGCGTCGACTTGCCGGAACCCGAAGCGCCGACGATGGCGACGAACTCGCCGGCGCGGATATCCAGCGACACGCCGCGCAGGACGTCTACGGCGACATCGCCGTTGACGAAGGTCTTGCGGATATCCTTGAGTGAAATGATCGGAGCCATGACCCGCCGCCCTAGAACATCGGCGGCGGCATGCCGCCCATGCCGCGCCGGTTCGCGCTGCGATTTTTCGTGCCGCCGTCACCGGAGCCGGCACCGACGACCACACGGTCATTCTCTTCGAGCCCGCTTTTGATTTCGACGCGCACGCGGCTCTTCACGCCGGTTTCGACGACACGGGTTTCCTGAGCACCCGAGCCGGTCACGACCGTCACTTCGCTGCTCTTGCCATCCGAGCCGGTGTGAACGGCGGCGACCGGAACCGTCAGCACATCTTCGGCACGCGCCTGGACGAAGAACACCTGGGCCGTCATGTTCATCATCAACGTACCTTCAGGATTGGGCACGTCGAACAGCGCGTAGTAGAGCACGACGTTGTTTTCAGTCGATGGCGTCGGCTTGATCTGGCGCAGCTTGCCTTCATAGTGTTTGCCGGGCTGGCCGAGCAGGGTGAAATAGGCATCCATTCCAACCCGGAGCTTGCCAACATCGGCTTCCGAAACCTCCGCCTCCACTGTCATGGTCGACAGGTCGGCAACCGTGACAATCGTCGGCGTCGACTGGTTGGCATTCAGCGTCTGGCCTTCCTTGGCTGATGTCTCGACGATGGTGCCGGCCATCGGGGCGTAGATCTTGGTGTAGCCGAGGCTGATGCGGGCGTCCTTGAGGGTCGCCTCCTGCTTGCGGATCTGCGCTTCGAGCGCCGCGACATTCGCCTCGGCGGTCGCCAGATTGGCCACGGCTTCGTCCAGCGCCGATTGCGCCGCGCCATTGCTGGCAACGAGGTTCTGCTGACGGGTCAGATTGGCAGCGCCAAGAACCACCTGCGCCTTCTTGTCGAGCATCTGCGCTTCGAGATTGGCGAGCTCGGCTTCGGCGATCTCGATCTGGGTCTCGATCGAGGCACTGTCCATCTCTGCGATCAGCTGGCCTTGCCTGACCGTATCACCGATCTCGACCTTCAGGCTTTTCAGCTGGCCGGAGACCTGTGCACCGACGTCAACATCCTTGACGGGGCTGAGCAGACCAGACGCCGTCACGCTGTTTTCGATCGTGCCGCGCACCGGGGTTTCGGTCACGACCGAAGCGACTGTTGTCTCCCCCTTGTACTGGTTCCAGCCGTACCAGCCGGCCGCACCGATTGCGATCAGAACAGGCAGAAGGAGCCAGCCGCGGCGGGTGCGGCGGCGTGGACGACGCGGCAACAGTGCAGGCGCAGCATCTTCCTCGGCCGCCGGTTGCGCATCGATTTTCCGGGAAACATCCGCCATCGTTCTGCACGTCCTCGCTTGAAAGGAGCAGCCAGCGCTGCCAACTATCCCTTCACGTAATAGCTAACTGCGCCTGAATGAAGTCTGAGCGGATGAAATCTTTGTAATGTTTTGGTTTTTTCGTTTCGGAGTGTTTCCGAAGCGGATACTACCCAACTTCGGAAACGACAAACATTAAACGAGCTTCCAGGCGATGTAGATCAGTGTCGCCGCAATCACCCAGAGTGCAAGCCGTCCGGTGCGGCTATGGCGTGCTTCCGAACGACCTATGGCTTCTGCCGTCTGGGCATCGAAACGGAACCCGTTCTCGGCCATTTCTGTGAGTTGGCGGGAGAATTTTTCGGTCTTGGCGGCAATTTCAGGCGCTGCTTCCGCAAGGCGCAGGGCAGCATGCAGGCCTTCCCGTACATCCGAGAAGATGCGTTTCGGACCGAGATTGTCGCGGATCCAGGCTCCAACCACCGGTTCCGACGCTTTCCACATGTTGAAGCGCGGATTGAGGGTGCGAGCGACACCTTCGACGACGACCATGGTCTTCTGAAGCATGACCAGCTCGGGCCGCGTCTGCATGTCGAAGAGCTCGGTCACCTCGAACAACAGCGTCAGCAGCTTGGCCATGGAGATGGTTTCAGCCGGCTGGCCGTGGATCGGCTCGCCGATCGCCCGGATCGCCTGGGCGAAGCTTGCGACGTCATGATGCGAGGGCACGTAGCCCGCCTCGAAATGCACGTTGGCGACCCGGCGATAATCGCGGGTGATGAAGCCATAGAGGATTTCGGCGAGGAACCGCCGCTCCTTCTTGCCGAGGCGACCGACAATGCCGAAGTCGACGGCGACAATCATGCCGGCCGGATCGACGAACAGATTGCCCTGGTGCATGTCGGCATGGAAGAAGCCGTCGCGCAGGGTATGGCGCAGGAAGGACTGGATCAGCGTATCGGCGAGCGCATCGAGATCATGACCAGCCGCAGCCAGACCCTGGACATCGGACATCTTGATGCCGTCGATCCATTCCATGGTCACGACATCGCGGCCCGTCCGCTCCCAGTCGACTGCTGGCACGCGAAAGCCAGGATCGGCCTTGGAGTTCTCGGCGATCTCCGACAGGGCCGCAGCCTCCAGCCGCAGATCCATCTCGATCTTGGTCGTCTGCTCCAGCGTCTTCGTCACTTCGACGGGGCGCAGGCGCCGTGTATGGGGCAGAAAACGTTCCTGAAGCCGAGAAACGAGGTACATCGCTTCCAGGTCGTGGGCAAAACGCTGGCGAATGCCGGGGCGGATGACCTTGACGGCAACCTTGCGCTCGACGCCCCCATCCAGCACCGTCGCCGGATGAACCTGAGCGATCGAGGCGGCAGCGATCGGTGCGTCGAGGTGGCCGTAGAGCTCCGAAACGGAGCGGCCCAGCGAGGCTTCGATCGCCGCGCGCGCCTCTTCGATGGGAAAGGTCGCCATCCGGTCCTGCAGAAAGGCCAGATCATTGGCAAAATCCGCGCCGACCACATCCGGCCGCGTGGCGAGGAACTGGCCGATCTTCACATAGGACGGACCAAGACGCTCGATGGCGCGCGCCAGCCGATCGCTGCGATCATGATGAAGGGCACGGCGGCGCGACAGCAACCCGGCGACCGATTGACCGAGCCGAGCGAAGGCGGGCAGGTCTTCCGACGGCAATGCCGAGACGACACCCTCACGCACGAGAACCCAACCGATACGGACCAGGCGAAGATAGGCTCCGGGCGTACTCATCTGATATCACCGGCAGTCATGTGACGCAGCATCAAAAAAGGCGGCATGCGTCAGATCTTCCAGCCGGAATGCAAGGCAGCAATGCCGCCGGTGTAGTTGGTATAGGTGACGCGGGAGAAGCCGGCCGTCTTGATCATTGCGGCAAAATCGCTCTGGTTCGGGAATTTGCGGATCGATTCCACCAGATACTGATAGGGCTCCGCATCGCCGGTGATCATCTTGCCGAATTGCGGGATCGCGTTGAACGACCAGGCATCATAGACCTTGTCGAGCAGCGGCATTTCGACTTCGGAGAATTCAAGCACCAGCAGGCGACCGCCACGCTTCAGCACCCGGTAGGCTTCCGACAAGGCAACATCAATGCGCGGCACGTTGCGGATGCCGAAGGCGATCGTATAGGCGTCGAAGGAACTCGCCTCGAAAGGCAGTTCCTCGGCATTGGCCTCGACGAAGGTGAGATTGTCGGCAAGGCCCTTCTTCTTTGCCCGTTCGGCGCCGACGGCCAGCATCGAGCCATTGATATCGAGCACCGTGGCATGGGCCTTGCGGTCGGAGGCCTCGATGATGCGGAAGGCGATATCGCCGGTGCCGCCCGCAACATCGAGCGTGCTGTAATCCTCGCTGCGGCTCGGGTTGAGCGCAGATATCATGGCATCCTTCCAGGCCCTGTGCAGACCGACCGACATCACGTCGTTCATGATGTCGTAGCGCTTGGCAACCTTGTGGAACACATCGTTGACGAGCGCCTGCTTTTCGCCCTCGCTTACCTGGCGAAAGCCGTAGGAGGTCTCCATGCCGCCATCGGCCGACGTGCGTTCACCTGTCATTTAGCCAGTCTCCAACTCTCAACATCAGGCGCGGACCATAGCGAATTCGAAAGACAGACGCTATCTCTGTGAGGTCTGCGTTCCATCTGTCCGGCACCCTCCCTATAGGATATGTGCACGGCCAAGGAAATCGACAAATGATCGCAGCCGAAAGCCTGTAAAGGAGTGGTGATGCCGGAACTTCCGGAAGTCGAGACGGTCAAGCGCGGCCTGGCGCCGACCATGGAAGGCGCGCTGATCGAACGGGCAGAACTGCGGCGCGCGGACCTGCGCTTTCCCTTTCCCAACGGCTTTGCGGCAAGCCTCGAGGGCAAGTTCATCCAGTCGCTGTCGCGGCGGGCGAAATACCTGCTGATCGAGCTCGAAACCGGCGACGTCATCGTTGCCCATCTCGGCATGTCCGGTTCGTTTCGCATCGAAGCTGGAGATGGTGCGGAAACGCCGGGCACGTTTCATCACGAGCGCAGCAAGAACGAGAAGCACGACCACGTCATCTTCCATCTTCTGACGGCAAACGGCCCGGCCCGTGTCATCTACAACGATCCACGCCGCTTCGGCTTCATGGATATCGTTTCGCGCGATACGCTATCGGCGCACGCATTCTTCAAGAGCCTCGGCGAGGAGCCGACCGGCAACGTGCTGGACGCCGCCTATCTCGCTGCCCGTTTCAAGGGCAAGGCCCAGCCGCTGAAAGCCGCCCTGCTCGACCAGCGCAATATTGCCGGCCTCGGCAACATCTATGTCTGCGAGGCATTGTGGCGTTCCCATCTCTCGCCGATGAAACCTGCAGGTTCGGTGGTCGGTGCAAACGGCAAACCGACGAAGGCACTGACGACGTTGACAGAGGCCATCCGTGCGGTCATCGCCGATGCGATCGCCGCCGGCGGCTCGTCGCTGCGCGATCATATCCAGACGGACGGCACGCTCGGTTATTTTCAGCATTCCTTTTCGGTGTATGACCAGGAAGGCAAAGCTTGCCGCACGCCCGGCTGCGACGGGACTATCACACGCATCGTGCAGGCGGGGCGATCGACCTTTTATTGCCCATCCTGCCAGAAATGAGATGGTGCGGCTTAAAATAGCGCGTTGACGAATGGGGCTTTTACCGCTATATGCCGCCCTCAGTTTGGAAAGCCGCTCCAAGGTTTTCCGATATTGCTCCCGAATTGCTTGGATGACAGGTCGCAGTGACCCGACACGGCGAGACGGAAGTTTTTGTCAGATTTCGAAGAGAGACACCAAATGGCCAATACAACTTCGGCGAAAAAAGCGACCCGCAAGATCGCCGCCCGTACGGAAGTCAACAAGTCCCGCCGTTCGCGCGTTCGCGGTTTCATCCGCAAGGTCGAAGAAGCCATCGCATCCGGCGATCAGGCTCTCGCCCAAGCCGCCCTGAAGGCAGCCCAGCCGGAACTGATGCGCGCCGCCACCAAGGGCGTGCTGCATGCCAACACGGCATCGCGCAAGGTCTCGCGCCTTGCAAGCCGCGTTAAGGCCCTTTCGGCTTAATCCGGCTCAGTATTCTTCTTTCGAATAGCCCGGTCATCCTTGACCGGGCTATTTGGATTCAAGCTCCCGACAGCGGTCATGGTTAATACGCATAATTGTCATTATGTCTTGCCAATGACAAAATTTATCCAAGAAAACCAATATGTTGCGAGAGGACATCGAGACTCGCACGACGCCCGCCGGGGACCGTTAATCTCTGTGACGAGTCAAGAGATTTTTTATTTTTTTTGTTTTTCGCCAGCTAATTTCCAGAGCCTTTTTCAAAGCCCTTGATTCAAAAGCGATTCTTAATCGCCTTCCGTTGCTGCATGCAGCACACGCATAAAGAGTCAACCGGCCACCGCTCGGCAGCCCTAAAAATCGCGATTGATTTGGTCATACGATCCTGCCTAAATGCCTTGGACAGAGGGCGCGGGGTATACCCGTAAACGAGACGAAAGAGCCTCTTTTCCACAAGTAGGATAATTTCGCCTAGTCCTTTGTAACGGGGTGGTTCCACAACGTTCCATCATTTAGTCGAGTAGAGTTGTAGCCGTGAACATGCGTGGTCACGGAGCGCTTTTTTTGCATCTTATGATTGCGATTGGCGTCGACGCGTAACAGGAGCGATCGGGGACACGATATATGTGCCTGTTCGTTCTGAGCGGGGTTCCGCGGAACCCTCATGGTGCCGGAGGAACGGCTTGGTATTCATGTGGGCCACATGAATACCAAGCCGTTTTGATAAAACAGCTCGCAGGAAATGAACATCTTCGGATGCTTCTGTTCTGGGGAGGGCTCGGGAGCCGCAAAACGAGGGCGGTTTTCTGGCCTGAGGAGAACGGGAGGAAGAACACCGCAAAACGGTGTGAAACGAACTGAGCCCGCACGGGGGACATGCGTTTGCCACAGGTATGGCGCATTCGTGCGGAAACCGCGGCGGAAGGGAGGATGAGGCTCCCTGATGTCATGGAGAGCGTTCAGGCTGCGGCATGCCTTTGACAGGAAGGGCCGCAGTGCTGGGCATATATGGTCGGGGTCGGCAGCAATGGCGGCTCCATGGAATGGTATTGGAAGGCGGCAATATGCTTAGTAATTCGGTGACGACGGCAAGTGTGTTCGAAAACGGGGAGAATACATTTCAGATCGCAGGCCAGCGGTCTGATGCGGCGGGAGAGAAAAGCGACATGAGGCACAACGCACTTTTTGAGCGGGTCAGTGCGCGCTTGAAAGCCCAGGTCGGTCCTGACGTCTATGCCAGCTGGTTCGGCCGCCTGAAGCTGCATTCGGTCTCCAAGAGCGTGGTACGTCTCTCGGTGCCCACGACCTTTCTGAAGTCGTGGATCAACAACCGTTATCTCGACCTCATCACCAGCCTTTTCCAGCAGGAAGATGCCGAGATACTCAAGATCGAGATTCTGGTCCGCACCGCAACCCGCGGCGCGCGCCCGAGCCTGTCGGATGAAGCTGCCCAGAGCCCGCAGGTAGAGGTCGCCTCCCCCAGCCAGAACCGCCGCAGCACGCCGCAGAGCATCGCGCAGCATGCGACCGCCGCTATTGGTGGCGTCCAGAAAACCGCGCCGTCCAATTCCGGCCCGCTCTTCGGCTCCCCGCTCGATCAGCGTTACACGTTCGACAGCTTCGTCGAGGGATCGTCCAACCGGGTGGCGCTTGCCGCGGCCAAGACGATTGCGGAAGCCGGCGCCGGCGCGGTGCGCTTCAACCCGCTGTTCATTCATTCCTCCGTTGGCCTCGGCAAGACGCACCTTCTGCAGGCAGTCGCCAATGCCGCGATCCAGAGTCCGCGCAACTCGCGCGTCGTCTACCTGACGGCTGAGTATTTCATGTGGCGCTTTGCCACTGCCATCCGCGACAATGATGCGCTGTCGCTGAAGGAAGCCCTGCGCAATATCGACCTGCTGGTCATCGACGACATGCAGTTCCTGCAGGGCAAATCGATCCAGCACGAATTCTGCCATCTGCTCAACATGCTGCTCGACAGCGCCAAGCAGGTTGTCGTTGCCGCCGACCGCGCGCCGTGGGAGCTGGAATCGCTCGATCCGCGCGTGCGCTCGCGTCTTCAGGGCGGCGTCGCCATCGAAATGGACGGCCCGGACTATGAAATGCGTCTCGAAATCCTGAAGCAACGGCTCGAAACCGCCCGCCGGGAAGATGCATCGCTCGATATCCCGGCCGATATCCTGAGCCATGTCGCCCGCAACATCACGGCCAGCGGCCGCGAGCTGGAAGGCGCTTTCAACCAGCTGCTTTTCCGCCGCAGCTTCGAGCCGCAGCTGTCGATCGAACGGGTCGACGAATTGCTGGGGCATCTTGTCAATGCCGGCGAGCCGCGCCGGGTGCGCATTGAGGACATCCAGCGTGTCGTCGCCAAGCACTATAACGTGTCACGCCAGGAACTCGTCTCCAACCGGCGCACCCGCGTCATCGTCAAACCGCGCCAGATCGCCATGTATCTGGCGAAAACCCTGACGCCCCGCTCCTTCCCGGAGATCGGCCGCCGCTTCGGCGGGCGCGACCATACGACCGTACTGCATGCGGTGCGCAAGATCGAAGACCTGATTTCCGGCGATACCAAGCTCAGCCACGAGATCGAGCTTCTGAAGCGGCTGATCAACGAGTAAGGCGGGCTGGGGCGAAAGCCGCTCCCTGCCACCAAGGGCAGGCATTGGCTTACAAGATGCTGGCGTTGCGTTGCATTCCTCTTCTCCCCCGGCGGGGAGAAGAGGAAGCAAGCCTTCTACTTCTTGCCCGCTGCAATCAGGTGATAGAGCGCGCGGATCGCTTGTGCCTCACCGCCCAGCGGCGAATGTGGCCGCTCGACCGGTGCCCAGCCGAAGATATCGAAATGCGCCCAGCTTTTCGCATTGGTCACGAAGCGCTTCAGGAACAGCGCGGCGGTGATGGAGCCGGCCATACCGCCTGAGGGGGCATTGGTCAGATCGGCGATGCGGGCGTTGATATCCTTTTCATAGCCCTTGTAGAGCGGCATGCGCCACAGCGGGTCATCCACCGTCAGGCTTGCTTCCGCCAGATCATGGGCGAGGTTTTCGTCATCCGTATAGAAGGGCGGCAGGTCGGGGCCGAGCGCGACGCGGGCTGCACCCGTCAATGTCGCCATGTCTATGATCAGATCGGTATCTTCCTCATCCGCCAGAGCCAGCGCATCGGCGAGAATCAATCGGCCTTCCGCATCCGTGTTGTCGATCTGAACCGTCAGCCCCTTGCGGCTGCGGTAGATGTCGCCCGGGCGGAAGGCATTCGCGGAAATCGAGTTTTCGACCACCGGCACCAGTACCCGCAGATCGACCTTCAGCTTGGCGTCCATGATCATCAGCGCAAGGCCCATGACATTGGCGGCACCGCCCATATCCTTCTTCATCAGCAGCATCGAGGAGGACGGCTTGATATCGAGGCCGCCGGTGTCGAAGCACACACCCTTGCCAACCAGCGTGATCTTGCGATGACCCTTCTTGCCCCAGCGCAGCTCCAGAAGCCGGGGGGCTTCGGCGCTGGCGCGGCCAACGGTATGGATGAGCGGAAAGTTCTTAGCCAGCAAATCATCGCCGACGACGGTCTTGACTGTCGCCTTGTAGTGGTCGGCGAGTGCGCGAAAAGCCTTTTCCAGCGCATCCGGCCCCATGTCGTTGGTCGGGGTGTTGATGAGGTCGCGGGCAAGGAAGACACCGGCGAGCTGCCGCTTGATGTCGACGGCGTCGGCGTCTGCCGGGATCATCAATGTCGGCGCCCCGGACGCCGACGACTTGTAGCGATCGAAACGGTAGGAGCCGAGGCCATAACCGAGCGCGAGGCGATTTGCCGTCAGCGGTGCGATTTCGATGTGCCACTTTCCTGCCGGAAGCGCACGCGCCAGCTTGCCGGTGAGGAACGGGGCTTCCGACGGATTGGCGCCGAGACCGAACAAGGCGCCACCGAGATGGCCGTCTTCCGACGGGATCAGCAGCACGGCACCGGATTCGGCCTTGAAACCCGCCTTGCGCGCCCAGTCGAGCGCGATCGGGTCGATGGCGCCGAGCTCCACATGGGCGGGCGTCACGGCGAAGATCGGCAGGGTCTTGCCACCGCTGGTGTTGAAGGGAGACGCGCGGTCGATGAACTGGAAGGGAGCCATGCAAAAATCCTTAAGGGCATGAAGTCGCTGAATGCCGCGATTAACACTCTATTAGGGTTAACAGACTATTGCTGGAGCGAAGATTGCGCCGCTTTTGTGTTGCTTGTGTCCGGTGCGCGAATTTACGGCATGGGGGCATGGGGCAATGGCCAGGCATTTTATTTCTTCCCGGATGGTCTCCGGTATTTCCGTCGTGATGATGGCGGCAGCCCTTGCAGGCTGCGCGGGCCAGAAGAAGGAACTCACGACCGGTTCCATCTCCTCGTCTCAGAGCGTGTCGTCGTCCATGACGGCCTCTCAGCTTGCCCAGGCCGCCGACAGCATCGGCAAGGCCTATGAGCGCAATCCCAAGGACCGGAATACCGGGCTCAACTACGCCAACGCGCTGCGCATGACAGGGCGTAACGAACAGGCGCTTGCGGTCATGCAGCAGGTCGCCATCGCCTTTCCCAACGACCGCGACGTGCTGGCGGCCTACGGCAAGGCGCAGGCAGCGGCGGGCCAGCTGGAACAGGCGCTGAACACCATTACCCGCGCCCAGACCCCCGACCGTCCGGACTGGAAGCTGAAATCGGCTGAAGGCGCGATCCTCGATCAACTCGGCCGGTCCACCGAGGCGCGCCAGAGATACCGCGATGCCCTGGACATTCAACCGAACGAACCATCCATCCTCTCCAATCTCGGCATGTCCTACGTGCTCGGCAAGGACCTGAAGACGGCCGAGACCTATCTGCGCTCCGCCGCAAGCCAGCCTGGCGCCGACAGCAGCGTGCGCCAGAACCTCGCGCTCGCAGTCGGTCTGCAGGGCCGCTTCCAGGAAGCCGAGGAAATCGCGCGCCGCGAACTGGCCCCTGATCAGGCGGAAGCCAATGTTGCCTATCTTCGCTCGATGCTCTCGCAACAGAATGCCTGGCAAAAGCTCGCCAAGAATGACAAGGCGGCGGGCGACAACGGGACGAATTGACACCGGCTTTCCGAAATGCGAACGCCCTGCCGCAGCTCTGCGGTGGGGCGTTTTGCTGTTTTGAGGATGTGGAAGCAGAGCTACGATCGCCCTTTTCTCCCCTGCGGGGAGACGTGCCGAACATAGGCAAGGCGACGAGTGAGGCGGCAAATTCTTAGCTATGCGGCCCCTCATCTGCCCTGTAGGGAACCTTCTCCCTGATGGGAAGAAGGGAGAGAAAACTCAGAATTTGTCGGAAACCTGGATGCCGGCCGGTCCCAGAATGACGGCGATAAGAACCGGCAGAAAGAACAGGATCATCGGCACGGTCAGCTTCGGCGGCAGAGCAGCCGCTTTTTTCTCGGCCTCGTTCATGCGCTGGTCGCGGCTTTCCTGCGCCAGAACACGCAGCGCCTGCGCAATCGGCGTGCCGTAACGGTCCGCCTGGATCAGGGCCTGCATGACTGACTTCACCTCATCAAGCCCGGTGCGTGTGCCGAGATTTTCGAGCGCCACGCGCCGGTCCGGCAGGAAGGAAAGCTCGGCGGTGGTCAGCACCAGCTCTTCGGCCAGCGCCGTGGATTGCGCCGCGATTTCATCGGCCACCCGCCGCATGGCAAGCTCCATCGAAATACCGGACTCCACGCAGATCAGCAGAAGATCGAGCGCGTCCGGCCAGGCGCGGCGAATGGAGTGCTGGCGCTTTGTGACCGCGTTGGAAATGAAGATGTTTGGCGCGTAGAACCCGAGATAGGCCGAACCAACGACCGCCAGAATGCGCATCGGCAACGGTTTGGCGCCGAGATAGCCGAGGCCAAAAATGTAGAAGGCGCCAACGGCGAGAAAGATGAAGGGCAGGCAGAACCGCGCGACCAGAAAGGTGTTCAGCGCATTCTGTGACCGGTAACCGGCCGATTTCAGCCGGTTGACGGTCTTGTCGTCAACCAGCGCCTTGCGCAGGTTGAGGCGATCGACGATCTGGCGCACCGAGCTGTTGTTCTTGGTCCTGAGCGAGGCCTTGCCACTGCCTTCAGCATTGAGGCGGGCGCGCTCTCGTGCACGGATCTGCTCGCGTTCGGTTGCAACCGTCTTCATGCGTTTGCCGAGATCGCCCCGCTCAAGGAAGGGAACCGCCAGCGAGTAGAAGGTGGCGAGCACCGCGACCGACACCAGCACGGCAACGATCACATTCGGGTCAGTCAGGATAGCGATCAAACCTTCGCTCATGGGGGAACTTCCTGCCTCGCCTGCGTTAGATGTCGAAGTTGATCATGTTGCGCATGACCCAGATGCCGACACTCATCCAGAAGCCGGAAACACCCATGATCAGATGTCCACGTGGATCGGTGAACAGGATCATCATGTAATCCGGCGATGTCAGGTAGACGAGCGTCGCCACGATGAAGGGCAGCGCGCCGATGATCGCGGCGGATGCCTTTGCCTCCATCGAAAGGGCCTGAACCTTCGCCTTCATTTTCCTGCGTTCGCGCAGCACCTTGCCGAGGTTGCCGAGCGCTTCCGACAGGTTGCCGCCGGCCTGCGCCTGGATGGCGATGACGATCGCGAAGAAATTGACCTCGGAAAGCGGAATGTTGTTGATCATGCGCGCGCAGGCTTCGGGGATATTGAGACCCACCTGCTGGGCTTCGATGATACGCCTGAATTCCGTCTTGACCGGTTCCTGGCCATCATTGGCGATCAGCCTGACGGCGTCGTTGAGCGGAAGACCGGACTTGATCGAGCGCACCATAACATCGAGCGCGTTGGGAAACTCGTCGAGAAACTGCTTGCAACGGCGCTTGATCAGGAAGTTGACGATCCAGCGCGGCAGACCAGCCGCCGAAATCAAGGTCAGGCCCGCGACGATCGGAAGCATGGCACCGGCCACAAACGAAAAGGCGCCGATGACGATGGCGAGCCCCACGCTCATGATATAAAACTGGGTGACGCTGATCCCAAGTCCGGCCTGCACAAGCCGCATCTTCATGTTCGGGGCGGCCTTGGCCGATTTTTCCTGCTGCTTCTTCTCCAGGTCCTTCAGCGAATCCTGCACCGACTTTCGACGCTTCGACATCTCGGTCATGCGGTCCCGGGCTGCCTTGACCTTGACCCGGTCGGTCTCGCTCGCCGCGACCTTGCGGACACGGTTTTCGGCTTTCTTCTCGGTCTCTATCCGGGAGAACATCACGCCATAGGCAAGCCCTGCGGTCGAGAGTGCCGCGAGTGCCGCGATCGCCAGAACGGTGATGTCGATCCCGAACATTGCCGATCAATCCTTTTCCATGGCGTCGAGCGTTGCCGCCAGGCGCTTGTCTTCATTGAAGTAACGGGCGCGATCCCAGAAATGCGGGCGACCGATGCCGGTCGACTTGTGGCGGCCGATGATGCGGCCATTGGCGTCTTCGCCGTCGATCTCGTAGCGCATCAGGTCCTGGGTGATGATGACATCACCTTCCATGCCGATCACTTCGCTGATGTGGGTGATGCGGCGCGACCCATCGCGCAGGCGAGCGGCCTGGACGATGACGTCGATCGAGCCGGCAATGATTTCTCGGACCGTCTTGGCCGGCAGCGTAAAGCCGCCCATGGCAATCATCGATTCCATACGCGACAGGCATTCGCGTGGCGTGTTTGCGTGGATGGTTCCCATCGAGCCATCGTGACCGGTGTTCATCGCCTGCAGCAGGTCGAAGACTTCCGGTCCGCGCACTTCGCCGACGATGATGCGTTCAGGGCGCATGCGCAGGCAGTTCTTGATGAGATCGCGCATGGTGATCTCGCCTTCACCTTCGATATTCGGCGGGCGGGTTTCGAGACGCACCACATGCGGCTGCTGCAGCTGCAGTTCGGCCGTATCCTCGCAGGTGATGACGCGCTCGTCGGCATCGATGAAGCCTGTGAGGCAGTTGAGCAGCGTCGTCTTGCCCGAGCCGGTACCGCCGGAGATGACAACATTACAGCGCACGCGGCCGATGATCTGGAGAAGGACAGCGCCTTCCGGGGTGATCGCGCCGAACTTGACGAGCTGGTCGAGCTTCAGCTTGTCCTTCTTGAACTTACGAATGGTGAGCGCGGTGCCATCGATGGCAAGCGGCGGCGCGATGACGTTGACACGGGAGCCGTCCGGAAGACGCGCGTCGCAGATCGGCGAGGATTCGTCGACGCGGCGGCCAACCTGGCTGACGATGCGCTGGCAGATCGACAGGAGCTGCGCGTTGTCGCGGAAACGGACTTCAGACTCGATGGTCTTGCCGGCGACTTCGATGAAGGTCTGGCCGGCCCCGTTGACCATGATGTCGGAGATATCGTCACGGGCGAGCAGCGGCTCCAGCGGACCGTAGCCCAGAACGTCGTTACAGATGTCCTCGAGCAGTTCTTCCTGCTCGGAAATCGACATCGCGAAGTTCTTGATCGTGATGATATCGTTGACGATATCGCGGATTTCCTCGCGCGCGCTCTCGTTGTCGAGCTTGGCGAGCTGGGAAAGATCGATCGTGTCGATAAGCGCGGAGAAGACCTGGCTCTTGGTGTCGTAATAGTCTTCCGTGCGGGCGGGGCGACGGCGCGCGGGTGCTGGCGCCGGCTGCGCGCGAACCGGTGCCGAGGCGCGTTCGGGCTCAGAAAGCACGGGGGCTGCCGTTGTCCGCTCCGCCGTTGCAGCAACTGCAGACGCCACCACAGGCGCGGGCGCAGGAGCGTTCAAGCCGCTCTTGCCGAAGCCTTCGTTTCCGCGTTTCCCAAACATGCTTTCAACCCGCTCTACGTTCCGGAACCTCCGCGTCTATCGGACGCTTCGAGGCACATCGCTTCTGGCCGGATAGTCCGGCGCCTGTTACTTGCGACCCAGCAGACCCAACATCTTGCCGAGGCCACCCTTTTTTGCCTTCTTCACTTCAGCACGGCCGGTCACCAGATGCGCGAGCTGCGACAGGGTTTCGGCGATTGGTGCCTTCTTGTCGATTTCCGCGATCATGCGTCCGCTGTTGGCAGCATTGCCGAACAACACAGCATCGAACGGGATGATCGCCACCGGCTCGATTTCCAGCGAATCGCAGAAATCACCCGGCGTAATCTCCGGCCGCTTCGGCATGCCGACCTGGTTGAGCACCAGATGCGGCATCTTGTCGTTGGGCCTGAGCTTCTTCAGGCAATCGAACAGGTTCTTGGCATTGCGCAAGTTGGCAAGGTCCGGCACGGCGGTCACGACCACTTCGTCGGCTTCGGAGAGCACATTGCGCGTCCATTCCGACCACTGGTGCGGCACGTCGAGCACGGAGACCGGCGCGTTGCGCTGCAGGAGTTCCGTCAGTGGCTGGAAGGCGGCCGGATCGAAATCATAGGCGCGATCAAGCATCGAGGGAGCCGCCAGAAGCGAGAGGCGCTCGGAGCACTTGGTCAACAGGCGGTCGAGGAACACCTCGTCCAGCCGCTCCGGCGAAAATACGGCCTCGGCGATCCCGCTCGGGGGATCCTGGTCGAAATTGATATTGGCGGTTCCGTAGGGGAGATCGAGATCGGCAAGGACGACTTCGGTGGAGAACAGGTTGGAAATACCCCAGGCGCAATTGTGCGCGAGCGTGGAGGAGCCTACGCCACCCTTGGCGCCGATAAAGGCAATCGTACGGCCAAGCGGCTCGGCGTCCGGATCAACGAAAATCGATGCGATGGTGCCCAGAACCTCCGGCATCGAGACAGGTGCCACGATATATTCGGAAATGCCGTTGCGGATCAGGTCGCGATAGAGCGGAATATCGTTATAGCGACCAATGATCACCACCTTGGTCGACGGGTCGCAGACCGCGGCGAGCGGCGCAAGCTCTTCCATGAGATGCTGCGGCTCGGTAGATGTCTCCAGGATGATCAGGTTTGGCGTCGCCATGGTCGAGAACATGTTGGCGGCAGCGGCGATCGTGCCGCTGTTGACGCGCATCGTGACCTTGGCCATGCGCCTGTCGTGACCGCATCGCTCCATGACCCGTTGCAGGGCTTCGGTCTCGCAGAAGGCGTGCACGGAAATCCGCGGCAACGGCCGCAGGTGATCGATATCACCTGTCCGCGCCTCAGCCAGACCTTCCGTTTCGTCCGCTCCGGTCTCGATCTTGTAGTCAATCGCGCTCATGGTGCTATCCCGTCAGGCCGTGCGGCTGTCAGTTCGTGTTGATGGTGATGGTCGTGCCACTATTGGTGCCGCGATAATCCTTGATAACCTCACCACGCTGTACGGCATCTATCGGCGACATTTCACGCGGCCCGAGAAGATCCATTGGATTGGCGATCTGGGCAGCCATATTCGCCTGCGTCGCACACCCGAAATTCTCGTAGTTCTTGTTTTCCATCGTGTTGAGGGCGAGATCGCTCGGCCACTGGCCGCATGGCTCGGTCTGCGCGGTGATCGCCGTGTAGCGAAGCCGGACAGGCGCAGCATCGCCGGTGTCCCCTGCCTGATATCGCGTCTCGACCAGCCTGTTGGCCGGGACGCCAGCCGACGCGAGCGTGTTGCGGATTTCGCGGCGCATGGTGTCGGCAGCAGCAGCGTTGGGCGAACCGGACGGCAGCAGAATCTGTACGACCCCGGTCGAGGAACCCTTGTAGCTCTGGGCGAACCCGCGAATGACGTCCCGCGCACCGGCGGTGAGGCGCCGGTCGCCGGAGGCGATCGGCACGTCGATGACATGTTCGGACTCGGCGATCACGATCGGATGGCGGGTGCGGTAGTCGTCCGGCAGCGAGCCGGTCGTCGTGCCGTCGCGCGCGCAACCGACAAGGCCGGCGCCGGCAACAAGAAGCGTGCCGAGCGCGAGGAGACGGATGGAACGGGCTGCACTGGAAAGCTGAGTGGACCGCATGGTCGGAAGCCTTTTATGGGAACGGTTCGTGAAGAGCGTGTCGATCATGTCCGTTCCCGCCTATTTGTAGATGAAGCCGACATTGCCGTGGTACTGGCCGGCCGGAGCGTGCGCCTGGGCATTGCCATAGATGCGGTTGACGGTGCCGAGGAAATAACCTGACAGGTCACCGGTAGGATTGAAGTTGTCATCCGGCCGCGAAATGGCGCTGCGGGCCACCGGCTTGACCAGATAGGGCGTCGCGATGATGACCAGTTCGCTCTCGTTGCGAACGAAATCCTTGCTGCGGAAGAGCGTTCCGAAGATCGGGATCTTCGAGACACCCGGCAGTCCGGACATCGCCTGACGAATATTGTCCTGGATCAGGCCGCCGATGACGATGGAACCGCCGGATGGCAATTCGACACTGGTGGAGGCCTCACGCTTGCGGATCGACATGTAGGTCTGACCGGGAATCTCGCGGTTGGTATTGCCAACCACGTTGGACCCCTCGAAGGTCGGTTCCGAAACGTTCGTTTCGATGTCGAGCGCGATACGCCCAGGCCCGAGAACGACCGGCTTAAAGTTCAGCTCAACCCCGTATTCGACATCAGTGGTTTCACGCGTGAGAGTTGGGACCTGAACACCGTTTACAGTTGTGGAACTAATTTCCTGTCCACTCGGCAGACGGTATTCACCACCAACGAAGAATTTTGCCTCTTTTCCGGATATAGCAGTCAGACTCGGCTCCGCCAGAGTCCTCATGACACCAGCCTGCTCCATCGCATTGATATAACTGGCGAAATTCATCGATCCCGAACCGATCGCGCCAGTTATCGCCGAAGCGACGGGATTGATCGCGTTCCCGAGATTGGCTGGATTTCTGAACGTGATTCCATCACCGCTCGTATCGCTGTAGATGTTGCCGCTGATCCCGAGCTGCTTCAGGACCTGACGTGACACTTCGGCGACCGTCACCTTCAGCATCACCTGGTCCTCGCCTTCGATCGTCAGGAGATTGACGATCTGGGAGGTCTGCCGATCTTCGGCAAAGATGTCGGCATCGCCGTTGTTGCCCTGCGCCGTAATATTGCGGGTTGTCGCTTCACCGCCCTTGAGGAAGGCTTGGGCCAACTCTACGACACGGGTCGAATCGAGCGGCGTGCGAACCGTTCCCGTCAGCACGATGTTGTCGGAGATGATTTCGACATTGATGTCGGATTCCGGCAGGAAGCGTCGCAGGTTTGCCTCGAGCCCCGCGATGTCGCGCTCGATTTCCAGATCCAGGCTGACGATTTCCTCGCCGTTGGGTCCGAAGACGAAAATATTCGTCTGGCCGACCGTCTTGCCGAACAGATAGATGCGCCGTGAAGAGCGCGTTACCGCATCGGCAAGGGTCGGATCGGCAACGAGAATATCATGAGCATCCGTCGGCAGGTCAACGACGATCGCCTTGTTGAGGCCGAGCTTGATGGTTTTCTTGACGCCAGGACCGCTATCGACGATCCGAACCAGGGATTCGCTTGCAGCCTGCGCGAAGAAACCCTGGCCGGGCATTCCGGAAAAGGCCAGGCAGAGAGCAAGACCGCCGGCGACGGACGAGCGAAGAGTTTTTACAATCCGGTTCACTTTGATTTTCCGCGCGATCATTGGTTGCTGCTTTCCTGGGCGACGCCGTCATCCGACTTGACGATAGAACCCGACTTGATGACCTGAATGGCCGGCTGGCCGTCGCCGCTGAGCAGATAATCGGCGGCAACCGTATCCGGCTCCTGCGCATCGGCGATGCTGCGCAGAGCCAGCGACAGCCGATCGGCCATTTGTTGGGCGACCGTCATGACCTTGGACTGGTCCGGCGTCAGCTCCAGCGTCGCAGTCGTGCCGACGACGGATTTGGACCCATCCTCTTTTTCCTCGATCTGCTGATCGATCGCCAGAACGCGGACATTGCTGAGGACGGTTTCAGTGATGAAGCTGCCGGTGTCGGCCTTGCGCACCATGATCACGTCGACCCGGTCGTTCGGCAGGATGAAGCCCCCCGCGCCGGTGGCAACCGTGATTTCGGTCGCGACAGCACGCTTGCCGGCGGGCAGCAGCGCAGACATGATTCGGGACGAGGCGTCAGCAATCTTTTCCTGGCGGACAGGTTCGCCATTGAAAAGCGGCATGCGCACGACGACGCCGGTCAGATCGGTCACGGCATTGGGACGGTTCTGGTCGGTGATCAATCCGTCGACGAGGCCGCTTTCGGGCCAGGTCGTCCAGCGTATGGAATCGCCATCGAGCCGCGAGCCGACGGGCAAGCTCTTGCTGGCGACCAACACGTTGACTGTCGGTTCCTTTTCAACGACTGGCTCGCCAGCCGCGATGACAGTCCGTCCACCTGTCAGCTTCAGGGCAAGAAAGCCGGCCAGTCCTGCCGAAATGACAGCCACCGCCAGAATGATTACGCGCACCGGTTTCATGTTTTTTCCCGCCCCACGGAATTACGTCGGGGCAGAATGATCTGAAATTGGTGTAATTAAGGTTAACGAGTTGCTTAGCAGTGTGGTTAACGAATGGTCACCATCCCTGTCGGACGGCGCAAAACATAGACCTGACCTATTGCATCTGTCCGAGTACGGCCATCATGAGCGGCGAAGACGGGTAGGCAAAGAAACCGCCTAGACCGATTGCGATGCCGTAGGGGATCTTCTTTGCGGTAAACAGCAGATGCGGGAGCGGCAATCCGGAGGCCAGCAGCGCATTTTCCTGCTTTCGCAGAACCAGGATGACCAGCGTCAGAACACCGCCGAAGATCGAGACATAAGCCAGGAACAGGAAGAGCGAATGGTTGAACCCGAACCATACTGCCGCAGCAGTCAGAAGCTTCGCGTCGCCCCCACCCATGATGTTGAGCGCAAAAAGCGCAAAACAGAACGCAAAGACAATCAATCCGCCGCTGACGTGAAAGGCGATATCCTGAAGGCCGAGGCCGGCAAAGGGCGCCACGACGACGAAGGTCGCCAGCAGGATCGCCGATACCCGGTTCGGGATCGTCATCGTAAAGAGGTCGGAAAAGGCTGCCATGGCGAGGCAGAGAGGAAATACAACAAAGATCGCGGCTTCCGTCATCGCTCTTCCAGACAGGTGAAAGTGAATTTCGTCGATAGCATTACGCTTGACGCTTAAGGATTGGATAAAGCTCCATTCACAAATGCCAAGGGCCGCCCCTTTTGAAGAGACGGCCCTGATCCTAGGCGGATAAGCTAATTACTTGCCGGCGTCGTCGAGCTTCGTCGACAGGTCCTTGAACGTGGTGTCGAGCTGGTCACCGAGGGCGGTTGCGCCGGTGATGAGAGCGACGGAAATGAGGGCTGCGATCAGACCGTATTCGATGGCGGTCGCGCCGGATTCATCCTTCATGAAACGCGTGAAAAGCTTGGTCATATTATCTCTCCTACTTCACTTGTTGTTCAGCACTGCCGCCAACTGTTTCCGTTGATCGGTCGAGGCAAAAGCTACAGGAGAGCCAATTTCAAACCGCTTAAGGAAGTAAGTTACCACGCGGTTAAGGCCTGATCCCGGTTTGTATGGTAAATGTCTCGCAAACTGAACGTGTAAAATTGAACGCGTGATCTGGCCTTGGCGCGCTAAAGCCTGAGAAACACCTTGTCCGAGCGACGACACGGGACGATACCGGCGCAATTAACCCTTCATTCACCAAAACCGGCGATGCTCTGCCGTCAATATCCGTCGGGGAACTGTCATGAAATCGAACACGTTCGCACTTTGTGCCGCCTGGGCGCTGCCTGCCCTGGCGGGTCTTGCCCTGACTATTGTCATGCCCGCTGCTTCCTTCGCGCAGGAAGAGGAAGACATGATGCGCGTCTATATGGATCACGCGCGTGTCCTGAAACTCGACCGGCCCGTCGCCAAGGTCATCATCGGCAATTCCGACGTCGCCGACGCAACGGTCGCGGATGCCCGGACCATCGTCCTCACAGGCCGAGCCTTCGGTACGACAAATCTCGTTATTCTTGATGCCGATGGAAATGCGCTTGTCGATGAACGCATTCTCGTGTCGATCGACGAGGGCAATACGGTTCGCGTCTATCGCCAGACGCAACGCTCGGTGCTCTCCTGCACGCCAAATTGTGAAGTGCACGCAGACCGGGCCGCCGCCAAAAACTAAATCAGACCCTTTCGCCGTTGCTGAATGCTTAGCGAAAGGTATGCGGCACCATTCAAATTCGAATGTGCCATGCATACGATTTATCAACGCTCAATTCCTATAGTCCTTTCAAGACGAGAGGGCCCACCGATGAACGGTACGGAAAACCAGCAGGTCATTGCTGAAAACACAGCTGCGAAAACCGGCAAGGCAAAGCCTATGCGGCCGGCCGGCCTGTTTCGTCGTTTGGCCCGGGAAAAAGGTGGCGCGACGGCCATTGAATTTGCCATCCTGGCCCTTCCGTTTTTTGTTGTGACATTTGCGTCGATCGAAACATTCGTCGCGTTCTTCGGCGAACAGGTGCTGGCCAATGCCAACGACACCATGGCGCGCAAGATCAGAACAGGCGAAGTCACCTTCGGCCTCGGTCGCACCACCGACAAGACCAAGGACCAGTTCCGCGAACTCTATTGCGACGAAATCTCCTTTTTCCTGAGCTGCGATACGGATCGGCTTTATATCGATGTTCGCAGCTTCACGACCTTCGCCGATATCCCCACGGAAATTCCGCGTACCGGCACCGACTTGAACACCGCCACCGTCTTCACTCCCGGCGGTGCTGAGAAGATCAATGTCGTGCGCAGCTATTATCGCTGGGAGGTCATGACGGACCTTGTCCGCCCCTATGTAACCAAGCTGCGGTCGGCCGGAAGCTCCATGCCCCATGATTACCTCATGGTGGCGACAAACACCGTCGTCAACGAGGCGTATTGATGATGAAAACCGCCGCGGCAAATCTCAAGCAGCGTCTGGCAACCCGTTTCTTCAACAGTCGCCTCGGCGCCTTGATCGGCGATCGGCAGGGCATCGGCTCCGTTGAATTCGCCATCATCATCCCGCTGCTGCTGATGGGTTATCTCGGGGCCTTCGAAATCTCCGTCGGCGTCGGCGTTAGCCGTAAGGTTGCCCATGCATCGAGCACTGTCGCCGACCTTCTGACCCAGAAGAAGGAAGTGAGCATCTCTACGCTCGATGGCATGAAGGAGGTCGTCAGGGCGGCGATGGCGCCCTACTCGGTCGACAACTACTCCCTGAAGATCACGGGCATCAAGGTTTCGGCAGCCGGGAAGGGAACCGTGGTCTGGTCACGCGACGAAGCTGGAAAAGCGCCATACAAGGCGGGAACAACTGCAGATATTCCGTCCGAGCTGTCGCTGGTGGATACTTTCGTGGTGCGCTCGGAACTACTCGTGCGGCACAACCTGATGCTGATGTCGCCAACCCTTTCCAAATCCACCCACGAAATCCCCATCTCCAAGACCTATTACTACCAGCAGCGGCTGGGTGAGCAGATCACCTGCAAGGACTGCCCGGCCTAAACTGCGCCTGCGGCCATTTGCAATCCTCACCCGAGCACGGTATCCGTTGCCTTCGGAAAAATGGCAATCGGCCGCCTATGGCTTGGATTTGCGAAGCCTGCGGCTTCGGGTCGAACAGCCAACGAAAGTGACACGCGGCAAGTGATGCGTGCCGCAATCGGGTGGAGACTTTCAGGTGAACAATGGCGCGCGTGTTTCTCTTCGTTCTTGATTCCTTCGGTATCGGCAACGCGCCGGATGCAGCCGCCTTCGGCGACGAGGGTGCCGATACGCTTGGTCATATCGCCGAATTCTGTGCCGCTGGTGCTGGCGATCGCCCGGGATTACGCGAAGGACCGCTGAATATCCCCAACATGACTGCGCTTGGCCTTGTCCATGCGGCAAGACTTGCGACCGGCGGCATACCGGCAGGTTTGTCCGTCGATGAAGCCGCAACCGGGGTTTATGGCGCGGCAAGCGAAGTTTCGCGCGGCAAGGACACGCCCTCCGGCCATTGGGAAATCGCCGGCACGCCGGTCCGTTTCGACTGGGGTTACTTCCCGACCGAGGGCGATGCCTTTGCGTCGGAACTGGTCGAGGCGATCTGTCGCGAAGGCGATGTTCCGGGCATTCTTGGCAACTGCCATGCCTCGGGCACGGACATCATCGACCGCTGCGGCGAGGAGCATATGCGCACCGGCAAGCCGATCTGCTACACATCCTCGGATTCCGTCTTTCAGATTGCCGCCCACGAGGAGACCTTCGGCCTCGATCGTCTGCTCGAATTCTGTCACGTCGTGCGCCGCCTGCTCGACGACCATAATATCGGCCGGGTGATCGCCCGCCCGTTCATCGGCACATCACCAGCCAATTTCAGCCGCACCGGCAACAGGCGCGATTATTCCGTGTTGCCGCCCGAACCGACGCTGCTCGACCGGCTGACGGCGGCCGGCCGCACTGTGCATGCCGTCGGCAAGGTCGCTGACATCTTCGCCCATCAGGGCATTGGCCGGCTCATCAAGGCCAATGGCAACATGGCGCTGTTCGATGCCACGCTGAAGGCCATGGACGAGGCCGAGGATGGCGATCTCGTTTTCACCAATTTCGTCGATTTCGACATGCTGTATGGCCATCGCCGCGACGTGCCGGGCTATGCCGCGGCACTCGAAGCCTTCGATGCGCGCCTGCCGGAAATCCAGGACAAGCTGAAGCCCGGCGATCTCGCCATCATCACCGCCGATCACGGCTGCGACCCGACGTGGCGCGGCACAGACCATACCCGCGAGCGCGTGCCGGTGCTTGCTTTCGGGCCGGACATCGCACCACGCTCCATCGGCATCATCAACGGCTTTGCCGGCATCGGCGAAACCGTCGCCCGGCATCTGGGCATTGCACCGGGCCTGCATGGGAGAAGTTTCCTTTGACTGCACATCTGAAGAAAGCCGAGCTGCACTGCCATATCGAAGGTGCGGCCTCGCCAGCGCTCGCGCTCGACATGGCGCGCAAATACAACGTCGATGTCAGCGACATCATTCGCGACGGCGCCTATGTCTGGACCGAATTTTCCGATTTTCTGATCTGCTACGACAAGGTAGCCGAACTCTTCCGCACCGAAGAAGACTATGCGTTGCTCGCAGAAACCTACCTCACCGAACTGGCCGACGCCGGCACGATCTACAGCGAAATCATCGTTTCCCCCGATCACGGCAACACCATCGGTATCGGTGCGGATGCCTATATTCGCGGGCTTGCCGCCGGGATCGAGGCGGCGAAAGCCAAGACCGGCATCGAAGGCCGGATGATCATCACCATCATCCGTCACTACGGTGCAGAACGGGCGGAAAAGACCGCGCTTTACGCGGCCGAGCGCGCCCATCCGCTGGTCACCGGCTTCAACCTGGCCGGCGAGGAGCGCATGCACAAGATCGCAGATTTTACCCGTGCCTTCGATATCGCCCGCGACAGCGGTCTTGGCATCACCATCCATGCCGGCGAGATGGCCGGCGCCTTCAGTGTGCGAGACGCGCTCGACCATGTGCGCCCGGCGCGCATCAGCCATGGGGTGCGGGCCATTGAGGATGCCGATCTCGTCGCGCGCATCGCCGACGAAGGCGTCGTGCTCGAAACCTGCCCGGGCTCCAATGTCGCCCTCAAGGTGTTCCCGGATTTCCCGTCCCATCCGCTGCGCGCCCTTCGTGACGCCGGCTGCCGGGTGACGCTGAACTCCGACGATCCGCCCTTCTTCCACACATCGCTGGCACAGGAATACGAGATCGCCTCGCATGTCCTAGGCTTCAGCGATAACGAGATCAACGGGATGACGCGCACGGCGATCGAGGCCGCGTTCGTGGACGAGCCTACTCGTGCTCGGCTTCTGGCCAAACTTTAGCGTGAAACGGGCCTGACGGCTGGGGATGACAGGGAGATGACGCGGCAAAGCGGCACTCACCCCTTGCAGGTCAGGGCTTTTCGGTGAAAAAGAATGTCCTATCCAGATTTTCAGGAGGCTTGGCCATGGACGGCGTAACGGTCATCAATCATCCGCTCGTGCAGCACAAGCTGACCATCATGCGCAAGAAGGAAACCTCGACCGCCGGTTTTCGCCGGTTGCTGCGCGAGATTTCCACGCTGCTCTGCTACGAGGTCACCCGCGATCTCGAACTGACGATGGAAACCATCGAGACACCGCTGCAGACGATCCAGGCGCCGGTTCTCGAAGGCAAGAAGCTGGTCTTCGCCTCGATCCTGCGCGCCGGCAACGGCCTGCTCGAAGGCATGCTGGAACTCGTCCCATCCGCCCGCGTCTCCCATGTCGGCGTCTACCGCGACCACGAGACGCTGGAGGCCGTCGAATATTACTTCAAGGCGCCGGAAGCGATGTCGGAACGCCTCGTCATCGTCGTCGACCCGATGCTTGCCACCGGCAACTCCTCGATCGCCGCGATCGACAAACTGAAGGAACGCGGCGCGAAGAACCTGCGTTTCCTCTGCCTGCTGGCAGCCCCCGAGGGCATCCGCAACTTCCAGGCCGCGCACCCGGACGTTCCGATCTACACCGCCTCCATCGACAGCCATCTCAATGAAAAAGGCTACATCATGCCCGGCCTCGGCGATGCCGGCGACCGGATGTATGGGACGAAGTAAGCGGTCAGGCAAAACCGAGGAAAAGCGCGAGCGAGCGGTTTACGGACACCATAGCCTCGTCCGGCAAATGGCCGAAAGCCTGCCCCAATTTGTCCCGCCGGACGGACATCGCTTTGTCCACCATGATCTGCGAGGTCTTGCGCAAGCCATTCTGCATCGTAGGCTCCACGGTGATGCGCAGCAAGGGTGCCTCCACAAGCGTTCCCGAAATCAGAAGCACCGTAACAGTCGCGGTTTCCGTAAACTGATCCGCCTGGATGATCAGGGCCGGGCGCGGCTTGCCGAAATCACCGGGCATGGCGATGGTCACAAGATCGCCTCGCTTCATTCGTCGCTGGCGTCATCGACGAGGGCTGCATCCATAAAGCTTTGCAGATCGTCATCCTGCCCATCGGCGAGGGCGACAAGAACCGCCTGACGGCGGCACTCCTCCGCAAAACCCGGCTTGCGCAGATCGGGTATCCATATCTGAAGCGGCCGAAGTCCAGCTGCTCGCAAGGCTTCCCGACGCTTGTTTACGCGTTCATTGACGGATGCGGGCATAGAAGCGCTCCTTTTCGTTACATGTAACATACTCGTTCCTTTAGGACAAGGAAAGCAGGATCGGTTGGAAATCAAATCTTAACCCGTTTGAAAGGTAGCCGCTGGTGCCGCCCCTTTGTTGATGTGGCGTTAGCTACTGCCGTGCTTCACTTCAGTTCTCATTCGCCCTCATGACGGAGGCAGATCAATGCTTATGCGCCTTTCGATCTTTGCAGCCGGCATTGCACTGGTGGCGATGGTTCTGCCGGGCGTTGCAACGACATATCTGGAGCGGGCGGATACGGTGTCACGCGAGGCCTCACGGCCGAAAGCCACCTCGGCAGCGAGCTATGCCGGTGGCAAGGGCGTGACGATTGAGGCGACGCAGGGGCACTTTTTCGGCACCTTCGAGATCAATGGCCGCAAGCAGAGTGGCCTGATCGATACCGGTGCGAGCGTCATCGCCATCAATGTGTCGATGTCGCGCAGCCTCGGGATCGCGCCAGGCAGCCTGCAGTACAATGCCCGTGCCAGCACGGCAAACGGCATCGTCAAGGCGGCCTCCGTGGTTCTCGACCGCGTGAAAATCGGCACGATCAGCGTCGACAATGTCCAGGCGATGGTGCTGCCGGATGCTTCGCTGTCCGGCATGCTCGTCGGCATGAGCTTCCTCAACCGGCTGTCGTCCTACCGGGTCGAGAACGGCGCGCTGCACCTTGTCAATTGATCTTGGCGAGAATGATCGGTCGCGCGGGCGGGGCTTCTTCCGTGAGCGTATAAAGTGAGAGCAGCCGCTCGCGCGCTGCCTCTGCCGCAACCTCATCGACAGCATGCACGACCGCCAGGACGTCACCCTTCTCCAGCTTTGTGCCCAAGGGTTTCAAGCCGCCGATGCCGACGCGATGATCGATGATATCATCGGCATGGGTGCGCCCGCCTCCAAGAGCGATGACCGCCATGCCGACGCCACGGGCATCGCAGCTTGAGAGATAGCCGCCATGCATCAACTCGACAGGGAGAACCACTGGCGCCTTTTGCAGATAACGATCACTGTGCTCCGCGAAATCATGTGGGCCACCGAGCAGGTGTACCATGCGTCCGAAACGCTCCAGTGCCGCCCCACTTTCCAGCGCGCGGCGCGCCAGCGTTTCGGCTTCCGCAGGGCTTGATGCGACCCCCGATAACAGCAGCATTTCCATGGCAAAGGCCATGACGATGGCTTCAAGTCTTGTGCCGGATTTTTCGCCACGCAGAAAGGCGAGGCAGTTTTCGATTTCGAGCACATTGCCGGCGGCGTCAGCCAGCGGCTCGTTCATGTCGGTGATCAAGGCTGTGGTCTTGACGCCGGCACCATTGGCGACGCCGACGAGCGAACGGGCCAGCGTTTCTGCCTCTTCGAGGCTCACCATGAAGGCGCCGCTGCCGATCTTTACATCCAGCACCAGCGATTGCAGCCCGGCGGCAAGCTTCTTCGACAGGATGGAAGCGGTGATCAGCGGCACGGAATCGACGGTCGCGGTGACGTCGCGGATCGCATAAAGCCTGCGGTCGGCAGGGGCGAGCGCGGCCGTCTGGCCGATGATCGCACAACCCACCTCTTCGACGGTGCGGCGGAAGAGTTCGGCTGACGGTTTGATGTTATAGCCCGGGATCGATTCCAGCTTGTCGAGCGTGCCGCCGGTGTGGCCGAGGCCCCGGCCCGAGATCATCGGCACGGCGAGGCCACAGGCGGCCGCGATCGGGGCCAACATCAAGGAGACATTGTCGCCGACGCCGCCGGTCGAATGCTTATCAGCGACGGGCGCTGATAAGCCGCTCCAATCGAGCACGTCGCCGCTGTCGCGCATGGCCGATGTCAGCGCCACCGTCTCATGAATGGACATGCCGGAGAACCAGGTTGCCATGGCAAAGGCCGCAACCTGGCCTTCGGAGATCGAGCCATCGGACAGGCCGCTGATAAAAGCGGCAATATCCTCGCTTGAAAGGGTTTCGCCGTCGCGCTTTCGCCGGATGATCTCCTGGGGGATCATCGTCAATAGGCAGCCGCTGCCACGGCGGGCTCCCGGCCTTCCAGCACCGCGAGGATATCGCCGAGCAGTCCGGATGCGCCGAAACGGAAGGTGGAGGGCATCGGCCAATCCGGACTGTGGATCGTCGCGGCCAGATTGAGGTAGAGGCGTGCATCGCCGACGGTGCGCACGCC
The DNA here is from genome assembly GCF_030814475.1 of Pararhizobium capsulatum DSM 1112. Taxonomy (NCBI): domain Bacteria; kingdom Pseudomonadati; phylum Pseudomonadota; class Alphaproteobacteria; order Hyphomicrobiales; family Rhizobiaceae; genus Pararhizobium; species Pararhizobium capsulatum. The sequence continues at coordinate 733,475 of NZ_JAUSVF010000001.1, read as the reverse complement.
GCCTGCTGGCTTGAAGCCGACCTTGCGGCCGCTTTCGCGGATGCAGGTCAGCATGATATCGGCCGCCTCCAGCGTCGCATTGACCGCGACCTTGCCGGTAGAAGTCTTGATGAAATCGGCGCCTTCCTGGATGGCTATATGAGAGGCGCTGCGGATCAGGCCGCGGTCCTTCAGCTCGCCGGTTTCCAGAATGGTCTTCAAGAGCACCGGCGGGGTGCAGACAGCCTTGACGGCAGAAATCATCGTGCGCACGGCCTGCTCATCACCAGCCATGAAAGCCTTGTAGGGGATGACGAGGTCGATCTCGTCGGCGCCATCGGCGATCGCCTTCTCCGTTTCGGCGACAACGGTTTCCACCGTCAGATCACCGGAGGGAAAGTTGACGACCGTGGCGATCTTCACCGCGCTGTTCGGCCCAAGGATCGCCCGTGCCTGAGCAACGAAGCGCGGCCAGATGCAGATTGCGGCGGTGTGGCCAAAGGGCGTAACGGCTTGGGCGCAGAGTTTTTCGATGGCCTCGGGCGCGCAATTGTCCGAGAGATCGGTCAGATCGAGCAGCGACAGGGCGAGCGCCGCCACCTGACGGTTGTTGGCTTCGAGCATCATCTTGGTCCGTTTCCTCTCCCGCCTCGGCTCATGACCGGGCAGATATCATCTCTTTCAGGATGGCTGCGAGACGCTGCCCGCCGACGGGCGCCATATCCTTGGTTTCGTGATGGCTGAGTTCGGCGCCGGTCATTCCAGCTCCATAATTGGTAATAACCGAAGCCGCGGCAACCTTCAGGCCGAAAAAACGTGCCAGGATGACTTCGGGCACGGTCGACATGCCGACGGCATCGGCGCCCAGAATGCGCGCCATGCGGATTTCCGCTGGTGTTTCGAAGTTCGGCCCTGAGAACCACATATAGACGCCGGCGCCGAGCGGAATATCGAGCTTGATCGCGGCCGCACGGATGGCGTCTGCCAGTTCTGCGTCATAGGCTGCCGTCAGCCCGACGAAGCGGGCATCGCTGTCGACGCCGATCAGCGGGCTTTCGCCGGAGAAATTGATATGGTCGGTGATCATCATCACCGAGCCCGGGGCTAAGTCTTCGCGCAGAGAGCCGGCGGAGTTGGTGAGGATCAAGGTTTCGGCGCCGAGCAACTTCAGCGTCCCGATCGGCCCGCGCATGGCGTTGGCATCGCCGCGCTCGTAATAGTGCACGCGTCCCGACAGCACGATGACCGGCACGCCGCCGATCTTGCCGGCCACCAGTTCGCCGGCATGGCCGGACACCGCACTGACGGGGAAGCCGGGGATATCCGCGTAGGAGATGCGCACAGCATCCGCCACACCTTCCACCAGCGAGCCGAGGCCAGAGCCAAGCACGATGCCATAACGGGGGGCAAGCCCGCCGAGGCGGGCCTTCAGCATCTCCGCAGCGGCGGTCAACCGATGACCTCGGTCTCAAAGGAATGCGGCAGCAGATCGGAGAGCGCCAAGGTCTTCTTCACGCCGGTCTCGTCGCAGAGGAAGATGCGGGTGCTGGCGCCGGAAAATTCGGCCAGCCGTTGACGGCAGCCGCCGCAAGGCGGGCAGAGCGCTAGTTTTTCGGCGATGACGGCGACTTCGAGGATCTTGCGCTGGCCGGCCATGACCATGTGGCTGATCGCGGTCGTTTCGGCGCACCAGCCTTCGGGAAAGGACAGGTTCTCGATATTGGCACCGGAATAGATCTTGCCGTCTTCGGCGCGGATTGCCGCGCCGACCGGGAACTTTGAATAGGGTGCGTGCGCCTTGGACATGGCCTCGCGGGCGGCTTCGAAGAGATCATTTTCCATCGATCAGCGCTCCTTCACATAGGGGATGCCACCAGCCTTGGGCGGGATTGCCTTGCCGATAAAGCCAGCGAGCAGGATGACGGTCAAGATATAGGGCAGCGCCTGCATCAGTTGGACCGGCACCTGGCCGATCAGCGGCAGCGGATTGCCCTGCAGGCGGATCGCCAGTGCATCAAGGAAGCCGAAGATCAGGCAGGCCAGCATGATGTTGAGCGGCCGCCATTTGGCGAAGATCAGCGCCGCAAGCGCGATATAGCCCTTGCCCGCCGTCATGCCTTTGACGAAACCGGCGCTCATGGCGAGCGACAGATAGGCGCCGGCAAAACCGCAGAGAATGCCGCAGCAGATAACGGCGCGATAACGCAGCCAGATCACCGAGATACCGGCGGTATCGACCGCACCCGGATTTTCACCGACGGCACGAAGGCGCAGGCCAAAGCGGGTGCGATACAAAATCCACCAGCTTATCGGCACCAGCGCGAAGGCGAGGTAGGTCAGGAGGAAGTGGCCGGAAAGCAGGTTGGAATAGATAGGCCCGAAGATCGGCACGTCCTTCACGGCATCGGCAAAAGGCAGGTTCCAGGTCTGGAAGCGGGCGTCACCAGACAAAGCCGGCGTGCGGCCGCCCTGACGGAACCAGGCCTCGCCGAGAATGACAGTCGATCCCGCCACCACGAAGTTGATGGCGACACCGGAAACGATCTGGCTGCCCCGCTGGGTGATGGAGGCGTAGCCGTGGACCAGCGACAGCAGGACCGAAATCAGGATCGCCGCGAGCAGGCCGGCAAAGACCGAGCCGGTGACGGCCGCAACCGCGCCAGCGGCAAAGGCGGCTCCCAGCATCTTGCCTTCAAGACCGATGTCGAACACCCCTGCCCGCTCGGTAAACAGCCCGGCAAGAGCGGCAAAAATCAGCGGCACGGAGACGCGAATGGTCGATTCGAGAAGGGCGATGATCGTGTGAAAGAAATCCATGGCTCAGGCCCCCTTCGTCTGTGCAGCAGCCGCTGAGCGTTGCCCAAACGAGGCAAAGGCCCGGCCGATAGCGGGACGGAACATGTTTTCGAGTGCGCCCGCAAACAGGATGACCAGCCCCTGGATGATGACGATCATGTCACGCGAGATCGCCGGCATTTCGAAGGCTATCTCGGCGCCGCCCTGATAGAGCATGCCGAACAGGATCGCTGCCGGGATGATGCCGGCCGGATGCGAACGTCCCATCAGTGCAACGGCAATGCCGACGAAGCCCGCGCCCTGCACGAAATCGAGCTGCATGCGAAACTGCTCGCCCATGATCGGGTTCAGCGCCATCATGCCGGCAAGACCACCGGAAATCATCATGACGATGATGGTGATGCGGGTTTCACTGATGCCAGCGTAGCGGGCGGCCGACGGGCTGTGGCCCATCGTGCGCATCTCGTAGCCGAAACGGGTGCGCCAGATCAGCACCCAGACGCCGAAGGCCGCCAGCAGCGCCAAAAGGAACGAGATGTTGAACGGTGCATTACCGATATCCAGGCCGAAGATCGACAGGAGCCAGTCGAGCTTCGGCAGCTGGCCACCGGCTTCGAAGGTGCGGGTCTGCGGCGCCATCGAGCCGAGCGGCTTCAATACGCGGGTCAGCAGATAGACCATCAAGCTCGAGGCGATGAAGTTGAACATGATGGTGGTGATGACGATATGGCTGCCGCGCTTGGCCTGCAGCCAGCCCGGCAGGAAAGCCCAGAGCGCGCCAAAAGCGGCCGAACCGATGATCGCCAGCGGAAACACCAAGAACCACGGCATGGTGCGATCGAGCCAGAGGCAGGCGAGCGCCACGCCGATGCCGCCGATATAGGCCTGGCCTTCACTGCCGATATTGAACAGCCCGGCATGGAACGCGACGGCCACTGAAAGGCCGGTGAAGATGAAGGTCGTGGCATAGTAGAGCGTGAAGCCGATGTATTCGCCGCGGCCGAAGGCGCCGTTGACCATGTGATAGGCGGCCTTCAGCGGATTTTCGCCGACGAGAAGCACGACGAGGCCGGCGACCAGGAAGGCGACGACGAGGTTGACCAGTGGGATCAGGCCGTATTCCGCCCAGTTGGGTAATTTTGCGTATGGATTGCTCATTCGGCGGCCTCCTTGGGGCCTTCGACGCCGGCCATGAGAAGGCCGAGCTCGCCTTCTGTCGCGTCCGTGGACCGTTCGCCGACAACGCGGCCGGCAAACATCACGAGGATGCGATCGGAAAGCGCGCGGATTTCATCGAGTTCGACGGAGACGAGCAGCACGGCCATCCCCCTGTCGCGCATCTCGATGATCCGCCTGTGGATGAATTCGATGGCGCCGACATCGACGCCGCGCGTCGGCTGGCCGATGATCAGGACATCAGGCCCGCGTTCCATTTCGCGCGCCAGCACGATCTTCTGCTGGTTGCCGCCGGAGAAATTCGCCGTCTTCAGCCGCGCATTCGGCGGGCGGATGTCGTATTTCTCGATCTTTTCCTCCGCATCGGCGCGGATCGCATCGACATTGAGGAAGGGGCCGTTGAGATAGCGCTTGTCGCGATGATAGCCCAGGATGGCGTTTTCGCTCTCCTCGAATTTCAGGACGAGGCCGACGTGATGGCGGTCTTCCGGCACATGGCCGAGGCCGAGCGCGCGCAATTCGCCGGGATCGGCATAACCGGTGACATCGACATCGGAGCCATTCAGCACAACGGAACCGGAGATGGCGCGCCGGATGCCCGAAATCGCCTCCAGCAATTCCGACTGGCCATTGCCCGCCACGCCGGCAATGCCGACGATCTCGCCAGAACGGAGATCGAAGGAGACATTGTCTACCATCGTCACGCCGCGGCTGTCGCGCACCGTCAGGTTCTTCACCGACAGCTTGATGGCGCCCGGATTGGCCTCGCCTTTCTCGACACGAAGCAGAACGCGGCGGCCGACCATCAGCTCGGCCAGTTCCTCGACCGAGGTTTCCTTCGTGTTGCGGGTCGCCACCATCTCGCCGCGTCGCATGACCGACACCTCGTCGGTGATCGCCATGATCTCGCGCAGCTTGTGGGTGATGAGGATAATCGTCTTGCCCTGGTCCTTCAGCTGCCCGAGGATACGGAACAGATGATCGGCCTCCGGCGGCGTCAGCACGCCTGTCGGCTCGTCGAGGATGAGGATATCGGCCTTGCGGTACAGGGCCTTCAGGATTTCCACCCGCTGCTGCAGGCCGACGGGAAGCTCCTCGATCAGCGCATCCGGATTGACCTCCAGCGCATATTCCTTTTCCAGCCGCTTCAGCTCGACGCGGGCCTTGGAAATGCTGGTGTTGAGCACCTGGCTGTCTTCCGCACCGAGCATGATGTTTTCCAGCACGGTGAAATTCTCGACCAGCATGAAGTGCTGGTGCACCATGCCGATGCCGCTGGCGATAGCTGCGTTCGGGTCCTTGATGGTCACGGTCTTGCCGTCAACGACGATCTCGCCGCGATCGGCCTGATAGAAGCCGTAGAGGATCGACATCAGGGTCGATTTTCCGGCCCCGTTTTCGCCGATGATCCCATGGATCGTGCCCTTGCGGACCTTGAGATTGATATCTTTGTTGGCATGAACAAGGCCAAAGCTCTTGTCTATGCCCCTGAGCTCGATGGCTAGATCGCTCATGTCGGCCTATATTCCCCAAGTGGCCCGGTTCCATCTTCTGGCGGATGGCCCGGACATCGATTTTTTTACCAGTTGGTATATATTTATCATTCGAATTTCAGCGGCGTAAGCCCAAAATCGAACGAAACCACAGTCTTCCCGCTTCGCCACAGAGAGTCCAGAGCCGATTTGTTTCGCTCGCGCTGAAAATAACACGCCGCTTTCGGCTTCCTTCAATCTTATGGTAGAGCGCAAAGCCGCAACATCCAGGAAGACCCCATGAGCGACGAAAACGCACGTGTTACCCACCTTGAGGAAACCATCGCTCATCAGGCGAAGGCTATCGAGGAACTGTCGGACCAGTTGACCGAGCAGTGGAAGGTGATGGAGCAAGTCCGTGCCAAGCTCGATCGCCTGACCGAGCGGTTCCTGAACCTGGAAGAACAGAGCCTTGAAGCGCCGGCAATTACGCGGCCGCCTCATTACTGAGCCACAAAGACGAGCGCCGTCATCAGCAGCCGTCTCGCCACATATCTTGCCCACGCTGCATACCGCGCGGCCCACCTCATATTCTGACGTCATCCTCAGGCTTGACCTGAGGATCTATCAGCCTCTCGTCGAATCGAGAGGCCAGCAGATGGTCGGGTCAGGCCCGACCATGACGGAGAGGATGCGTACGTCGTCGCCCAACAAAAAACCGCCGGCCCAATGACCGGCGGTTTTCTCATTTCGTAGCCGTTCTTAGTAGGGGCAGGCTTCGTCCGACATGTAGTCGTGAACCTGAACCGTGCCGGCAATGATGTCGGCTTTGGCCTTATCGACGGCAGCCTGCATTTCCGGGGTGATCAGGGCCTTGTTGTTGTCGTCGACAGCATAGCCGACGCCATCTTCCTTGAGGCCGAGATTGGAGATGCCGAAGGCGAACTTGTCATCCTTGGCGCTCATGAAGCTTTCGTAGACGGCAACGTCGACGCGCTTGAGCATCGAGGTCAGAACCTTGCCCGGCTGCATGCCGTTCTGGTTCGAATCGACGCCGATGCCAAGCTTGCCCGCATCAGCGGCGGCCTGGAGAACACCAACGCCGGTACCGCCAGCTGCGTGGTAGACGACGTCCGAACCCTGGTCGAACTGCGACTTGGCAATTTCGCCACCCTTGACCGGGTCGTTCCAGGCGTCCGGCGTGGTGCCGGTATAGGCTTCGAGAACCTTGACGTCAGCGCCGGTCGATTTCGCGCCGCCGACGTAGCCGCAGGCGAACTTGTGGATCAGCGGAATGTCCATGCCGCCGACGAAGGAAACGGTCTTGGACTTGGAGGCCATGCCGGCCAGAACGCCGACGAGGTAGGAGCCTTCCTGTTCCTTGAAGACGACCGACTTCACGTTCGGCTTGTCGACCACCATGTCGATGATGGCGAACTTGATGTCCGGATATTCGACGGAGACCTTCTCAAGGGCTGCAGCCCAGGAAAAGCCGGCCATGACGATCGGGTTGTTGCCGTCGCCGGCAAAGCGGCGAAGCGCCTGCTCGCGCTGCGCATCGTTGGCGATTTCGAACTCGCGGTATTCGATACCGGTTTCGGTCTTGAACTTTTCAGCGCCGTTGAAAGCCGCTTCGTTGAAGGATTTGTCGAACTTGCCGCCCAGATCGTAAATGATCGCCGGCTTTACGTCGGCAGCGAGCGCCGTTGCAGACACCATGGAAAAGGCAAGGAGACCGAGGAGGGTTTTCTTCATTGTGCAGCCCTGTTGTTGCTATTGATCTTTTTTGTTGGGTCCTCCCGCACGCTTCCTCTTATCGGGAAGCATGTCTGCGGAACCACCGGCCTCCCGTCCGGGAGGTCTGGCTGGCGCGCATCCTTGCATGCCTCAAACGAAAATTCACCCGAAATTTTTCAGTTGGTAAAAAAAGGTAAATTGCTCAAAAACCGCTCAAAACCTGCCGATTTCAGCGGCAAAAGCGCCGGATTTTGAGCGCCGGAATGCTCGTTGCTTTTTAGCTTCCCGTACCGCTGCAACAAAGAAAAGGCCGCCGCACGGATCGTGCGACGGCCCTAAAATTCCGGCTTTCGGTGGCGTCACAAGGTCTTGCTGAGCTTCAAGGTGACAGTGCGCTGGTCTCCATAGCCGCAGGTGGAAGCACCCTGGCAACCCTTGACATATTCCTTGTCAAAGAGGTTGGCGACGTTCAAGGACGCGCGCCAACCGTCCTTCTCATAGCGGACGGCCGCATCGGCCAGCAGCGCATCTGGCACTGTCAACGTATTGAGGTTATCGGCGTAGGATTTCCCCTGATACCGCAGACCACCGCCAATGCTCACACCTTCGAGTGCACCTTCAGTCAATGTGTAATCAAGCCACAACGCAGCATGCTGTTCCGGGATAAGATAGGGGCGCTTGCCGATCAAGGCCGGATTGAGATCTTCGGTCACCTCGAGATCATTGTAGCTGTAAGAGGCCAGAAGCTTCCACTTCTCGTTGAGATTGATCTTGCCTTCGAGCTCGATACCCGTGGAGGTTACCTCGCCGATCTGTTCCTGCAGGAAGTCAAGCGGTCGGGTGAGCGACACGTTCTGCTTCACGATATGATAAACGGAGGCCGTTAACAGACCGTCGATGAAGGTGGGCTCGTACTTGATGCCGCCTTCAATCTGATGGCCTTCTTCCGGCTTCATCGCCCCACCACCGTATACAGTGCCGATCAAGGGATTGAAGAAAGTGGCGGCGCTGACATAGGGCGTTACGCCGTTGGCAAATTCGTAGGCAAGACCGGCACGGCCGCTCAACGCACCGTCATGCGTCGAATAGCTGGTGCCAACCTTCGCATCGTCTTCAATATCGACGTAGTCATAGCGGCCATTGAGTGTCAGCAGCCAGCCGTCGCCAAAGCGCATCTGATCCTGCGCGTAGATGCCGATCTGCTGCATGGTCGTGACGTCATCGCGATAGGTCAGATTATCGGGCTGCGGCAGGTCGTAGATCGGATTGAAGGGGTCGATCGGCGTCGCCGGCGTCATCCAGAAGGGCGATGCCTGTGTCTGGTCGATCTGATAATATTTGTAGTCGATGCCCGCGAGGAAGGAGTGCTTGACCGGACCGGTATCGAAGTCCTTCTCGGCGCGGTTGTCGATATTGAAGCTGTCGGCAGAGGTGTCGTGATTGAAGCCCACGCGATAGAGCTTGTAGTAGTTGTCGCTGGCAGGATCAGTGGTGTTGAGCCAGCCATACGGGTAGTAGATCAGCTCTTTCTTGTCGAGATGCGCATAGCGCGCATTCTGGCTCACCTTCCAGCCATTGTCGAATTCGTGCTCGAATTCATAACCGATCATCTGCTGGTCATAGCGGCCATAGTCATGATCCGGCTCGCCGGGGAAGACGTCGCGGTCGATCTTACCGAAGGGCGTGGACGTCACCGTGCCTTCATAGGGCAGGAAGCCATTGCCGACATGGGTCTGGTCGAGAGCGGAAATGATCGCATAGACCGTCAGGCTCGTCGCATCATCCGGCGTATAGGTGATCTGCGGCATGACGAAGCCTCGCAGATCCTCGGAATAATCGCTGTAGTTATCACCGCCCGCGATCTTGCCGGTAATCCGGTAGTTGATCGTGCCGTCTGCATTCAGCTTGTCATTGGCGTCAAAGCCAAAGAAGGCATTGCCAAAATTGTTGATGCCGATTTCGGTGTAATAGAGCGGCTCGTCCTGTGGGCGCTTGCGCACGAGGTCGACGATACCGCCCGGGTTGGAACCACCATAGAGAACCGACGCCGGGCCTTTCAGCACCTCGACTCGCTCCAGCATGAAGGCATCGGTCTGGAAACCGCCGAAGGAGAAGCTGTAGAGATTGAGGCCATCAAGGAAGACGCCGGTCTGCGTCGCGTCAAAACCGCGAATGTAGTACCAGTCCGTATCCGGGTCGCTGCCGAAAGGTTCGCTGGTGACACCGGGAGTATAACGCAACGCTTCATCGACCTTCGTGACGACCCCGCGATCGTCCAGCTCCTGGCGACCGATCACCGAAACGGACTGTGGAATTTCCGAAATAGTCATCGCGGCCTTGGAGCCGGTATCAGTCGCCTTGGCGACATAGCCGTCTACCGGACCCTTGGCCTCTTTTTGCGTTACCTTGCCGCCTTCGACCGAAAGCCGCTCCAGTGCCGTGGCGCCGCCCGATGCGGCGTCTTGTGCAAATGCCGAGACCGGCATCGCAACACCCGTCATCGTCACCGCAGCGAGCGAAACGCCCGCCATCAGAAACCGGTTCAGGCCCGTTCCCTTGATACGCATATGTCACCCCAGAAATTGCCGGCATATGTCCAGTCCCGCTCGACTGGCCCTTGCCGCCCCATAAATAATATGAGTTTCTAACTCAGCTATTCCGATGGGGATTGTCTTTCTCTGCGGTCTTTGACTGTTTTTGGGCCAATCGCGCATTCGCCAGCAATTGCCCATCACGTCTTTTGACTGCGCGCCCAGCTTCCGGGCGTGACACCGACGACCTTGCGAAACGCGCGGGTAAAATGCGCCTGATCGGCGAAGCCGGTTTCGACGGCAACGACGCTTATCGGCTGGTCGGCTTTGACGATCATCTGCTTGGCGCGATCGATGCGGGCCTTCATCTGCCACTGATGCGGGGGAAGGCCGGTCGAAGCCTTGAAGGCGTGGCTGAAATGGGATTGCGACAGGCCGGTAAGCTCCGCCAGAGTTTCCATACGGATGCCACGCAGGCAATTTTCCTCGATATAGTCGATTGCCCGGCGCAACTGCCAGCTGGCCAGGGCGCTGCGCTTGCGCTGTCTGGAAGGGCCGAGTCGCATCACATCGATCAACAGCGCCAGCGAAAGTCCATCCCCGTACAAATCATGCAGGGGCTGCGGATTGACGCATTCCGCCGCGATAAGTTCGGCGAGAGAGAGAATACGCGGATCGGAAAACATCAGCCGCGGCGCTTCGAGTTGCGCGGTATCGAGATCCTCCATCAAACGGCGGCTCAATATCTCGACGTTGAAATGCAGGTCGAGATGGCGGACATACTCGACATCGATCATTTCGGCCCACAGTTCCATGCCAGCAGGAATGTAGGAGGCGACCTGCCCCTGCCCCTCTTCGGAAAACCCGCTCTGCGGCTGGCGCAACCGGATATTCGGTCGCCCGCCTTTCGCATCAAGCACGATGAACAGGCGCGGATTGTCCGCCACGTAGAACCCGCCTGCCAACGGCGCGCAGTTGACATTCCATAAATCCGCGACAACACCGTTCCACTGACGCCGATTGAGGCCGCCAATGACAGAGAAGCCGTTGATGCGATTGTTCATGCGGGGCTGAAAAGTCATGGCCCAATCCGGTCCGGTCGCGGACTATTAAAACCTGCCTTCAATAGTCATGTTTTCCTAGGCCACGGGACCCGTTATCGCAATCGCTAAAATGACCGGAAGGCCCGAAACGACGGGCGTTGTGACTTTTTCGCCATGGTCGCGCCAAGGGCGTCCACCGCGCTATGCCGAGAAACGACCCGCGATAGGCGGCCTGCGATAGGCAATCATCCAAAGCAACAAGGCCAGCATCAGGAACACGGCAAAGGCCGGCTGCATCAGAACCCAATGCGCCACGGGCTGCAACAGGCCCGCCGCGCCAGCCGGTCGCTCCAGCGATTGAACCAGAGCCAGCCCCGTTTCACCCGTCGCGGAAAGGGCGCTTCCGAGCGGCGTCAAAACGGCTTGCGACGCCGAGACGGACTGGATGGAATCCACCGATGCGGCGAGAACGCCGATGATGAGCGACAGGAAACTTGCAAACCGCAGTAGAAACCGCATTCAAACCCTCCAATCTTGCGGGTCCAGAGATCGAGACCGCGCTTGATAGCTAGCTCGCGCAAAGACTTAGGCAAGTCGGATGGGAACGGCAATCGCTGGATTTTGGAACAGTTGAGATGAAGAAGTCAAAAAACTGTCAGAATTCAGTTGATCCGGCGGAATTCATCGGTATATATCGCGCCGTCCCCGGTTACTGCGCCGGTGTGACACGGTTCGTCCTTGATGAACCTTTCTGGAGAACGCGCAAGCGCCTCCGATCCACCGGCTCCAACCGACGGTGCGATGACAACGGACAGGTGGCCGAGTGGTTGAAGGCGCACGCCTGGAAAGTGTGTGTACGTGAAAGCGTACCGCGGGTTCGAATCCCGCTCTGTCCGCCATTTTCTGCAGTTTTCATGTTCTTCGACCGAAGTCGAACTTTATACCTTATAGGATGCCACTTGAAACGGGGCTTTCGCTTGCCATGCCCCCCTTCGAACGGATAATGACGGCGGCTCCAGCGAGCAGGTGAGGAACGATGATGGCGACGGACAAGCCGACGGAAAGCAAGATCACGGTTGAAAAGCGACAGAATGGGCGCTGGTGTTTCGTGCTCAACCACCGCGGCGTCATCTATCCTGCCCAGGGGCAGTTCGCGACCATGTTCGAAGCGCAGATCGCGGCCCAGGAAGCGGCCAAGCGTCTGATCAAGCGCTGACCGGCGGGCGGGCCGGAACCTCCCCACTCTTTTCAAAACATTCGCCTCTCGATACACCTTCCTCCAGGAGAGGGCCGGCTTTTGCCGGCGGGAGGAACAGGAATGGCTGCGGGGCAGAAAAAACTCGTCATCAGTGCGCCGGAGCCACGCACGCTTGATCTCATCTTCACCAAAGAGGCGCGGGCAGCGCTTGACGAACGCTATCGGATTATCGAGACCGATCCAGAGGATGTTGCCGGGCTGGACGACGCCATTCTCGGTGAGATCAGCTACATCATCGGGCAGCCGCCGCTCAGCCACCAGACATTGGAGCGCATGCCCAAGCTTCGGGCCATCCTCAATGTCGAGAGCAACCTCATCAACAACATGCCCTATGAGGTGCTGTTTGAGCGCGGCATCCATGTGGTGACGACAGGTCAGGTCTTTGCCGAGCCGGTGGCCGAGCTTGGGCTTGCCATGGCGCTCAACATCGCCCGCGGCATTGTCGATGCGGATCTCGATTTTCGCGAGGGACGCGAGCTCTGGGGTGGCGAGGGCAATGGCCGGGCTCGGCTCCTCTCCGGCTCGGAAGTCGGTATCATCGGCTTCGGCGATCTCGGCAAGGCGCTGAACCGGGTGCTATCAGGTTTTCGCACGACAACACGGGCGTTCGATCCGTGGATGCCGGCCTCGATCCTGCGTGACCATGGTGTCGAGCCGGCGGGGCTGGACGAGGTTTTGTCCAATAGCGACTTCATCTTCGTGGTTGCAGCCGCTACCAGCGAAAACCAGGGTTTCCTCGACGCCACGGCCTTCGCGAAGATGCGGGATGGCGCCGCCTTCATCCTGCTCAGCCGGGCGAATGTGGTCGACTTCGGTGACCTGATGGTCGCCGTCGAGAGCGGGCGCATCGTGGCGGCGAGCGATGTCTATCCACAGGAGCCGTTGCCGCTTGATCATCCGGTGCGCCACCTCAAGGGTTTCCTGCGCTCCGCCCACCGGGCGGGTGCGCTCGACAGCGCCTTCAAGAAGATGGGCGACATGGTGCTTGAGGATATGGACCTCATGGACCGCGACCTGCCGCCGATGCGCTGCAAGCGGGCCGAACGCGAGACCGTTTCGCGCATACGCTCAAAGCCGGTGACCGTGAACTGACACCGGCCTTTGCGCACGTCGCTATGCCGCGGCGGGCTGCATCCGCTGTCGTGCGCCGGAGAGGACGAACGGCGCGATAATCAGGCAGGCGATGCCGGCGACCATCAGGGCCGGCAGGTAGCTCGCATAGCTGTCGCGGATGTAGCCGCCGCCGAACGCCGCCGTGGCGGCGCCAACCTGATGGCCGAAGAACACCCAGCCGAAGACCATGTTTGCCTTCTCCCGGCCAAAATGCTGGGCCGTGAGCTTCACGGTCGGTGGCACGGTGGCGATCCAGTCCAGGCCGTAAAAGACGGCGAAGACGGAAAGGCCGATAAACTCGAAGCCGGTGAAAGGGAGCCAGATCAGCGAGAGGCCGCGCAACCCGTAATACCAGAACAGAAGCCAGCGATTGTCGTAGCGATCCGACAGCCAGCCGGAGGCGACGGTGCCGACAAAATCGAAGATGCCGATGATTGCCAGGAAACCCGTGGCGGCGACCGGGGTCATGCCGTAATCGGCGCAGAGCGAGACAAAATGCGTCTGGATCAGGCCGTTGGTGGACAGGCCGCAGACGAAGAACGACAGGAACAGCACCCAGAAGATCCGTGTCTTTGCGGCCTCGATCAATATGTCGATCGGCGAATTGCTTGAAAGCGCGGCAGCTGCCGGGGGTTCGTCCACCGTCTGGCCGTAGGGCCTGAGGCCGAGATCGGAGGGACGGTCGCGCATGAAAAGCAGCATGGCGACGGCGCAGACAAGCAGCATGGCGATGATGAAGATGACGGCGCTGTGCCAGCCATAGGCTTCGGTCAGGGCCGCGACCAGCGGCATGAAGACGAGCTGGCCGGTGGCAGTGCTGGCGGTCAGAAGGCCGACGACGAAACCGCGGCGGGCGGTGAACCAGCGCGTGGCGATGGTCGCACCCATGACCATGGCGGTAAGCCCCGTGCCGATGCCGATGACGAAGCCCCAGAGCACGATCAGCTGCCAAAGCTCGGTCATGAACAGCGACAGCCCCATGCCGGAGAAAATGATGCAGAGCGCGGTGAGCGCCATGCGGCGCAGGCCGTAGCGGTTCATGAGCGCGGCGGCAAAGGGTGCCATCAGGCCGAAGAGGAAGAAGCGGATGGCAAGTGCCGCGGAGATCGACGAGGCTTCCCAGCCGAACTCGCGCTGCAGGGGCAGGAGCAGCACCGAGGGCGCGCCGATGGTGCCCGCCGTAACCAGCATGGTGAGGAAGGCGGTGGCGGCGACCACCCATCCATAGTGAATGGAGCGCTCGGAGAGACGGGCAGAGATGGCGGAGGACAGCATTCAATATCTCCCGTTTGGCGGTTGGCGGCGGGTGACGCGCAGTTTGAGTGGCGCTGTATAAGGTAGTTACTTTCATAATGCAAGTAACTACTGCGAAAATGGTGGAGCGGAGTTAAGTCTCCCTTCAGCAAGAACGTTCGGAGAGAGGGGAGATAATGTTCAGGGAGCCAGCCTATAGGGGACGGCCAGCATTGGTGTAGCGCTCGGCAGGGCGTTGGAGACCGAGGACGACGAACTCCGGCAATAGCCACAGTATTCTCTTGCCGCTGGCCTCTCCCCGCAAGCAAGGAGGATGAAGAGCGGGCTTGGGCAGCCGCCAGTTTTGCCAACGCCTTCCAGATTGTTACGGGCATATCGGGAACACGCCTTTTCAACGCGACCGTCGCGCAGTGCAACGGCCCTTAAAGCGCGTCGCGATCTTTCAGATTCACGCCTAGCGCTTTAAGTGTCTGTTTTTACGCATGTCGTTGTCGCAAAACCGCTGCGCACTTTTGCGCGACATGCTTTAGCGCTGGCGGACCGAGCGAATGGCAAAGCTGGCGGGGTCGATTGTCTTGCCTGTGGCGGCATCGACGTAGGTGGGGATGGCGAGGTTGCCCGTGGATTTGTCGGTGATCTGCATGGTGACGCCGCGGTCGGCGAAATAGCGGTTGCCAAAATCGGAAAGGGCGATCAACAGGGGCTGCAAATCGCGGCCCATGTCGGTCAGGATATACTCATAGCGAGTGGGGCGCTCCTGGTAGGCGCGCTTCTCCAGCAGGCCGGCCTCGACCAGGGATTTCAGCCGTCGCGTCAGGATATTGGGTGCGATGCCGGTGCTCTTCTGGAACTCGTCGAAGCGGGTGCGGCCGAAAAAGGCGTCGCGCAGGATGAGAATGCTCCACCACTCCCCCACCCTGTCGAGGGTGCGGGCAATCGGGCAATTCATCTCATCGAAATTCTTGCGCTGCATGGGTCGAATATAGAAACTCGACTTGCACCATGCAAGTAGCCCTCGTCACCGAAAGGACGTTGCTCAAACCTGCTCCAGGCCGTTGACCTTGAGCATGGCTTCCAGGATCGCCGGCTTGCTGTTGTGGCCGGTCTTGTAGAGGCCGAGCATCACGGTTGCGACATCGCGCCCGTCTGGGCTGTCGATCTTCACATTCGTCTTTTGGCACCACTCTTCGAGCGCGCCGAATACGACTTCGATTTCGCTCTGCTCAAGCGCCATATCCGAAAGGAAAGACATTGCACAACCCCCGTTGCAACTCGCTGTTCGAGTGTAGCTACGGCGATCGCAATAACAATTGTCAGATTTAGGGGGTTGCCAGAGAAGTTCGCCCCCGCGCCCTTCCCTGCCCGGTATCAATCGGCCTGGACGGCGGACGCCTCGACGAGCGAGGTCGCGATTGCCATGGCGAGCTGCTTGCCCCGGATGCGGATGATCTTGGGATCAAGATCCCGTGCCGAAAGCACGAGGTCCATACCTTCCCGCATTACAATCTGCTGTGCCCTGTGAACTGCCCAGTTCTCGACTTCATCGCGCTTGTGCATTGCGCCTTCCCCCGGCTAAATCATTTAGCGAAATCGTTCGGCTCACCTATCCGACCTGAACGCGGCCACCTGGGGCGAATCACTGAGCACATCCATAGGATGCGGTATTTTCAGCATTTCTGAACTACTATTTATGGGGAGTGATTAATCAGCGTCTCAACAGCTTCCGATGCGCTCTTCAAGGAGTTCGAGAGGGGTGTCACGCCGCAGTGATTCCGGGCGATGGCACCGATGCCGACCTTCAGAACAAGGGAGATCACACCTCGAACACATCTTCGAACGCTTCCGGGAAGTTCTTGCGACCAACCCGTTCGTCGATGACAAGCAAGGCTTCGTAGGACGTGGGGTCGAAGGGGGTTTCCGCCGGCACGACTTCACGACCAAAAAGGAGATTGAGACGGCCGGCATCGAGATTGCCGCGTTCGAAGGGCTCGTTGCCGAAATGATGCCACAGCGCGTGCAGGAAGGCGGCATCCACCTTCTGCTCGATCGTGTTCGGGCGTGCAAGGCGAGCCAATGCCTTGAGCGGCGTTGCCCCCTTCTCATTTGCCCGGCGGATGGTGAAGTGATGGCCATGGCCCGGCATGCCGGAGGGGAAACCCCTGTGTTTCGTCATTTCGGGCGGTCTGGCCATCATATTCTCCTCAATCCTGGCGTCAGCTCGCTGCGCCTTGGGCAATCTTGTCTTGCGTCTTCGTTTCAAAATCCGAGCTATCGTGACGTTCGTGTAGCTGTTCCGAAGGCTCGCCGAAAGCACGATTGACGATACGGCCGCGCGTGACCGCCGGGCGCTCGGCAATTTCAGCCGTCCAGCGCTGCAGGTTCCTGTAGCTCTCGACCTCAAGGAAGGCGCCGGATTCGCCATACTGCTTGCCGAGCGCCAGACTGCCGTACCAGGGCCAGATGGCGATGTCGGCGATCGAATATTCGGAGCCTACCATATAGCGGTTGTCGGCCAGATGCCGGTCGAGGACGTCGAGCTGGCGCTTCACCTCCATCGAAAACCGATCGATGGCGTATTTGATATGCATCGGAGCATAGGCATAGAAATGACCGAAACCGCCGCCGAGATAGGGTGCCGAGGCCATCTGCCAGAACAGCCAGTTCATCGTTTCGGTATGCGCCTTGTGGTCCTTGGGCAGGAAGGCATCGAACTTGTTGGCAAGATACAGCAGGATCGAGCCGCTTTCGAAGACGCGGGTCGGCTCCGGCGTCGAATGGTCCATCAAAGCCGGGATCTTCGAATTCGGGTTGACGTCGACAAAGCCGGAACCGAACTGGTCACCTTCGCCGATCCTGGTCAGCCAGGCGTCGTATTCCGCGCCCGTATGGCCGGCAGCCAGAAGCTCTTCCAGCATGATAGTTACCTTCACGCCATTCGGCGTCGCCAGCGAATAGAGCTGCAGGGGATGCTTGCCGACCGGCAGATCCTTGTCATGGGTCGGGCCGGCGATCGGGCGGTTGATATTGGCAAACTGGCCGCCATTGCCCTTGTCCCAGGTCCAGACCTTGGGAACTTCGTAGCCGGCGGGGAAATTATCGGCGGGGGATTTATCGGTCATGAAATCGGTCCTTATTTACTGAGCGATGTGCTTGGAAGCACATTACAGCGCCGTGCCTCATATATGAGGCACCGAGGTCGCTGTAACCTTCTGCTGCATAATTTTATCCTTGAACCGATTCCGGTTTAAGGAATTATGCAGTAGGCATATGGGAAGCGACACGCGGGATTTCTCTAGTGCCGAACGTGGTTTTTCGCTCAAGGCCTATTTTGTTTATTTCCACATATCCCCGGGCTCAATCAAGCAATGGCCGGCTCTTGAGGAGCAACGCAAATTCGACCTAGAACCGCGCGCGGATGCTGCCAAGCAGCGTGCGGCCGGGGGCGGCTACGCCCTCGGCAACGTCGAAATCCGTATCGAAGACATTGAGAAGCTGCAGGCTTGTTTCGAGATGGCCATCCGGCGACTTCCAGGAGACGCCGATATTGGTGAGCGAGACGGGATCGAGTTCCAGGCCGCTATCGGTGCCGGCGCGCTTCCCCACAAAAGTCTGGCCGACGGTTGCGGTCCAACGGGACGGATCGACATAGGTAAGCCCCAGCTGGGCCAGGTATTCCGGGACCAAGGGCAAGCCGATATCCTCCGGAACACCTGGAGACGTGTTTGTGCTATCGATCAATGTAAAAGACCCATAAGCACCCAAGCCGCCGCCGATCCAGTAATTGGCACTGAGATTAAGGCGATCGATACGACCTTCGCTGGCGCCGAACCGGGTGTAGAGCACATCCGGCACACGGAGCGACAGGCCATCCAAAGTCTGGTGCTGATACTCGACCGCGGTAAAGAAGCGCTCTGACCATTCTGCATCCCAACGGACTGCGGCCGTCTTCGACTGACCTGTCGTGACAAGCGGCAGATCGAGCGGTGCCAGGCCTACAGTGGAGATCGGCGAAAGCGTATAACTGGAATCGAGGCTGGTATCTTCGCGGTAATAGGCACGCAGCCAATGGTTCTCGATTGGCGCCCAGGCGATGCCGATGCGCGGGTCGACGCAGCCGCAATCGTCATAATCTTCCGCCCAATTGTAGTAGATGCCACCCTGCACCTGAAGCGAGTGATCGATTTCCCACAGGGCATCTGCGTAAAGGCGCGCGGAACGGCCATTGGATTCGAAATTCGGCGAGACGTATTCGTCGCCATTCCAGAAGGTGTAAACCGAATAGTCGTAGTCGCCCTTCCAGACGCTGCCTTCTGCACCGTAGCGCAGCGTGACCGGGCCTATGCCGAGCATATGAGAAATGCCCGCGGTCAAAGTGCGCTGCCGCGTGTTTTCCTTCAGTTGATTCAAGTCACCAAAGAAATCGACATAATCGAATTCCGTATGCTCGCGGATGTCGTTTCCAGCCACAAAGGCCTGGATGACGTTTCGATCCGAGATCGTGTGTGCCCAGCCGATGCCGATATTGGCAAAGTCGGTATCGCTCACGTCATAGGGCGTGGGATTCCAATCCGGACCAGGATAGCCCTGATCGCGGTGGCCCGCATTGGCGAAGAGGAAGATGTTATCCTCCAGCGTCGGACGCAGGCCGATTTCGGCGTTTACGCCCTTGAGGTCGTCACGGTCGTTTTCGCGCGGGCTTTCCGGCCGGACCATCTCGGCCTGGAGATAGTAGCTCATCGGCACCGTTGCGTAGCTCGTGCCCTGCAACAGAAGATCATCGCGCCAGCCGAGATCTCCGTCCTTTTCCCACATAACGCCACCGGTCAAAGCAGCCTCGAAGAACGCGCGTCCTTCCAGCGAATTGCGCCTGGTTTCGCCGGCAACGGCCATCGGGTCGAGCATCAGGGCCTGCATCTGCGAGGAGAAGGTCGAGCTGCCGGGCTGCTTGCGCTCCTGCGGGGTCAGGAGCGGTGCATCGCCGCTAAACGGGGTGTTGCGCCCGGAATCCGCCTCGTCGAGATAGGACGAGCCCTTGAACGGGTCGTAACCGCGGTCAGCGTAATACTCGCCCCACTCGCTCAAGCCCAGATTGTCGAGGGTGATGCCGAGGAAGGACGTGACCTGCCGGTTGGCATCGTAGCCGCTGTAATAGCCGCCGCGCGCCTGGCGGCGTTTCAGCGCCTCGCGCGCCTGTATGATCGCCTCATCGGCCCGGAACTGGTCGAGCGCGATACCGGAGCGGATCAACGGGATGGAGGGGTTGTCGTTTTCATAGCGATCGGCATTGTCGAGCGCCTGGATCGCTTCTTCCTCATTGCCCAACTGATAGGCGGCAATCGCAAGGCCGATCAGGCTGTCGCCATAAGTCGGATTGATCGAGGAAGCTTCGAGCAGCGTGCGCTCGCCTTCATCCGTCTGACCCATGCGCAGGAGATAACGCCCCTTGGCGGCAAGAACGGCATAGGACTTGGCATCGAGCTTTTCGGCAATATCGAGCGCCGACTTCGCCGCCCTGATCTGCTCGTTGTCCATCAGGAAACGGGCATAGTTGGCATAGAGCGCGGCGTTCTGTGGATTAAGCTCGATCGCCCGGCGATGGGCATCATCGGCCTCGACGATGGCGTTGCGATCACTCTGGACGATACCGATCTCGTTCCAGACAGCATCCGCCCCCGGCGCCACCTTTACGGCGTGCTCCAACTCGGCCAGCGCGCCATCGAGATCGCTGTCGATGGCCGTGCGGAAACGCGCGCTGGTCAGGAGCGCTGCCGGACTATCGGGATCAAGCGCCAGGGCGCGGGCGAGAGCCTCGCGCACCTCGTCCCGGCGGTCGAGTTCGAAGGCAAGGCCGGCAATGGCGGTCGGCAGGCGGGCGTCGTCAGGAAAGCGCTTCTCGGCAGCCTTGAGGAAATCGATCGCGGCGGCCATTCCGCGGTCGTTGGCGATGACGGAGGCCTGAGCGAGGATGGCGACGGGGCTGTCGTCGTAACTGGCGATGTTTGGCGGGGGGAGCTGCCGGTCGGGATTGGCAAGCGCTTCGGCAAACCAGAGGCCGTATGCGGCTGATGCGCGGCGATCGCGGCTGAGGCCCGGCATGGCGGCGCGGAAGAGGTTTGCGGCTTGCTCATAACGCAGGTCATCGCCGGCAATCATCGCCTCGACCAGCTTGGCACGGGCCTCGAGTGGAGAGGGCAATGGCCGTGGCAGGGAGGCGAGAGCCGCCTTTGCCGCGGCAAAGCCGTCATATTCAAGCGCGGCTTCCGCCAGCAGCACGCGGTCTTCCGGGCTGCGGACATTCTCGCCAAGCGCAAGGATGCGTGCCCGCTCGGCCCGCAGTGCTGCGGGTTTGCGGTTGCTGACCGCCAGACCTGAGAAAATGCCGCGGAGCTCGCTGTACAGCAGGATCTGCTCGCGCTCTTCCAGATTGACGAGCGTATATTTGCGCGGCGCCTGACCGATCGAAACCGTGGCACCCTCGCCTCTCGCAACCGTGACGGAGCCTTGTGGGTTGGAGAGCGACACGGAGCCTTCCAAGACGGAGAGCGTGGTGTGATCGCCTTCGACCGTCAACGTCCAGTCCGTGCCGCGGATAGCGGCGGCGGCTGCCGGCGTATCAACCGCAATGCCATTGCCACCGCGTTTGGCGCGAGCCCAGATGGTACCGCCCTGAAGCTCCAGGCGGCTATCGGCGCTGGTATTGATCGACTTGACGACGAGGGTGGTGTTCCGCCCCATACGCACTTGCGTATCGTCAGCAAAAAGGATGGCCAGACGCCCTACGGCGTTGGTGCGCAGGATATCCCCGGCAAGCAGCGCCTGATCGACATCCACACCACGCCAATTGTGGAGTTCGATGAAGCGCGCTTCTTCGCCCGACTTGCGCGAAATGACGGAGCCTTCGGCGGTGGACGGACGCGCGACGACATCCGCCCTTGCAGACGCCGCGATCGGCAATATGCTCCCCAGTGCCGCAACGACGGCAATACAAACCCTCATCCCCAACACCGCAGAAAACACCCGCTCAATGGCGCAGACTATGGTTGCGCATGTGAGGAATTGTCAATCTTCGACGGCGGCGATGCCGGGCCAGCGGGCAATCGCCGCGCGCCCTGTGTCATTGAGGCCATAGATGCCGCGGTCGAGCCGGTCGAACCAGCCATAGACGTTGCGCAGGAGGATGGCGGCGGCATCGGGAGCGGCGGCCTTGAGGTCGCGCGGGCGCAGCGGGCCGGCTTCGAGCAGGCGGGCCATGTCGAGGGTGCGCTGGCGATAGGCCGTCATGATCGGCTGGCGGGTGGCGCCGCCACCGGTCGGGTCGCCCT
Source organism: Pararhizobium capsulatum DSM 1112 (assembly GCF_030814475.1). Taxonomy (NCBI): domain Bacteria; kingdom Pseudomonadati; phylum Pseudomonadota; class Alphaproteobacteria; order Hyphomicrobiales; family Rhizobiaceae; genus Pararhizobium; species Pararhizobium capsulatum. The sequence goes on along the minus strand of NZ_JAUSVF010000001.1, from coordinate 711,794 downwards.
TGCGGCGTTGATGCTCGGCAACCAGACGGGAGCGGCGTTTGGTGTTCTTGCGCGGGAGGATCGCAGCCGGACTGACGAGGATATCGACCACGCCGAGATCGGAAACGCCGAGCATGCCGAAGCCCAGGCGACGGCAGAGATCGCGAAAGCGGCGGTCTCGCTCGCGGCCCTTGCCTTTTGCCGAGACGCGGGCGGCGATCCAGACCTCATCGCTTGCTGCTGCGCGATCAACCGCCTGCAGCACGAGTTCGAGATTGAAGGAGAGCTTCAGTTCGCAGATGACGACAACGGGCGGATCATCGGCACCGAGGCCGACGATATCGCAGCCGCCGATTTCGCCCTTGACTGCATAGCCGGCCGCTTCGAGAAACCGCTTGATCGGCAGATAGAGTTCGGTTTCCAAGCCGTCTTTCCCTGGTTTGCCGTCACGGCATCAACTGGCCGCCGTTGACCTCGATGATCTGGCCGGTGACGTAGCCCGAGAGCATCTCGGAGGCAAGGAACAGATAGGCGCCGACGCATTCGTCCGGCGTACCAAGGCGCGCCATCGGCACCGTGCGGCGCTGCGCATCGAGCATTTCCGGCGAGGTATAGCGCTCATGGAACGGCGTGGTGATGACACCGGGCGCCACCCCGTTGACACGGATCTTGTCGCCCGTGAATTCCTTGGCATGGCCCTTGGTGATCGTGGAAACAAACCCCTTGGAGGCGGCGTAGAGGATCGCGCCACCACCACCGCCGTTTCGGGCGGCAATCGAGGTGGTGTTGATGATGAAGCCGCCCTGGCGGGCGAGATGGGGATGCGCGGCGCGGGTGGCGGCAAGCACCGAGCGGGCATTGAGGTTCATCACGCGCTCGTATTGGGCATCGGTCATTTCGGCGGTAGTGACCCGGCCGAGCATGCCGCCAGCATTGTTGACAAGGCCGTCAAGTCGACCGAAATGGCTGGCAGCGGCCTCGACGACCCGCTCCGTTTCGCCATCCTGGGAGACATCGCCCTGCACGAGGAATGTCACGTCCTTGCCGACCTCGTCCGAGAGTGCTTCGGCAGCGGTGCGGCTCTCATTGTAGTGGATGGCGACCTTTGCACCCTGTGCGACAAAGGCGCGAACGAGCGCTGCACCAATGCCGGTGGAGGCGCCGGTGATCAGCACCGCCTTGTCCGCAAGATCGGGAATCGTAATCGTCTTCCAATCCATCATCGTCATCTGCATACTCCTCGTCGGTTCAGGACGCCGCCACAAGGCTGGCGCGATAGGCGGGCAGGATATGATCGCGGGTGAGAGGCGCAAGGTCGAGCGCCTCGGCCTGCTCCGGCAGGATCCAGACGATTTCTTCGATCTCGGCTGCTGGCGTAACTTTCAGCATCGCGACATCGATGCGAAAGACATCGGCGACCACGCGACTTCCCGGTTCATTGGCGGCGTCGGCTTCGAAATGACCGAGCGGCACGAGCCGGTCGCTGGTCAAGGCGAGGCCGATTTCCTCCTCGATCTCACGCAAAAGCGCCGATCGCGCGTCTTCACCCGGCTCAAGCTTGCCGCCGGGCTGCATGAAAGCACGAGTGCCGCGCTTTCTCACAAGAAGCGTTTCACCATCTTCCCTCAGGACAAAGGCGGCTGCGATTCGGATTGTTGCCATCATGAGGCCACAAGAACGGAACGGGCGACTTTAGGCAAGGGCCGGTTGCCGAGATGCGGCGGCGAACGCGTCAAGGCATGGGGGGCTCGCCGGGCTACCCTCTGCGAACAATAAACGGTCGTAAATTATCATATGTATGTTTCTCTGCCGCCATGTACTGTCGGATTTGTTACTGCCAAATTTCGGCCGATTTTTCCCATGCCCAGTTCAGGATTATCTTTATATGCGTTTGTCGTTTCGGGTGGCCCCGCCGAATATCATCGAAAGGCAGGGCGACGGATATTTCGAGCCAGCCAGGCCCGCTCCGTTTACTGGCCCGCCTCGCGATTATCTCAGAATGCTCCTGCTCGTCCGAAAGGACTATCTGAGTGTTTTCCGCAAGAATGATTATCGCAGCCGCATTTCCCAGATGCGCGGCCTCGGGCGGCAGCTGGTCGTGGTCAACGTGCCGGAGCAGGTCAAGTACGTGCTTGCGACGCGAAACGACAATTTCGAACGCAAGAGCCCGGCAATGCGCCGCGCGCTGGAATACCTCCTGGGCGACGGGCTTTTCATCTCCGATGGCGAGACCTGGAAGCGCAGACGGCCACTCGTCAGCGATATCGTCCATAAAAACCGGCTTCCGGATTTCGCTCACCATATGGAAGAATCGACCCTCGACCTGGTGAAACGGTGGAGCCTGCTGCCGGCAGGCACCGTCATCGACGGTCTGGCGGAAATGGGCGGCCTGACGGCAGAAATTATCGCACGCGCCGTTTTTGGCGATAAGATCGGGCCGAACGATGCCGGCGAAATCGTCGAAGGCTTCAACAGCTTTCAAGGCCTCGTCGATAACGTCAATCTTGCCTATGTCGCAGGTTTCGACAACGGCATCCCGCTTCTCAAGACCCCGCGCCTGAAGCGGGCGATCACACGCGTCCGCACCGTGATCGACCGTGTCGCCAGCAATCATCTGGAAGGAAAGGCGCAGGACGGTTCGATGCTGGATCTGCTCGTTCGCCGGCAGCAGAAAAATCCGGAACTGGGGCTTGATCTGCGCGCCCTTCGCAACGAAGCCGCCACCATCTTCATGGCGGGGCAGGAAACGACGGCAGCAACGCTGACATGGGCGTGGTATCTGCTCGCCAACGCGCCCTGGGCTGAAGATGCACTGCACGCCGAGATCGAACGGGTTTGCGGCCACACACCGCCGACGCTCGCAGACGTGCCGAAGCTCGAATATTGTCGCGCCGTGATTGAAGAAACCTTGCGGCTTTACCCACCGGTCCCGCTGCTCGGGCGGCAGGCCCGCGACGCCGATCGCATTGGCGACATTGATGTCATTCCCAGCGCCCTTATTACCATATCGCCCTGGCTGCTGCACCGGAACACCGACATCTGGAACAAGCCGAACCACTTCATTCCGGAACGTTTTCTTGGTGGATTCCGTCCGGTTCCCTACTCCTATATTCCCTTTGCGAGCGGACCGCGCATCTGCGCAGGGCTTCAATTCGGCCTCACTGAATCTATCCTGTGCCTCGCCATTCTCGCGCAGCGGTTTAAGGTACGACTTGTGCCGGGCATCGCCGTTCGTCCTGCATCGAGACTTACACTGCGCCCGATGGGCGGCCTGCCGGTGACAATCCATCCAAGATGAAAAAAAATCTACGGACCAAATCCGACGATCCTGCACTGACCACCCGCAAGGCATTCGTCTGGGAAGACGAAAAGGCGCCGCCGCTTGCCGACATCGTCAAGGGTGCGGATGCTCGCCGTCGTTTTTTCCGCTACTGGATCCATGACACGCTGCGCGATCTGCCGAAGCTCTTGAGCTACAATCTGCTGCGGCTCCTTCCCGCCGGGCTCGCTTCAGAGCTCGGCGCTTTCCACTACGGTGCGATCCGCCATCTCTTTCCGGCACGAAATCAACGCATCGCGGAAAATCTGGCGCGGATACGCCCGGATCTCGATCCGGCCTCCACCGCCCGTCTGCACTGGCGCAGCAAAGGGCGCGTCATGGCGGAATTTTCCGTCCTTGCCCGCATCGATGCATCTGACAGCGTCACGCTTGAAGGCGAGGAAAATTTGCGCGAGGCCTATGCGCAGGGTCCGGTTGTCGTGCTCGGTCTGCATCTTGGCAATTGGGAACTGATTTCGGTTGCGCATCGTCGATTGAAAATTCCTATCACCACCTTCTACATGCCGCCGGAAAGCCGGGTCGAACACAGGATTGCGCGCCACGTGCGCAACAGGCTGGACCTGGGACTGTTTCCCCCGGGCGTCAAGGGCGTGCGGCCCGCCATGAAGCGCCTGATGGCGCATGACGGCCTTGTCGCAATCTTCGGCGATGAAGGCTTCGACGACGGCATCATGGCTCCCTTTTTCGGCCGGCCGACGCACCTTTCCGGAAATCTGGCGATCGCGGTGCGTCTTGCCCGGCATGCCGGCGCGCGGATCGTTCCGTTTTATGTGGTGCGCAAAGGGGGATCGCGCTTCATTTGCCGATGGCTGAAGCCGATCGATCTGCCAGAGACAGACGATCCCGGCGCGGCGCTGGCCGATGATGTGGAGCGGTTGAACGGCGTTATCGAGCCCATCGTCAGCCGCCACATCAATCAATGGTATTTTCTGGACCACACGCTGTGACGCAGGCCCGTTACCGTCAATCTCAAAGAAGAGCCTGGGCCTCTGCAAATGCCTGGGAAATGGTCGCGAGCTTGACTGCCTGCCACGCCATGTAGTCATCGACTAGACGCTTGGAAATCCAGACATCGCCGTCATAGGGCGGCTTGCTCCAGCCAAGATTATCGACCTCCTGTGCGCGGGAAAGCAGGCGGACGACCTGGCTGCGGGAAACACCGTAACGGGTAACGAGATTGCGGGGGCGCAGCGGACCGATATTCGAATGTTCCTCGCGATTACGCGGGAAGGGAACACGCGCCAAAAGGTCATGCAGCAGATTGCTGCCCATGCCGGAAAGGGTGAAAATTCCAATGCTTGCCGGCGGATCGGACCAGCGTGGATTGGCAAGAAGATCACGGGCGATGCGCGGCTAGGCGTGGTAGAGCAAGGCGGGATGAGCCTTGGAAAAAGCAACTCTCTCACCGCCGTCGAGACCATCGAGCGCGGCCAGATGTTCATCAAGCCAGATGCGAATCAGTCGCAGTGCATCTTCGCCGGGGATAAGCGGGCGCGTGCGCATATCTCCCTGCGCTTCGACCATGAAGATGTTGAAGCGCCGCATCTGCAGGAAATGGGAAGAGAAGGTATTTCGGCTGGCATATGGCTTGAGGGGCTTCATTTTCAAAAGCCGTGAGACCGTCAATCCCGCAGGATCGATGCCTGTTACCTGATCGAAATAGAGAGAAAGGGCGATCTGCGTGATCAGCCATCGGTGCAGGTCCGAGACGTAATGCACAATGCGCGGCGTCTCGTCGTGGATCTGGGTAAGTTCGCGGCCGATACCGGTCAGGGTTTCTTCGATCTTCGGGAAGGAAAGCAGGGCGGCGAGGTCGTATACCTGCGGCGAGCGAAACGAGCTGCTGTTTTCCAGTGTTCCCGGCGTCAAAGCCGCGTCCCGATTGAGATGCCTGCTATCCACAACGTCATCCCGGAAACACCCGAATCCATTTTTTCCAGCAGCCCGAAGGCTGCACAGTTAGAAAAAATGTTCGGAAAAAATCAGCATAAACAATGCTGAAGAATGGAATGGTGCCCAGAAGAGGACTCGAACCTCCACACCCTTTCGAGTACCAGCACCTGAAGCTGGCGCGTCTACCAATTCCGCCATCTGGGCGACGGGCTGGGATGTAAGGGGACGGGCCGCAGGTGTCAACAGGGTTTTTGCAGTTTTGTGTCAGAGGCCTCAAAAAAATATTGGAAGCCTCTGATTCCAGTTGTTTTTCGCTTTCAAAATTTCAGACGAAAGCAACTACGCGTGCCCCTCTGAAAAGCCGCTAATCCGTTTCAACCCCTCTTCAAGCAAAGCCAAGGCCGCCGCTTCGGTTTCTGCTTCGACGTAGCAGCGCATTTCCGGTGCATTACCCGAGGGGCGGAAGTGGATGACGCGGCCATCGGCAAGGGTGACGCGCAGCCCATCAATGTCGCTGACGGTCTCCGGACGATCGATGCTAGACAGGAAGGCGGCGAGATTTTCACGGCTTGCCCGCAGATACGCCATCAAGGCTGCACTCGTCTCAGACGAGAAATTTTCAATGCGATCGGCAACCGCGACCGGCAGCGCATAGCTTGCGGCAAGCGCCGAAAGGGTGATGCCCTTCGATTTGGCGAAAGAGAAAACTGCAAGCGCTGGCAGGAAGCTGTCACGCGTTGGGAGCGGCGTCAGCGTGGTGCCGTTGATGGTGAAAGGCGTGGCCGTCAGAGTGCCGCCATTGGCCTCGAAGCCCACGACACCTTTTTCTCCGTTCGCGATCGCGCAGGTCATGCCTTCGATCACATAGGGCGATCCGACGCGGGTGCGCAGCACCGGAATATGGCGTTCCAAGCCGGAATTGGAGGTGACGGGTGTGACGGCGATGGTGGCACCGACAAACTGGGCGGCCACCAACCCGATGAAATCACCACGCAGGGGCATGCCGGCCTCATCCGCCACCAGCGGCCGGTCGCCGTCGCCGTCGGCGGAGACGATGCCATCCAGCCGATGTTCGCTTGCCCAGCCCTTGAGGCTCTCGATGGTGGCGGCGGAGACGGCTTCCGTATCGACGGGGATGAAATCGGTGGATCGGCCGAGCGCAATAACCTCTGCGCCGTAATGTGACAGGACATCCATGAACAGGTCACGGGCGACCGTGCTGTGCTGGTAGACGCCGATGCGCAGGCCGGCGAGCGCCTTTTCCGGCAGGATGGCCTTGTTGCGCGTCAGGAACTGCTCGCTTGCGGGGGCCATGCCGTCTTCAGCTTCCGCGGGGGTGGCATCGATCGGCTCGCCTTCGACTATCAGCTTCGAGGCTTCGGCGCCAATCGCCTCCTCGTCGGGTTTGGCGATCTCGCCATCCGGACGATAGAATTTGATGCCGTTTCGATCAGCGGGGATATGGGAGCCGGTGACCATCAGCGCGGCAGCCTTCTGCGCGCCGGCATAAAGCGCAAGGGCTGGCGTCGGTACCATGCCGCAATCCACGACCCTGAACCCAGCGCGGGAGAGCGCCCCGGCGCAGATTGCCGCTATCGAGGGGCTGGAGGCACGAAAATCGCGGCCGATCATGATGCGGTCGCCGGGCTGGGCCTGGCCGGAGGCAAAGAGATAACGGGCAAAGGCGGTGGAATAGATTGCGGCAGCAGGCCCGTCCAGATCGACAGAAAGGCCGCGCAAACCGCTGGTTCCGAATTTCAGGCTCAAGAGATGTATCCTCGTCGTCAAACAGGAATGGCAAAGAAAAAGATAAACTACGGCTTTGGGCAGCGATGGAAAGTCGGGCCGCTTGCGGGGTAATCAAAACAGAGTGATGCTATCACTTTATGAAACGTCGATTTCCTGAACGCAAGCGGCCGACGGCGCGGCATCACGACCGCGTGAATACCCAGAATAAAATCTGTGCTCTAATCGTTGTCAAAGATTGGGCTGCACGCGCGGCCGTACCTGCCCGATAAACCACAGTGGATGCGGGTCGCGAACCGAGACTGCGGCCATATGTCAATACGATGCGGGCGATGCCGCCTTCGACGGGAGGAAACAGCATGTCGGGATATCGCAGTTTCATATTTGGAAGTGTGTTCAGCGCGCTTTCAATCATCACGCCATCGGCAGGGCTACAGGCGGTGCCGCTTGCCGCACCGGCCGTTGAGACAACCGCAGCCAACCCGCTTCAAACGATCGATTATCGCGGATGGAACGGCACCGGCTACCGGCCTTATCGCCCCTACGAATACCGCCCCTACAGACCCTATCGACCATATGCAGCACCCTACGCCTACCGGCCGTATTACAGGCCCTACTATCGACCGGGCGTCGAGGTTTACGTGACGCCTCGACCCGCCTATCGTGACGCGGCCAATCTGCACGTGGAGTGGTGCCTTGCGCGCTATCGCTCCTACAATCCGCAGACCAACAGGTTCCTGACCTATGGTGGCATCTACAAATATTGCCACTCTCCCTATCGCTGAGGATCAGCCGAGAAGAGTGATGCCCCAGAGGATGAGAGCATAACGGGCGGCCTTGCCAATCGTCACATAGGCAAGGAAGACGGGAAGCGGCGTTCGCAGCAGGCCGGCCACAAGCGTCAGCGGATCGCCGATGACGGGGAGGAAGGAAAACAGAAGCACCGGGCGGCCGTAGCGCGCAAACAGCGCTTCGGCCTTTGCGCGGTTTCTCGGATTAAGCGGGAACCATCGGCGGCTTTCAAAACGGATCAGGAAGCGGCCGAGGAGGAAATTGAGAACCGCGCCGAGCACATTGCCCATAGTCGCAGCGACGAAGAGCGCGGTCACCGGGACCTCGCCTGCCTGCACCGCAAGCACCAGAGCTGCCTCGGACAGGCCGAACAACAGCGTCGCCGACAGGAACGAGGCGACAAAGACGCCAATGAGGGTGCTTGTCACGCGCGATCAGGTCCGGTCCGTATGGCCGAGATCCCGTTCGGGCTCGATGATGTCACGCACCCGCTGTTTCAGCTCCTTCGGTCCCGGAAAGCCGCCGTCACGCTTGCGCTCCCAGATAAGTTCGTCATTGACGCGGATTTCAAAATTGCCACCCGTGCCGGGGATGAGCGCCACTTCGCCCAAGCTATCGGAAAAGGTCGAGAGCAGTTCCTGGGCCATCCACGCGGCCCGCAGGAGCCAGCTGCACTGGGTACAGTAGAGGATGGTGACGCGGGGTTTGTCGCTCATCGTTCGAATGTCCTTTCATGGGCATGCTGCCGTTCTTGCGGCAAATGGCAAAGCTCATTCCGCCCGCAAGAGGCGCATGGCCTTGCCAATAACCTTTCGAGCGACAAGCGACAAGCGACAAGCGACAAGCGACAAGCGACAAGCGACAAGCGACAAGCGCACGATCATCTCGCGGGAATGTCAACTAAATTTATCAAGTTTCAAATCCCTGACGGTTGCCCTTGGCGGAATTCGCGGCAACAGAATGCCGCAGTGCAACAACCCTCGGGGAACCCAATGACCGACATTTCTTCCAGCCGTCCGCAACCGATCCTGCCCAGCCTTGCCCGCCTCTATCTGCCGCTCGGCACGACCGCCGAAACCATCCTGCGCGTGGTCGCGGGCGTTCTGCTAGTCACCCATGGCTATGGCAAGATCATGAACCCGTTCGGCGCCGTCGGCATGGTAGAAGGGCTTGGTTTCTATCCGGGCGTCTTCTGGTCGCCGCTTCTTGCCGCAACTGAGTTCTTCGGCGGCATTCTGGTCGCCATCGGCCTCTTCACCCGCCCGGCATCCTTTGCCGCGATGATCGTGTTGCTGGTGACCGTCTATTTCCATGGCGTCGTTCAGGGCGAAGGCCTCGGCGGCGCCGAAAAGTCGATCCTCTGGGCTGCGATCTTCCTGTTCTTCGCAATCCGCGGCTCGAACGCACAGTCGGTGGACGCCAGGATCGGGAAGCAGATTTCATCAGCCCCAGCGAAAAAACATCAAACGAAAAATGGCGGCCGAGAGGCCGCCATTTTTGCATCCATCAAACCCGTGGCGCTTACAGCGTGCGGGTGATGTGTTCGACGCGGAAGCACTCGATCGTGTCTCCGGCGCGGATGTCTTCGTAGTTTTCGAAGGCCATGCCGCATTCCTGGCCCACCGGCACTTCGGAGACTTCGTCCTTGAAGCGCTTGAGGGTCTTGAGCTTGCCTTCGTGGATGACGACGTTGTCGCGCACCAGGCGGACACCGGCACCACGTTCGACCTTGCCTTCGACGACACGGCAACCCGCGACCTTGCCGGTCTTGGTGATGTTGAACACTTCCAGGATTTCGGCATTGCCGAGGAAGGTTTCGCGACGTTCCGGCGACAACAGACCCGACATCGCCGACTTCACGTCATCCACCAGATCGTAGATGATGTTGTAGTAGCGGATCTCGATGCCGGCACGCTCGGCTGCTGCCCGTGCCTGCGCGTTGGCGCGGACGTTGAAGCCGATGATCGCCGCATCCGAGGATTCGGCCAGCGAGATATCCGACTCGGTGATGCCACCGGCACCCGAATGAACGATACGGGCGCGAACCTCGTCTGTCCCGAGCTTGTCGAGAGCGCCGATGATGGCTTCGATCGAGCCCTGAACGTCGCCCTTGATAAGCAGCGGGAATTCCTTGTAGCCGGTGTTCTGCAGCTTGCTCATCATCTGCTCGAGCGAGCCGCGCTGGCCGGATGCACGGGCAACGGCCTTGTCGCGCGCCAGACGCTGGCGGTACTCGGAGATTTCGCGAGCGCGGCTTTCGTTTTCAACCACGGCAAAACGGTCGCCCGCCGATGGCGTACCCGACAAGCCGAGAACCTCGACCGGCATGGACGGGCCAGCCTCCTTGACGTGCTCACCACGATCGTTGACGAGAGCGCGGACACGGCCCCACTGATCGCCAGCAACGATGATCTGGCCTGGCTTCAATGTGCCCTTCTGGACCAGCACGGTGGCCACAGAACCGCGTCCGCGGTCGAGCTGGGCTTCGATGACCGTACCTTCGGCCGTGCGGCTCGTGTCCGCCTTCAGGTCGAGGATTTCGGCCTGCAGCAGGACCGCTTCGAGCAGCTTGTCGAGGTTGAGGCGGTTCTTGGCCGAAACTTCGACGTCGAGAACTTCACCGCCCATGGTTTCGACGAAGACGTCGTGCTGGAGCAGCTGGTTGCGCACCTTCTGCGGATCGGCTTCATGCTTGTCGATCTTGTTGATCGCCACGATGATCGGAACGCCGGCCGCCTTTGCATGGGCGATGGATTCGATCGTCTGCGGCATGACACTGTCATCGGCGGCAACCACAAGGATCGCAATGTCGGTCGCCTGGGCGCCACGGGCACGCATCGCGGTGAACGCGGCGTGGCCGGGGGTGTCGATGAAGGTGATCTTGTGGCCGTTGTGCTCGACCTGATAGGCGCCGATGTGCTGGGTGATGCCACCCGCTTCACCGGAAACCACATTGGTCTTTCTGATCGCATCAAGCAGCGAGGTCTTGCCGTGGTCGACGTGACCCATGATCGTGACGATCGGCGGACGCGACTGCATTTCGCCTTCGTCGTCCTTAACGTCGAAGATGCCTTCTTCAACATCGGATTCCGAGACGCGCTTGACCGTGTGGCCGAATTCGCTGGCAATCAGTTCAGCCAGATCGGCGTCGATGACGTCGCCCGGCTTCATCATCTGGCCTTCCTTCATCAGGTACTTGATGACATCGACGGCGCGTTCGGACATGCGCTGCGACAGTTCCTGAATGGTGATGGTTTCCGGCAGGATGACTTCGCGAATGACCTTTTCGCGAGTTTCCTGCATCTGGCTGCGGCGGAACTTCTCCTGGCGGCGACGCATCGCAGCCATGGAGCGGCCACGCGAGCTGCCCTCGTCGTCGAGAGCGGCAGTCAGCGTCAGCTTGCCCTTGCGGCGTTCGTCTTCGGTCTTCGGACGGGCGGGAACCTTGGCCGGTTCCGGACGGGTAACCTTGCCACGAGCAGGTGCCGCGGCGCCACGGTTCGGACGGGCATCGTCCTCGCCTTCCGGCTTGCGGCCACGCAGGGCTGGTGCCGGTGCGGCAGCGCCCGGACGGGCCGATTGCGGACGCGGCTGTTCGTCACTGCGGCGTGCAACAACGGCTGGCGCTGCAGCAGCGGCGGCGGCGGCTTCTTCCGCGGCCTTCGCGTCAGCTGCAGCCTTGGCTTCTGCGGCAGCCTTTTCGGCTTCGCGTTCGGCGGCCGGACGGGCGGCTTCCTCAGCGGCACGGCGTGCAGCTTCTTCCTGCTCGCGCTTCAGGCGTTCGGCTTCCTCGGCGGCGCGGCGCACCTCTTCGGCGGCGCGGACCTTGGCTTCCTCGGCATCACGGATCTGGGCTTCGGCCAGCGCGCGGCGGCGGGCGTCGATCTCACCAGCGGAAAGCTGGTTAAGAACCACGCCGGTGCGCGGACGATTGTTGTCGGGCCGCTGCTGGGGCGCCGGTGTCGGGCGCTGCTGCTGAACGGGAGCCGGACGCGGCTCGGGCGCGCGCGCCACCGGGGTGATCGGCGTCACCGGCTTATCGTCTTCGGGACGATGCGGCCGGCGTTTGCGGGTTTCTACTACGACAGCCTTGGTTCGGCCGCGCCCCATGTCCTGGCGGACCGTTCCCTGGTTTACGCCCGAGGGCCGCAGGGTCAGCGTCTTCTTGCCGAATGTCTTGTCGTCGTTGTTGTCGGTCATTCCGTTCCGTTCCTAAGATCAAGGCCGGATGCGTATCACCAGACCCTGTCGTTCTCTCGAATTACGTTCGCGATGGCTCCGGGCTCGGCCGGTGACCCGCGTCATGTTCTCGTCTGGCGCGCAGGGCCAGAGGCTCGGTCCGGGACGGTTCCCCGATAACGTTCGAGCATGTTTGCGCGCTTCACTACACCCTCACCCGCCTGCCCTGCAAGCGCCGCGGCATGGATAAAAGCATTACTTGCCAAAAGCCCTTCCATTTCCGCCTCAGTATGGAAGCGGAAGGAGGGTATTTCCTGTTCGTCGGCCACTACAAAGCTCATCGCCTTGCGCGCCTGGTCTATCTTGCGCACGCCGTCCGCTGCAGCATCAACCGCATGAAACGTCGCGATTGCGGCCAGACCGCGCACGGCCTGCTCCACCTTCGAAGCCCCGGTGACGAACTGGGCCGCCTTGCGAGCCATGTTCATCATGCCTGCGAGCTGGACCGACAGTATCCTGTCGACCTCGTCGGCAAGCTCCGGTCCAGCCGTGACATCGGCCTTGAGTGCACGCGCAAAGAGCTTCTTTGCGATTGCCTTTTCAACGACAGCCCGTTCGGCTGTCACCCAGCAGCCGCGACCGGGCAGCTGCTTCTTCAAATCGGTCACCACACGCCCGTCGGGCGCTGCGACGAAGCGGATCAGATCGTCTGTCGATCCGCTCTGCCGCGTTACGATGCACATGCGGCCATTGATCTCGCCGCCTTCCGCATCCCCGCCGATATCGCCGGCGGGTTCGTTGTCTTCAGGCAACATGGGATGCCCCGGTCACAAAGGAGGACGCGCTCATGCGTCCTCTTCCGCGCCTTCGACGGTTTCTTCAAGGGCCGCTTCTTCGCGCACCAGATCCTCTTCCGTGATCCAGCCAGCAGCGAGACGGGCCTGGAGAACCATGCGCTCGGCTTCCGTGCGCGAAAGCTCGAACTTGGAGAACAGGCCCTCGAAGCGCTTGGTCTCGCCGTTCTTGCGCTCCGACCAGCCGACGAGATCGTCAGCAGCGCAGCCTGCAAAATCTTCCATCGTCTTGATGCCGTCTTCGCCGAGCGCGACCAGCATCTGGCCGGTCATGCCGTCGATGGTGCGCAGCTCGTCGGCAACGCCGAGTTCCTTGCGCTTGGCATCCATTTCGCCTTCGAGCTTTTCCAGGTACTCGCGAGCGCGGGTCTGGAGCTCGCTTGCCGTGTCCTCGTCGAAACCATCGATCGAGGCGATTTCGTCGAGATCGACATAGGCCAGTTCCTCGACGGCCGCGAAGCCTTCCGAAGCCAGAACCTGGCCGACCATCTCGTCGACATCGAGCGCGTCCATGAAGAGGGCGGTGCGCTCGTTGAATTCCTTCTGGCGGCGCTCGGATTCTTCCGCTTCCGTCATGATGTCGATGTCCCAGCCGGTGAGCTGCGAGGCCAGGCGAACGTTCTGGCCGCGACGGCCGATGGCCAGCGACAGCTGTTCGTCCGGAACGACGACTTCAATGCGCTCCGCATCCTCGTCGAGAACGACCTTGGCGACTTCCGCCGGCTGCAGTGCATTGACGATGAACGACGCCGGATCCTGCGACCACGGAATGATGTCGATCTTTTCGCCCTGCAGCTCGCCGACGACGGCCTGAACGCGCGAGCCGCGCATACCGACGCAGGCGCCGACCGGATCGATCGATGAATCGTTCGAGATCACGGCGATCTTGGCGCGCGAACCCGGATCGCGGGCGACCGAGCGGATCTGGATGATGCCGTCGTAGATTTCCGGGACTTCCATGGTGAAGAGCTTCACCATGAACTGCGGATGGGTACGCGACAGGAAGATCTGGGGCCCGCGCTGTTCGCGACGGACATCATAGACGTATGCACGGACGCGATCGCCGTAGCGCATGTTTTCGCGCGGGATCATTTCGTCGCGGCGAATGATACCTTCGCCCCGGCCGAGATCGACGATGACGTTGCCGTATTCGACGCGCTTGACCGTGCCGTTGACGATTTCGCCGATGCGATCCTTGAACTCGTCGAACTGGCGGTCACGCTCTGCTTCGCGCACCTTCTGGACGATGACCTGCTTGGCCGACTGGGCGGCGATGCGGCCGAAATCCATCGGCGGCAGCGGATCGGCGATGAAATCGCCGAGCTTGGCATCCGGGTTGCGGTCACGGGCCAGCTCAAGCGGGATCTGCGTCGAGTAATCCTCAGCGACCTCGACGACTTCGAGCAGACGCTGAAGCCGGATTTCGCCGGTTTTGGAATTGATGTCGGCGCGGATGTTGCTCTCCGAACCGTAGCGCGAGCGGGCCGCTTTCTGGATCGCATCGGCCATGGCGGCCAGAACGATTTCGCGGTCGATCACTTTTTCGCGCGCGACGGCATCCGCGATTTGCAGAAGTTCGAGCCGGTTAGCACTCACTGCCATGTTAAAGTCTCCGTCTGATTGCCGGGGCCTCTGTGGAGGCGTCCCGCGCTCTTGAACTCATAAACTCAGTTGATCGGCGAATCTTCGTCTTCGAAGTTTTCGTTGGCCGCGATCCCTTGTGCGGCCTGGGCAGCCTTGGCCTTCTTGTCCGCGGTCAGAGCGTCGCGGATCAGATCGTCCGTCAGAATCAACCGCGCTTCGGCAAGTGCCGTGAACGGGATCTTGACGACCGGTTCCTCGCCATAGGCTGGCTGGTCGCGCTCGATGGTGAAGCCCTCTTCGTCAGCGTCGGTGATCTTGCCGCGGAAACGCTTGCGGCTCTCGACCAGGATCGACGTTTCCAGCTTGACCAGATGGCCGACCCAGCGACCGAAATCGGACTTACGCACCATCGGCCGGTCGATGCCCGGCGACGACACTTCCAGATGATATTGCTTGTCGATCGGGTCTTCCACATCGAGAACCGGCGAAATCGCGGTCGAGATTGCTTCACAATCTTCCACGGTCATGGTGCCGTCGGTGCGTTCAGCCATGATCTGCAGCGTCGCGCCATTCTGCGAAGACAGGCGCACGCGCACCAGCTGGTAGCCCATGGGAACAATGACGGGCTCGATGATTTCGGCGACGCGCAGGTCAACGCCGGTCTCGATGACGAGACGCGGTTCCTGCTCAGATGCGGCCGGCGTAGTGTCGGACAACGATGCTCTCCCGTACCATCGGTAATAAAAAAGAGCGGGTCCTGACGGGCCCACTCTTCATCAACCGATCAAGAATTTGAGCGTCATATACGCTTCATCATCGGCAAATGCAAGTTATCTCGGGTAAAGCTGGATCGGGTTGGTGATTTAGGTCACTTGTTACCGCGAAATCCTGCCGTTCACGATGGCACTCCCGGTTGTCTCGCGCTAATCCTTTTCTAGTTTCCTTCCGGTCACCCGATAGAAAGCAGGATACGCCGTGCCGTCTCGACTCTCGCCGCTCGCACCCTTCCGGCACCAGATATTCCGAACCATCTGGATCGCCAGCCTCGCCTCGAATTTCGGCGGTCTCGTCCAGGCGGTTGGCGCGGCCTGGATGATGACCACGCTTTCCAAGTCGGCCGACATCATCGCCCTCGTGCAGGCCTCGACCACGCTGCCGATCATGCTGTTCTCGCTGGTTTCGGGTGCGCTCGCCGACAATTTTGACCGTCGCCGCATTATGCTCACCGCCCAGAGCTTCATGCTCGTCGTGTCGGTTGCACTGACCGTCTGTGCCTGGATGGGCGTATTGACCCCCTGGTCGCTGCTGCTTTTCACCTTCCTGATCGGCTGCGGCACGGCGCTCAACAATCCCGCCTGGCAGGCCTCGGTCGGCGACATGGTGCCGCGGGAGGATTTGCCGGGAGCCGTGGCGCTGAACAGCATGGGCTTCAACATCACCCGCTCCGTCGGCCCTGCGATCGGCGGCGCGATCGTTGCTGCCGCGGGCGCAGCCGCCGCCTTTGCCGTCAATGCGCTGAGTTATTTTGCGTTGATCTTTGCCCTGACTCGCTGGCAGCGAGACGAGGCTCTGCCGACCTTGCCGCGCGAATCGCTCGGGCGGGCGATCTCGGCCGGCCTGCGCTATGTGGCGATGTCTCCCAATATCCTGAAGGTTCTGCTCAGGAGCTTCGTTTTCGGTCTCTCCGCAAGTGCGATCCTGGCGCTTCTGCCGCTTGTCGCTCGCGATCTGGTCGCTGGCGGTCCGTTGACTTACGGCATCCTGCTCGGCGCCTTCGGCGTCGGTGCGATCGGCGGAGCGCTGCTCAGTGCCCGTCTGCGCGAGCGGATGTCGAGCGAGATGATCGTGCGCATCGCCTTTGCTGTCTTTGCCGTATCGAGCATCATCACGGCGATGAGCACCAATGGCGCGCTGACCAGCGTTGCCCTGCTCGGCTCCGGTGCCGGCTGGGTTCTGGCACTGTCGCTCTTCAACACGACCGTACAGCTTTCGACGCCGCGCTGGGTCGTCGGACGGGCGCTGTCGCTCTATCAGACGACCACTTTTGGCGGCATGGCATTCGGCAGCTGGATCTGGGGTCTGACGGCAGAGAATTATGGCGCGGAATTTGCTCTGCTCTGTTCGGCATTCCTGATGGTGGTCGGTGCTGCTATCGGTTTTGCGCTTTCCCTGCCGCAGTTCGAATCGCTCAATCTCGATCCGCTCAACAGTTTTTCCGAGCCGCTGCTGAAGCTCGACCTCAAGCCGCGAAGCGGGCCTATCGTGGTGATGATCGACTACGACATTGCCGACGAGGATGTATCGACATTCCTGACCGTCATGGCCGAGCGGCGGCGCATCCGCATTCGCGACGGGGCCGGGCAATGGGCGCTGATGCGCGATCTCGAAAAGCCGAATGTCTGGACCGAGACCTACCATGTGCCGACCTGGGTGGAATATGTGCGCCACAACCAACGGCGCACGCAGGCCGACGCGGCGATTGGCGAGCAATTGCTCGCGCTGCATCGCGGAGCGACTGCGCCTTACGTGCACCGCATGATCGAACGCCAGACCATACTTCCCTACGACTACGAGCGTTACAAGCAGCAGATGGATATGCACTGAAGCGGGCATCAGCTCCTTTTGAAAAGCAGTCGCGACGTGCATCGGGCGCTTTGATCGCACGGCAATAAACTCTTGTTGATTCGATGTTGAACGGGATGCCTGCAACGAAATGCGGGCTTATCGGTTCCGTCACGCATGGGCGCGTCTGCGCGATGCGCCAAAGACAAGCTGCTCAAGTTTTTCAGAGACAGGAGCCTAAACGATGCGCGCACCGCCCCTTCTTTTGACCGGAACCATTCTTTCGCTGGCGCTCGCCGCGACGCCCGTTTTTTCGCAATCCGCTGGGCAGCCGTTCGAGACCCGCGCACCGAATGCCAAAGGGCAGACGCCGGCCTTCCCAAACCAGACCAGAGCGCCGCAGCCCACCAGCAAACTACAGATCAAGACCGAAGTTGTCGCCGATGGCTTGCCGCATCTCTGGGCCATGGAATTTCTACCGGACGGGCGCATGCTGGCGACCGCCAAGGATGGGGAGATTGTTCTCGTGTCGCCTAACGGTGGCGGCACGCAAGAAGTTGAAGGCGTGCCTACGGTCGAATCTGGCGGCCAGGGCGGGCTGCTGGATGTGGCGATAGCACCGGACTTCACGCAATCGCGGCTGATTTACTTCTCGTTCTCCGAGCCGCGCGACGACGGCAACGGCACCTCCGTCGCGTCGGCAAAACTCATCGAGGACGGAGATGGAGCGGCGCTCGAAGGCACCAAGGTGATCTTCCGCCAGACACCGAGCTATTCCAACAGCAAGCATTTCGGCTCGCGGCTCGTCTTCGGGCCGGACAACATGCTCTACGTGACCGTCGGCGAGCGCTCCGACCGAAAGACGCGTGTGCATGCGCAGGACCTGTCGAGAGGCTTCGGCAAGGTTTTCCGCATCAATGCCGAGGGCAAGGCGCCGGCTGATAATCCCTTTGTCGGCCGTGACGATGCCCAGCCGGAAATCTGGAGCTACGGTCACCGCAACATGCAATCCGCCACCATCGACAGCCGGGGGCGGCTCTGGACGGTCGAACACGGGCCGAAGGGCGGCGACGAACTGAACCGGCCGGAAGCTGGAAGAAACTACGGCTGGCCGGTGATCACCTATGGCATCGACTACAGTGGCAGGCCGATCGGCGACGGCATCACCGCAGCCGAGGGCATGGAACAGCCGGTCTACTATTGGGACCCGGTGATCGGCCCCTCCGGCATGGCCTTCTACGAGGGCGACGCAATCCCGGAGTGGAAGGATGCGATCCTGATCGGCGGGCTGGTAGCCCAGGGACTCGTCGTGCTGCACATGGAGGGTGACCAGGTGAAATTCGAGGAGCGCGTACCGCTCGATGCGCGCATCCGGGATGTGAAGGTTGGTCCGGATGGCGCCGTCTATGCGGTGACGGAAGACGGGGATTCTTCGACGATTTTAAGACTGACGAAAAGCTGAGGACAGCCCATAAATCAGAGCTTCGCCTTCAGCGACACATCGGGGAAACAGGTCGCGGCGAGACCGTTCCTGGTCTGCCAGTCGCCAAGCGAGCGGCGGGTCTTGTAGCCGGCGAGACCATCGGCCTTGCCGACGTCGTAACCCTTCGCCTGCAGGCTCTTCTGCATCTTCAGGACCTCGGAACGCAGCATCTTGCCGACATCGCCCCAGGTGCCGCGGAAGGCACCGCCACCGGACGAAATGCGGTCCGCGAGGTTGCCGATGAACAGCGCATAAAGATCTGAATTGTTGTATTCCTTGATCACGTAAAAATTGGGCGTGACGATGAATTCCGGGCCGTGGCGGCCGGCGGGGACCAGCATCATGCCGCTGGCGGACGCTTCGGAGGAAGGAAAAGCCTTGCCGGAAATGCGGGTGATGCCATCCCTGGCCCAGGCAGAGATCGGCTTTGCGAGATCCGGACCTTCCTGTGCGCAGGAGACACCCTCAGGGATCGAAACTTCGAAACCCCAGTCGCGGCCGCGTTGCCAGCCCTTCTCCGAGAGATAGTGGGCAATCGAACCAAGGACATCCGGCACTGAACTCCAGATGTCGCGTCTGCCGTCACCATCGAAATCGACGGCATATTGCAGGAAGCTTGACGGCAGGAACTGCGGTTGACCCATGGCGCCTGCCCAGGAGCCGCGCATATCGGCCTCCCGCACATCGCCGCTTTCCAGGATATGAAGGGCGGCGATCAGTTCGCGGCGAAAAAGCTCGGGCCGTGAGGACATGAAGGCTTTCGTTGCAAGCACGTCCATCACGGGATGGGGGATTTTTGCGCGTCCGAAGCCGGATTCTCGACCCCAGATGGCGAGCACGACGGAACCGGGCACACCATAGTTCTTCTCAATCCGCCGGAGCGTCGCCGCATGGGTTTTGGCAAGACTGCGACCGGTGGCGGCAAGCCCCTGCAGGCGCTGCTCCGAAAAATAAGCGCCGGGCGAGGAGAATTCGGCCTGGCTCTGCTTCTGCTCATTCGGGGGCTTCGTGCCTGGAGGCGCGAGATCCGGCAGATCCCAGTTGAGTTTCACATCGGCAAAGGCGGCCTTGAAGGCGGAAGCGGAGATACCGGCCTTTTGGGCTTCGGGCCAGAGATCCTGCTGCAGCCATTGTCGGAACTGCGCTTCGGTCTCGGCTTTGGATGCCGCAAAGGCAGGAAGCGGAGTGAGCGCAAGGAGGATGGCAAGCAACATCGTTTGAATATGCCGCCACGCATTCAGAAGCCTGAGCAGCACTCTCATATCGACGTCCTCGCCCGCAAGGCTGCGGTGAGCGTGCCCTCGTCCAGATAATCCAGTTCACCACCGACGGGGACGCCGTGGGCGAGGCGGCTGATCTTGATGTCGAAGCCTTCGAGCTGGTCGGTGATATAGTGGGCTGTCGTGGTACCCTCCACCGTCGCATTGACGGCGATGATCAGTTCGCGCACGCCGCCCTTGGCGATGCGATCGACGAGGCCGCGAATGTTCAGATCCTCGGGACCAACGCCATCAAGCGGCGAGAGCGTGCCGCCGAGAACGTGATAGGCGGTGTTCATCGCACCTGCCCGCTCCAGCGCCCAGAGATCGGAGACGTCCTCGACGACGATGATCACGGAATTGTCGCGGCGGTCGTCGGTGCAGACGCTGCAGGGATCCTGGGTATCGACATTGCCGCAGGTGGAGCACGTGCAGACCTTGCGGTGCGCCTCCCCCATCGCCTCCGCCAGCGGACCCAGGAGCTGGTCCTTCTTCTTGACGAGATGCAGCGCCGCGCGTCGGGCGGAACGGGGGCCAAGCCCCGGCACCTTCGCCAGGAGCTGGATGAGTTTTTCGATTTCGGGACCAGTGACTCGCTTTGCCATTGGCCGGTTCTACTCCATATCCCTCTTGAACGGAATCGCCATGGAGGCACCCTCGCCCATGAAAATTGTCGCCGTCTGCACCGGCCGCGCCGAGCGCCTCGCCGGCAAGAGCTATAAAACCGGCATCTTCAAGCATTCCGTCGATGCCGGCGTAATGGTGGATCGCGAGGGGCTGATTGGCGATGCCATCTGCAATCGCAAACACCATGGCGGGCCGGATCAGGCCGTCTATTGCATGGGCTCCCTCGATCTTGACTGGTGGTCGGCGGAGATGGGGCGGGAGATCGTACCGGGTACATTTGGCGAAAACCTCGTCATCGAAGATGTCGACAGCCGGCGGATTGCAGTCGGTGACCGGTTCGAGACGGAAACGGTGACGCTGGAGGTGACCTCGGCGCGCATTCCCTGCGCGACGCTTGCCGTGCGCATGGATAATGCCGCCTTTTCCCGGAGGTTCCTCCAAGCGGGCAGGCCGGGCTTCTATTGCCGTGTGCTGCGGGACGGGACGCTGCAAGCGGGCGATGCCGTCTCCTACCATGCCTATACCGGTGCGCCGGTAACCATGCCCGAGCTTCTGGAAACCTTCGGGAAGAACCTCTCAGACGAAGATCGCGACCGCTATCTGGCAGCACCGATTCACCAGAAGCTCCGGGCGAAGCTGACGAGCGCCTGAGTTGCTTTAATCCATCGGCAGGACCGCGATGAAGATGACGCCGTTTCATCGAAATAATCGAGAACACGCCGGACAACAGCGTCGACGTCTGGCTCCGCAAGAGAAACCCCGAAAATCAATCTCCGATTTCGGGGTTTTATGCAGACTTACAAGTTGGAATACGTGCCGCTTCGTCGTTACTCGGAATAGTAACCCGAGTAGCTGTAGTTACCCGACATTTTCGCCCGGTCCTGCTGGTTGAGCAGCGTGACGATCCCCGCATGGGGATTGCGGTTTTCCTTGAGCGCATTGACGGAGTGCTTGGCACTCGATTGCGGCGTGCTGGCCCACTTGATCACGAAGACAATCATGTCGGCATGGCGCGCGAGATAGAGACCATCGACGACAGGCTCGATCGGCGGCGTATCGAGAACGATATAGTCAAAATGCTTGCGGGCGCTTGCGAGGATGCGGCCCATCTTCTCGCTCATGACCAACTCGTCGGTCGCGATATCGCTGCGCCGGCCGCCGAGAAGCACGGTCAGATTTGTCATCGGATCCCGCATGATCAGCGACGTCAGCGTTGCCGTATTTCGATCCTGGCGCAGATAGTCGATGAAGTCATGGTTCGGCTCGAGGTTCAGGTGACGATTGATGCTCGGTTTGCGCAGGTCGCAGTCGATCAGCAGAGTCCGCTTGCCGGTCAGCGCGTAGGCCCGCGCCAGCGACAGGGCCATCGTCGACTTGCCTTCGTTCGGAAGGGCCGAGGAGACCATGATGATCTGGCCATCATCGCTCTCGCCCCGGGCCGCCTGCGGGCGTTTTCTTTCCTGCTGGTCAAGGGTCAGACGCAGGCGTCGCACCGATTCCGCAAAGAGCGAAAGCGGTGCTGTGACCATCAGATCAGAAAGACTGGATGTTGGCGTAGCGAGCTTGTTATGCTCGTCACTGCTCGACTGGCGCGGCGCAATCGCCGAAAGCGGCAGCTTGAGCACCGTTTCGATCTGATTTTCATCAACGAAGCCGCCAATGAAATACTCCCGCAGGATCGCAAGGCCGAGACCGAGGCCGATCGCAACAAGCAACGACAGCGAAATGATCAGCGTCTTGTTCGGGAAGGAGGGCGAATTGGGAACCATCGCCGCCGAAGCGACGCGGCTGTCGGGCAGCTGCAGCGTCGACTGGGCATCAAGATCCTGAACGCGCTTCAGCAGGTTCTGGTATTGGGCGCGCGCGCTCTCGGCGGATTGCTGCAAGCCCAGGAATTCTGTCAGCACTTCCGGCGGCAGGTCGCCCTGGAGCACGGTGGTGCGGATCTGCTGGCGGACGTCGTTGGCCCGTTCCTGATAGGAACCCAGAGACTGCTGCAGTCCGCTTACTTCATTGCTCGCAGTCGCTGTCAGCCTCTCGTCGAGCTTGGCAAGCTCAGCTTTAAGGTTGATAGCCTCCGTGGTGCCTTCCGCGACCTGCGACATCTGTGTCGCCAGCGTTTCCCGCTGGTCCTGCAACTGCTTCAGAGCGTCGGATCCCAGCTCATTGACCAGCGAGGCAAAATCCTGGGTCTGCAGCGAACGTTGAACGGTGTCGATACGGGTTGCTTCCGCGGTCCGCTGAGCATTGATCTTGTCCAACTCGCTGCGAAGCGCTTTCAGGCCAATGGAATTGGATTGCTCCAGGCGATCAATGTTCTCGTTGATGTAGGAATCGAAACGCTTCTCGTTTTCCACGATCGCCGCGCTCGCTGACGGCACGCGATTCTGGATCGCGTTACGCGCCGCAAGCGTGGAGGCCACCTTGGCCCCGATCTGGGCTTCGATATAGGTGTCAGACACGGAGTTCGCGAGCTTGGCGGCCTTTGCAGGATCGACCGAAACGGCGCTGACATTGATCAGATAGGTAAGACCCGAACGGCTGACCGTCACGGCATTCTTGAACTTGTCGAGAACCATGGCCACAGCCTCGTCAGGCGTTGGAGCCGGCGGCAGGGGCACACGTAGCCACGACAGGACACGATCCTTCATCGACACTTTGAGGCCGAACTCGTCATCGGTGACGAGGTTGTTATCCCGAACGACGTCAAGAAGAATCCGGTTGGACTTCAGGATGCCGACCTCGCTCTCAACGCGCGCGTTGTCGGCACTCGGATTAGCGAGGGCGTTGGTCGCGTCCAAAACATTCTTCTGACTTGTATCGACAAGAATGAGAGAAGTAGCAGTATACTTTGGTGTTAATGAGTATGTGAAAATAATCGTAACAACAAGTATGGTGGCTATAGTACTCAGAATAAGCCACATCTGGCGACGAACTATTCCGAGAATGCCTTTGAGATCAATTTCTGCATCCATTATGTGGCGACCATTATTTTGCGGATCTTGCCGCTATTAATAAAAAAATGCGAATTTTCTCGCGGGCATAGAAATGCCTTCTTATGCTCATTAGTCTTAGCAGATAAACACAGAGCGACAATTGCGAAATTGCAACATCATTAATCGCATTGAAGAATGGCAGGAGCTTCGTTTTTCGAAAGGCGAATGGCGGACAGTTTTGCAGACATATAGGCGCCGGTATCGATGTTGATCCGACCCTGCGTGATCTCGACCTGGGGTACAGGCGTGTGACCATGAACGACGACAAACGATCTGGCCGTCGGCGGGCTCTCACTCGATCGCGGACGTAGCCACAATAGATCCGCATCCTTCTGCTCTTCCAGAGGCACGTCCTCACGAATACCTGCATGCACCAGGCAAATTCCCGGAACACTCAGCAGCGATGGCAACGTTTCCAGAAAGGTGATGTGCTCCTGCGGAATATGGCTGAGAAGCACATTGTGAATCGCCTGCCGATTGCTCGGCAGTTTGTGGATGCCATAGGAGTACAACGTTTCCAACCCGCCGAAATCGAGCCACCGATGGTCAGGTGCCGGATGGTTCAGGAAATCGAGCATGACCTCCTCATGGTTGCCGGCCAGGCAGAAGCGTTGAAACCCCTCCGGCGCACGCGCCGTCAACCGATCCAGAACGGAGGCTGATTTGGGTCCTCGATCGACGTAGTCGCCCAGCATGACGATCCATTTGCGGCCCTCCCGATGTCGGCCATCTTCGCGGATCTTCGCTTCCAGTTTCTCCAGCAGGTCTTCACAACCATGTACGTCGCCAATCGCATACAAATGGTCCGGACCCGTATCCAATATCTGCTTTGTCCGTTGGCCAACGGGCTGCGGGTCGCGATTGCGGCGCAGGAAGCCAAAAAGGTTGGCGATCACAAGGCCTCCTCTCGCTCTATCATGTTGCGAAGTTCGTACTGTCGCGCGCAGGCCACGGCAAGTATCGAAACGAAGACAAAGGTCACAGCTTCGATCTCCAGGCTGAAATCCACCAGAGAATGAACCGCGCCGACCACGATTGCGCCGATGCCGCATCTCAGCAAGGCATCCTGTCCAGCTATTCTGCGATGAATGGAAAGGAGCTGGAAGAAAACGAAGGCAACGAGCAACATTGGCAACGTGCCGAAAATCAAACCGTAGTCGCTCCAAAGTGCGAGATAGGTCGAGTGCGTCTTGCTCCAGATCAGATCAACGCTCACCGGCGGGCGGTGGAACAGCGGAAAGACGCGTTCAAAGCTCTCGCCGCCATACCCGGTCAATGGCCGCAAGCGGATCATCTCGAGCACCTGCGCATAGAGCTGCTGACGGATTGCCGCGTCGTCGCCAGCGCGACCGAGCCGCTCCGTAAATGTCGCGCCATAGGTGACGACGCCAAAGACGACCGCGGCAAGAAGAAGAACCAGGAACGGCCAAAAGCGAAATCCCTGGACGCCTTCGATTCGCTTGAAGAACGCGAGACCCAGGGAAAAAGCCATGCCGCAGAGCGCCGCAAACACGCCCATGCGCGAGTTCGTGGCGATCAGCGTTACCAACAGGATCAGGAGGCCGACCGCGATCAAGATGGTGTCTTGCCCAACGCGATCCCGCGCTTTGCCGGCCTTGGATTTGCTTGACGCCATGGTTCCCGGAAGCAGCATGTTGATGCCGATGAGGCTCCCCAGCGCCAGGAACGTTGCAAAGGAATTTCTATTGATGAAGCCGCCCAGCGCATCGCCGAAATATTTCCACTTGGGAATGCCAAGGATCGTATCCCCAAACTGCAGAAGAAACAGCAGAGCGAGGATCGCATGCAGAACAATGCTCCAAAAGACGATTTTCAGAAAAAGCTGCGCGCGCTGCTGGTTGGCAGAGAGTTGCATAACGAGAAAGAACAATAATCCGTAGGTTAGCCACCTGACGAGCGATAAAACGGTATCATCTGGCGTTAGACTTATCGTTCCTATCGGAAGACCAATTTCTCCCTGTGTCCCTGTCGGCATGGCAGGAGAGAGATCAGCGATCGGGGTAACCTGAATGACCATGTAGAAAGCGCACAACAAAAAAAGCACGCCAATGACCAGGAAATTTCGCGGCGATATACGCAGTCGCGCATTGGAAAACCCCATACGCAGAAAGAAGTAGAAACCGCATGCGAATATAATCGTTGCCCACAACGCCCACGCCGCAGGTTTTGTACTTCCGAACAGATAGGGCGCAACTGCAAGTACCAACAAGATCGGCCACATGATTTGGCCGTTGAGGCGGGTGCGCGGCAGATTGGGAGAGGTGGATGATTTCATGACTTAGATGTCTTCTGTACGCGGAGCGATATGAAGCCCAATCTTCCAAAATGGCAGGCGGACTTTAAGATGAATGGCCTCGTGTGCTACACGTCCAACTTCAGCAACGCTAGATCACGTCAAATCTCACCTTCACGCATCACCCGTTTTATGTTCGCGAGAAAAGCACGCTGTTCCTTTGGAGGCAAAGTCTCGACGATTGCAGTGATTCTCTCTCTGAAATCCGGATTCGAAATGTAACGCCCCGCAAGATATCTTACCCCGCGCCCGCTGCTAGCAAGACTTCCAAGATCTATCGTATGCGATGCAAGAGTTGGAGCATCTGCTTGCGGTAGAAAATTTTCGACTAGCTCAACTCGATGACGCGCAATCCACTGCTCGTTTGGCCCGCTCATCTGCGAATTCGTGACAGACTGGTTGAACTCTTCTACTTTTCCCAAACGAATTGAAGCCGCCGCGCGTACCAACCAGGCAAAGGAGTCCGTAGGCGTTGTTTTCACAATCCCTGAAGCTCGTATGCGACATTTTTCGACGGCGCTCATTGCCTTGATATTGTAGATATCCGCTTTGTTATAACCGCGAATGCCCACGAAACAGTCCTTCATAATCATTTCCTTTGAATATGAAGACATGCCATGCGCCAAAGCATCTGCCGAAAAGGCACCACTTATCTTTGCGTCGGGAAACCGCTCTGCAACAAATGGTTCAAGCTCTCCAGACAAGACGTGTAGACTTCCAGCAGCAAGAGCAAGGCATACTACAGAAAAGAATATATATGTTTTTTTCATCTACCATGACCCTGAGCTGAAGATGCCCTACAGTTCAGTATTCTTTCGTAACGCATTCCGCTTAAAAAAAGAATGAAACCTGCGGTATAAAAAAAGCGCCCCGAGAGGACGCTTTTAATACACAAAATTTGGAGCCGATATCAGCTTGCGTCAACGCCGCCTAAACCGTCACCCTGCTCACCATGCGATGCGCCGCTATCCGTGGATGCGCCAGCAGTGGTCTCTGTAGCGGCTGTAGCTGCAGCAGCCTTTGCTTCAGCGGAAAGCGAACCATTTGCGCTCTCGGCCAAGGCACTCAATTCACCGGCGATCTCAGGATTCGCAACACCTGCTGCCGCAACAGCAGCAATCAACTTCTGCAACAACGCATCCTTTTCAGCACCATCCGGAAGGCTGTTTGCGGCCGCCAGAGCAGCCTGTACAAGACCGACGCAGGAGGAAGCCTCACATCCGGAGACGGACGAAATGGCCAGATCAGTCTCTGCCGGCGTCGCTGCCTGCGCGGAAGAGAGAGCAGAGACACTCGCAAAAGCTAGAGCTGCAACAAAGAAAGTCTTCTTAAACATAATAAAACCTCTCAATATGCGAAAGACTCTGTACGCCTGACGCCATTAAACTTATACTAACCACATTAGAATCCTCTTATGGCGACTGTCAATACGGATTCTCGTGAAATGCTTAAGATACAAGGTTTTGCGGGTAGGTAGCCGGAATCTTACGCATAGAGCACGGCGCCGAAGTTCGCCCGAAATACTTTTCTCAGTAACCAAGTCCCCGTTTTTCACGCTCAAGGGAAAGCGGTAACTGCGGAGATTGGAATGCAGGACCACCTTCATCACTGCAGCTGTTGAGAACGTGGTAGCGCAGACCATTGGTCGGCTCGACGCCTGGCCGGTGTTGCACGATTTGCTCGCAAACCACCTTGCTTGGCTCGTTGAGCAGGTCCTGGGCGTGAACGCCCGGCAGGTCGTTGAAGAATTGCGCGATCTCGCGCGGGGGAGAAGCCTCATTCGCTGCCGCGAGCTGCGCGTGGACGGACGCAGGAACCAGGAGCAGCAGGGTGGCGGGCAACAGGAACCGGATTTTCGACAATGACATCCTCTACTCCAGCTTACCTTGCTGTGCATGTTGAAACGGTATCGCTCCACAGCCACATGCGTTATAGCGCATCCATCTATATGACATGTGGAGATTTTCCATGGCCACTACAATACGGTTTCACAATGGCGATATCCCGGCCGCCGATGCCGAGCGCTACAGAGGCGCGATTGCCATCGACACCGAAACCCTTGGCCTGATCCCGCGCCGCGACCGTCTCTGTGTCGTCCAGCTTTCCCCCGGCGACGGAACGGCCGATGTCATCCAGATCGCCGCGGGACAGAAGCAGGCGCCCAAACTGGTTGCCATGCTTGAGGATCCGACCCGGCAGAAGATCTTTCACTTCGGGCGCTTCGATATTGCCGTTCTGTTTCACACCTTCGGCGTCACGACGACACCGGTGTTTTGCACCAAGATTGCCTCGCGACTGACCCGCACCTATACGGACCGCCACGGCCTGAAGGACAATCTCAAGGAACTGCTTGAAGTTGATATCTCCAAGCAACAGCAGTCTTCCGACTGGGGTGCTGAAAAGCTCTCGCAGGCGCAGCTCGAATATGCGGCTTCGGATGTGCTGCATCTTCATGCCCTGCGCGACAAACTCACAGCGCGCCTGCTGCGCGACGGGCGCATGGAGCATGCGGATGCATGCTTCGCGTTCCTGCCGACACGCTGCAAGCTCGATCTTCTCGGATGGGAAGAAACCGACATTTTCGCACACAGCTGAATTGGGCAGCTGGAAAGTCCTGAAACACTGGGGAACCGATCGCTGCGGCTTTCCGGCGGCTAGAGTTTGTCAGGGAAAAGTGGAAACCGGTTTTCCCGAAAAGACAAACGGAAACAAAAGGAGCTAGAGGATGTCTGGTTCAATCTGAACCAGACATCCTCTAGATCGACTTCGGTCGCACGATCCCAAGTCGGGCAATCACTTGTTTAGGGATGCCATAGCGCTGGATGGCATCGCGATTTGAACGCAGGCCACAGATTTCGCGCTGAATGAAGAACGCCCAGACGACATCTGCCGCTTCATTCAACAGTGCCTCGCGCCGCTCCGGCGGGGTGTGCAGGTCAATCGCGGCGAGAGCGGCAATCGCCTTTTCCACTTTCAGGCCATGGCGGCCAAGCGAATCGGCCCGCTCGGACATCAGCTCGTATTCGAGCAGGTTCAGCCCGCTGTTACGGCTGAAGGAAGGTGCAAGCGCCTGCGGTGGGCGAACCGTCATGGGAAGCTTCCTGTTTTCTCGCCAGGAAACATGGAGCGCGCCACGCCAATCCGCAAGACCATTCTCATACCGAACGGCGCTTTCAGCGGGCGCGTTCGCGCACCTCCGCAAGGCTCCAGTCCTTGAGCAATCGGCCATTTTCCCAGATAGGGATAAGGTGGTTGTGGCGGTCGCCGAGGTCGGCAAGCCGCACGGCCTCAAGCCCAAGGGCAGTGTTCACGACAGCCTGCCGCCCTGCCTTAGAAGCCTTCACATTCATCGTCGCAGGTCGCTTGAAGACATCGTGCCAGCGGCCCTTGTCGTCCATTCGACCGTTCGCCTTCATGGCAAAGGAATAGGTATCGCGGTTCACCTTCTGCAGGATGCCCGACCCCATGGCAAAGGAGATGTTTTCCGCCGAGAAGCCAAACGCTTCCAGCCGGCCGAGGATCTGCCCCATGTCGGCAGAAGACAGGCCATCCCCCTGCAGCACCCGGACGGAGGGATGCAGCACCTTGTATCCCTTGCCGTTCAGCGTGGAGCCGAAATGATAATCGAGCTGGCGCACCACATGCACGGGCGTTTCGATCGGATCGCCGCTGTCGGGGCGAATGACGACGCGGCCGCCGCTGGCCTTTACCTTTTCCCTCAGTTCCTTGCCCCAGATCTCGGTGACGGCGTAGTTGATGTCAAAGCTGTCGGAAACGACGGACACGCTGCCTTTGGCCGCGAAATGATCGACCATGTTGGCATAGGCGCGGGTTTCTCCGCCCACGCGCCAGGTGGTCATCGTCGAGTGCTCGGACGCGGGCATGGAGAGACCGGCCATCGCCGCATCGTAATAGCGTCGGGCATAGAGGATGCCGGTCATCGTGTCGGTGGCGCGGAAATGCACGAGGTGGGCCGCCCCGCCGAGGCCTGCCTGCTCCATGGAGGTTGCGCCGCGTGCGCCAAAATCATGAAGGCTGAAGGGCAGCACGGCCTCGGGATTGTCAGCTGTTTTTTCCAGCATCGGCTGGAGGATACGCTTCAGCTTGCGGATCTGGCTGGCGACGGTGGACGGATACCAGACGGCGCGCAGCAATGCGGTCTCGATATGGGAGGTCAACCAAAAGCATCGCGGATCGGTATTAACGACCTGGACGAGCGGAACGCCGCGCCGCACCAGCGTTCCTTCCGGCAATGCTTCGATCCGAAGCGGCAGATAGCCACCAAACCGCTCAACGATATGGAGCCATCCGTCGCGGTCGAAAGGTTGACCATGGGCGGTGACAATCGCTTCCGCTTCATCGACATCGGCGCGCGTCACCGGGCGTGCGAGATAGTCCTTGAGGAACATCTGCAGCCCGAAGAACAACACATCCGCCTCGTCGGGCTGACCACGGGTCTCAATGTAGGAGGAGATGGCCCGGGTTCCCGGCGGATATTGTAGAAAATGCCCGAACTTGTAACTGTCGGTGTTCAGGATTGGGTTGCCGAAGTCCATATCGCTCCTCCCCGAAGCGGCTGTCGATTTTTGCCAGATGTACGCGAGGCCCCGGAGAGCGGCAAGCACAAAGCAAAGGCGAGTGACATGGCTCTTCGCAACCGCAATATGCTTAATGAAGTATCAAGAATTTCCGCATAAATTGATAATCTATGAAGACGATCGCAAGCCGCGGTCGAGAATGCTGCAGACTGCCGAGGGTGGCATTTATCATCCGGGCCTGCGCATGACGCGCTCTATTCCATCGCCCAGACGATCTCCCTTGTCACCCGGCACTGCCGACGGCCGCCGATTTTTAAATATGCCGGCAACGCCGGTTGGCGAAACACAAGCGGGAAACACGAGCGGACGGGAGATTGCGATGCTGACACCCATTCTCACGGTCAAGACGGTGACCTCGCCCGCCGCTGCCATTCCCACAGGCGAGGTGCCGGCGAAGGAAACGGTTGCACCGAAGCAGGCGGCCCAGTCCGGCCAGCGCTCGGAAGCGGCACTGCGCATTCTCGAAACCCTGAACCGGCATCTCGTCGGGACCGAGGTCCTGCCGAAAGAAGCGCTGGTGCGCCTCCTCGACACACTGTCGCGTCTTTTGAAAGTGGAGCCGCTTCCGCAGGAAAGCCTGCGCGACTTTGGCAAGCGCATCGCTGCGGCCATCGAAACCCTGCCGCCCGCCGCACGTCTTGCCCTTGAAAAGCAGCTCGGCCAGCGCAATCTCACGCTCTCGGTGCGGGTCCTGGCGGAAATCGTCAAGGCCATGCCGTTGCCCGAGGCTTCGCGCCGTCCTGATGCGGCGCCAGCCATGCCGCAGCGGTCAACGACTGATCCCGGCCAGACTGGTGTCGCGCGCACGACCGCGTCGCAGGCGAATGGCCAGGCATTGCCCCAGCCTCAACCGCGGCTGTCCGGCTCGCCCGTACCAGCGCAGCCGCTGCTTTCCTCCCTGCAATCGGCCGCTTTCGCCTTCGTTCCCGGTGGATTCGATGCCGGTGCGCTGCAGGCTGCCCTGCGCAGCGCCTTCAATGTAGACGAGGAGCTGCGGGCAATCGACCGAGCCCCCGATGACGTGGAGGACAGCAGCGGCGAACCCACGACCCATGATGCGACAACACGTTCCGATCGCCCAACCACATCGATGTCCGCCATGCGGCAGGCTTCAGGTTTGGGCGGAGAAGCAATCCCGACGCTTCATGCCGTCGTGCGCTTCCTTGCAAGCGATCCGGAGACGCTGGCGCAGGTCATCGCCATTGCCAGTGGCGACATAGACGAAGAACTGTTCGACGCGGTCAAACAGGCGCTGGAAATGGACCTGCCGCTGGAGACCGCCTTTCCTGGCGAGGGCGGATTGGAAATTCCGACCTCGTCGGCTACCGGGGATTTGTCCGACATGGCATCGTCGACAATCAAGGCCGAGGAACCACAGACCTCGCTGGGTGCGGTCGCGATCGAAACGGAAGAGGTGGAATACGCGCCATACGACGCCGGTCCGGACGCTGCGGTCGGAGATGACATCCCGTCACACCTCGATGCCTCGGATGGCACCGCAGATGTCGAACGGTGGCAAGCGCAAGACAAGGCCGGCGAAACGGCTTCGCCTCATAATGCACCATCCGTGTCGGAGCGGACGGCACGCACGATCGCCGATGCCCTGAAAACCCTCATCGAGGTCGGCATGCCCCTGTCGAGCGATGGCCTCAACGAGCCACTGGAACAGCTGCTGGCCGATTTTGCCCTGTCCCGGACGGAAAACGAGTTGCCCGCCAGTGCCAATGGCAAGTCGCTTTCAACGGGAAGCACACCGGCGCGCGACGACTTGGCGCGCGATTTACCATTGACGCAGGACATGCCTGCAGAGCTCGATACCGCTGAACGCGAGGCTGCCCCCACTGCAAACCGCACCATGCTAAATGACGATGTACAGCGTGATTCGCTGCCGCAGAGACTGCCGGAGGCGCTTTTCCTGCGTGAGGGCATCCCCTTCCTTGCCATGCCGGTGCCAGGCAAGTCTAATCATACTCCATCCATGGCAGAAGAAGAGGAATGGCAGGATTCTGGTCGCCGGGAAGACGAAGACGCCTCGGGCGACGACGAGCCGCGTGATAATGAAGCGGGCGAGCGTCGTGACAACAGTGCCGAAGAACTCTCGGAAGGTGTCAACACGCCCAACGAAAATGTCAGCGATTCCGATACTTATGCGCTTTACAGCCGCCTCGGCGGCTTCAGCTAGCACCTATGCACCAGCCGTCATTTCAAGAGTGGCGCGCCAGCACTTGCCTGCTTTTCCGTAAGGTGTTTCGCTTTTTTATGGAAGGCTGCTTGCGATCTCCTGCCCTAGCTTGATCTCGTCCCGATGAAACCGGGACGTTCGCGAAGGTATAGGAGGAGATACCCTTGGCAAACATAACAGAGGAAAAAGCATCATACCTATGTCCGGAAGACGAGAGGCTCAGCATTGGAGCCAATATCGCCTACGGACTTCAACATGTCCTTACAATGTATGGCGGCATCGTTGCCGTTCCGCTCATTCTGGGTCAAGCCGCAGGGCTGAGTGCCAACGATACGGGTCTGTTGATCACCGCGTCGCTGTTTGCCGGCGGGCTCGCCACGATCCTGCAGACCATGGGCTTGCCGTTCTTCGGCAGCCGCTTGCCGCTTGTGCAGGGTGTCTCGTTCTCCGGGGTTTCGACGATGATCGCCATTGCCGGTAGCGGTGGCATACAGTCCGTGCTAGGCGCTGTGATCGTGGCATCACTGATCGGCTTGCTGATCACGCCGGTCTTTTCGCGCATTACCCGCTTCTTTCCACCCCTCGTTACCGGCATCGTGATTACCACAATCGGCCTGACGCTGATGCCCGTCGCCGCCTTCTGGGCCATGGGCGGCAACCGCGCCTCGCCCGACTTCGGCAGTCCGGCCAACATCCAGCTCTCGGCGGTGACACTGCTCATCGTGCTGCTGCTCAGCAAGCTCGGCAGCGCTTCGATCTCGAGACTGTCGATCCTGCTCGCCCTCATCATCGGCACGGGCATCGCCTATGTCGTGGGCATGACCAATTTCTCGCAGGTCACCAACGGGCCACTCGTTGCGCTGCCCGCCGTTTTCCACTTCGGTTATCCCACGTTCGAGATCGCGGCTATCATTTCGATGTTCATCGTCATTATGGTAACCTTGGTCGAGACCTCGGCGGATATCCTTGCAGTCGGCGAGATCGTCGGTACGAAGGTGGATTCCCGTCGTCTTGGTGACGGCCTTCGCGCCGATATGCTGTCCAGCATCGTCGCGCCCGTCTTCGGTTCCTTCACGCAGAGCGCCTTTGCCCAGAATGTCGGTCTGGTTGCCGTCACCGGCGTCAAGAGCCGTTTCGTGGTGGCCACCGGCGGCATTTTCCTGGTCGCCCTTGGCCTGCTACCGGTCATGGGCCGGGTCGCCGCGGCAATTCCAAGCTCGGTCCTCGGCGGCGCCGGCATCGTGCTGTTCGGCACGGTTGCCGCCAGCGGCATCCGCACGCTGTCGAAGGTCGACTACAACAACAATATGAATCTGGTCATCGTGGCCACCTCGATCGGCTTCGGCATGATACCGATCGCGTCTCCCGGCTTCTACGAGCATTTTCCGGGCTGGGTTGCGACCATCTTCCACTCCGGCATCAGTTCCGCCGCGCTGATGGCAATCGCTCTCAATCTGCTGTTCAACCACCTCACCTTGGGGAATTCGGACCAGCAGTCGGTCTTCGTGGCAGGAACAGAGCGGACAATTCGCTATCAGGACATCGCCCGTCTGCATGACGGCGATTATTTCCTGAACGGCAAGCTCTACGACGCCAAGGGCGCCGAGGTGCAGCTGATCCCAGCGGAAGCCCATTGATCAATTTCGAGAGTTGGTCGCAGCCAACTGCAGATGCCTGACCTGCGACACCTCATCCCTATCAAAAGAGGACGACATGACTGAACGAAACGAAACCTATGAGCTGCTCGACGCGCTGCTTGCCGCGATGGAAAGCGGCATCATACCCGCCACCGAGGCCGGTGTTGCCGCGGGCAACAAAATCTTCGGCGCCGCGCTCATGAGGAAGTCTGATTATTCGACGGTTCTCGTCGAGACGAACAATGAAACGGAAAATCCGCTCTGGCATGGCGAAGTGCACACGCTGAAGCGCTTCTACGAGATGACGCAATCCGACCGTCCCGCCTCCCGCGAGCTCATCTTTCTATCGACGCACGAGCCTTGCTCGATGTGTCTTTCGGCGATTACCTGGGCGGGTTTCGATAACTTCTACTACTTCTTCAGCCACGAGGATTCCCGCGACGCCTTTTCCATTCCGCACGATCTCAAGATCCTGAAGGAAGTCTTCACCCTGGAGCCGGGCGGCTACAACAAGGCAAACGCCTTCTGGAAGGGCCAGTCGATCCACAATCTGATCGAGCGTATTGCGGAGCCAGAGCGCAAGCATCTGAGGGAACGCGCCGAGGCGATCAGCCGCAAATACGACGCGCTTTCCGCGACCTATCAGTCCGGCAAGGATGCCAACGCCATTCCGCTGAACTGAGAAGGCAGCAACCATTCCACTCAAAGAAAAAACCCGCGGAAATTGCTTTCCGCGGGCTTCTTGATGTCGTGAGTTAAGACTTATTCGCCCGAACGGTTCTTCAGAGCCGCGCCGAGGATGTCGCCGAGGGAAGCGCCGGAGTCGGACGAACCGAACTGTGCGACGGCTTCCTTCTCTTCAGCGATTTCCAGAGCCTTGATCGACAGCATGACCTTGCGATCCTTCTTGGAGAAGTTGGTGACGCGGGCGTCGACAACCTGACCAACGGAGAAACGCTCCGGACGCTGCTCGTCGCGGTCACGCGACAGATCGGCACGGCGGATGAACGAGGTGATGTCTTCGTGGTTGACAAGCTTCACTTCGATGCCACCGTCGTTGATGGCGAGGATTTCGCACGAAACGACAGCATTCTTGCGCAGGTCGCCGGAAGCCGCTGCTTCGCCAACCGAGTCCTTGCCAAGCTGCTTGATGCCGAGCGAGATGCGCTCCTTGTCGACGTCCACATCCAAAACGACAGCCTTGACGACGTCGCCCTTGTTGAACTCTTCGATGACCTGTTCGCCCGGACGGTTCCAGTCGAGGTCGGAGAGGTGCACCATGCCGTCAACATCGCCGTCGAGACCGATGAACAGACCGAATTCGGTCTTGTTCTTGACTTCGCCTTCAACTTCCGTGCCAGCCGGATGGCTGTGCGCGAAGGCCTGCCACGGGTTCTCAAGCGTCTGCTTGAGGCCGAGCGAGATGCGGCGCTTGGTCGGGTCAACTTCGAGAACGACAACGTCGACTTCCTGCGTCGTGGACAGGATCTTGCCGGGATGTACGTTCTTCTTGGTCCAGGACATTTCGGAGATGTGGATCAGGCCTTCGATGCCCGGCTCCAGCTCTACGAATGCGCCGTAGTCGGTGATGTTGGTGACAGTACCGGAGATCTTCTTGCCGACCGGGTACTTGGCACCGATGCCATCCCACGGATCCGACTCGAGCTGCTTCATGCCGAGCGAGATGCGGTGGGTTTCCTGGTTGATACGGATGATCTGAACCTTGACCTGCTGGCCGATGGACAGGATCTCCGACGGATGGTTGACGCGGCGCCATGCCATGTCGGTAACGTGCAGCAGGCCGTCGATGCCGCCGAGGTCAACGAACGCACCGTAATCGGTGATGTTCTTGACGACGCCGTCAACAACCTGACCTTCTTCAAGGTTCTGAACGATTTCCGAACGCTGCTCAGCGCGGCTCTCTTCAAGAACCGTACGACGCGATACGACGATGTTGCCGCGACGCTTGTCCATCTTGAGGATTTCGAAGGGCTGCGGGTTGTGCATCAGCGGGGTAACGTCGCGGATCGGACGGATGTCGACCTGGGAGCGCGGAAGGAAGGCAACGGCACCATCCAGATCGACGGTGAAACCACCCTTGACCTGGTTGAAGATGACGCCTTCGACGCGTTCGCCGGCTTCGAACTTGACTTCGAGACGAACCCAGCTCTCTTCGCGGCGAGCCTTCTCGCGCGACAGAACAGCTTCGCCAAGTGCATTTTCGATGCGCTCGACATAGACTTCGACTTCGTCGCCGACCTTCAGCGTGCCGTCCTTGGCCTTGGCGCCGAATTCCTTGAGCGCGATGCGGCCTTCGACCTTCAGACCGACGTCGACGATCGCGACGTCCTTTTCGATGGCGGTGACGATACCCTTGGTAACGTAGCCTTCGGCAAGATCCTGCGTGGCAAAGGATTCCTGCAGCAGCGCGGCGAAATCGTCGCGGGTGGGATTGGCTTGAGACATGAATACTCCTGATGTGCCGCATGGGCACAAGCGCCGGTGGTTCGTGTTGATCATGTCCAAAATCCATCCGCTCCATTCATCAGGGAGCAAATCCGGCGCGGGGACGGTCTTTCGGACTATTTGTTCAATGCAGCGTCGATGAGGACCTTCGCCGCCAAGAATGCGGCCTCTATACTCATTTCGGACGTATCAAGCAAGTGCGCGTCTTCAGCCGGGCGAAGCGGGCTGTCGGAACGGCCCATGTCGCGCTCGTCGCGCTTCCGGATATCGGCCAGAACGGCCAGATAATCAGCCGGAACGCCATTTCCGACCATTTCGTCGAAACGCCGCCGAGCGCGCACTTCGGGAGAAGCCGTCACGTAGAGCTTTACCGGCGCATCGGGGCAAACGACCGTGCCGATATCGCGGCCGTCGAGCACGGCACCTGGCTTGCGGGTTGCAAAGGCACGTTGCGCCTCGACGAGCGCACCTCGTACGGAGGGCATGACCGCGATCTTGGAGGCAGCCTCACCGATATCATGGGCCGAGAGCACCTCGCGGTCGAGACCTGCGAGCTCCACCTCAAGCGCCATCTTCTCCGCGACCGGCTCGTTGTCGAGTGGTAGCCCCGCATCGAGCAGTGCCTTGGCAGTGGCGCGATAGGTGAGGCCGGTATCGAGATGATGAAAGCCGTATTCGGCGGCGATCCGGCGTGAAAGTGTTCCCTTTCCGGCCGCAGCGGGTCCGTCGATGGCGATGATCATGGTCGAAATCCTCAAGCGTTCGATCGGCTGTTGCGAAGAGTGATTCCACAGCCATGGTTTTCCTCTGTTAACGGAAAAAACAAAGGAAGGCCAAGCCGGTTGCGTCAGATCCTCCCATGTGAAAGTCTCCCCCAACTGTCCTTCTTGACTTTCATGCATGCAATCCCACCTCTGCTTGCCGCACCCTAGGAAAGTTAGGCTTTGACAGACAAGGCCAAGATGATTATGGGGACCGGCTAATTCATTTCTTCGTCAACGCCGGTTTTCCGGCAGATGCCGGCTCTCCCGGCCATACGAGAGGCATTGACCGTGGCAAAAGCGGAACTTGGAACCAAGCGTATCGATCCGGAAACGGGCCGTAAGTTTTACGATCTGAACAAGGACCCGATCGTTTCTCCCTATACCGGCAAGTCCTATCCGCTGTCCTTCTTCGAAGAGACGTCGGTTGCCAAGGTCCTTGAAAAGGCCGAGGAAGAGGACGTGCAGGAAGTCGATACCGAGAACACTGAAGTCGAACTGGTTTCGCTGGAGGAGGCCGACGAAGCCAATAGCGGCGACGACATTCCGGACCTGGGCGATGACGACGTCGAGATCGAAGGCGACGACGACGACACCTTCCTCGAAGAAGACGAAGACGACGATGATGACGGCTTGTCCGACCTGATCGGCGTTTCGGACGACGACGACGAAGTCTAAAACTCCAAAGCATGTCGCTGCCGCAAATCCACTCTGCGCATTTGCTCGACATGCTTTAAGCCTTTCATAAGGCTTGCATTTGATATCCTCGCGGGCATTCGTTTCGTCGCGCGGGGCTTTCATCGGGCCAGATCAAGAAAATTGTACCCGGTCTGATTTTTCGGCTTGCTATCTGCCAAAAGCGCAAGTAATAAGCCGCCACCTGCCCGGGACGAAACGCCCGGACGGACTTCCCGGACCGGCTTTGCCGGAACCCGATATGGGGCTATAGCTCAGCTGGGAGAGCGCTTGCATGGCATGCAAGAGGTCAGCGGTTCGATCCCGCTTAGCTCCACCAAATTTTTTCCAGACTACCAATTGTTTGCAGGCGTGATCGCGAGCTGGCAGAATTTCTGGGACACGCCGGTGCGGCACGACCCTACCCAAG
The DNA here is from genome assembly GCF_030814475.1 of Pararhizobium capsulatum DSM 1112. Taxonomy (NCBI): domain Bacteria; kingdom Pseudomonadati; phylum Pseudomonadota; class Alphaproteobacteria; order Hyphomicrobiales; family Rhizobiaceae; genus Pararhizobium; species Pararhizobium capsulatum. The sequence goes on along the minus strand of NZ_JAUSVF010000001.1, from coordinate 673,437 downwards.
CTTAAATTGCTGCGCGGCCAAGCTACCCGCCAACCACCGCCCCTTCACAAAGACAGTGGTTCGGCATTGGTCCAAACCGCTCCAAAACCTCACGAGGCGTCACGCCCGACCGTAAATTCTCCGACACAGTCCGCCCCTTCGGGGCAGGACACTGGCGTCCCTCCGGCAATGGCAAGCTTCTAGCAAAAAATCGGAACAGCCAGAAAATCGACGTCCACTCTCCAGGCCCCTTCTTCAGTGAGCGGTATAGGCGCCGTCCACCAGATAGTGCGCCCCCGTGATGAAGCTGGCCTGCTCGGACAGGAGGAAACACACGAGAGCCGCGACCTCCTCCGGCGTTCCACGCCTGCCCATCGGTTGAAGTGATGCCGCGCGTCGCGTACTCGCCGCCTCGATATGCTCTGACAGAAGTGGTGTTTCAATCCAGCCTGGACCGACGGCATTGATGCGGATATCGAATCTTGCATACTCCATCGCAGCGACTTTCGTCAGTCCGACAACCCCGTGCTTGGCTGCGGTGTATGCCGCCGCGGTGGGCAATCCAACGGAACCGAGCGTTGAAGACATATTCACGATTGCGCCGCCGCTCAGCTTACGCATCGCGGCAATTTCGCACCTCATGCAATAGAAAACTCCGTTCAGGTTGACATTCATCACCTTGTGCCAATTGTCGAGCGGATAGGCTCCGACTGGCGCGCGAACTCCATCAATTCCGGCGTTGTTCACCGCCAAATCCAAGCCGCCACAGGTCTCGACTGCAAAATCGACAAGTCTCTGGACACTGTCACTGTCGCCAACATCGACGACAAAATCACGGGCGCGGCCTCCCTCTGACCTGATCGCAGCAGCAATCTCGTCTGCCGCTTCCGCATTGATATCGGCAACGACAACCTCAGCCCCCTCGTCAGCGAGTTGCCGGGAAACGGCGGCACCAATTCCCGAACCTGCCCCCGTTACAATCGCAACCTTTCCTTCCAGGCAAAGCTTCATCGTTTCGGCCCCCGTTAATATGCTAATGTTTGACCAGAGCACGTTGTTGATGCAAAGGTTTTACGGATAAATGGAAGCGCATGGTATTGCGCAGCTTCAGAAGTTGCCGGTGTGGCGAACTCATACTCCACAGAGTTGAGTGTCTTTGTCAAAAGATGTCATAATCTAGCTTGGAATAAACGGGGTCGACCGAATCACTTGGCAGGTGGAAATGGACAGACAAGATATTACACGCCGCGGGCTCGTGCTGGGTAGCCTGGCTTTGGTGCTTTCTGGATGCACTTCGGACGATAGGCCGCCATTGAGCTACGCATTTTCGATGAGCCCGGACATCCATCCCCGCTATCGACGACGGGAGGTCGCCTACCCGGGCAGTGAACCGCCTGGAACTATCGTCGTCGATACGGCGAGCCGCTACCTTTACCTTGTGGAGGCGGGCGGACAAGCGACCCGCTACGGCGTTGCCGTCGGGGAGGAAGGGCTGAGTTTCAAGGGCGAAGCCACCATCGGCCGCAAGGCAGAGTGGCCTTCGTGGAAGCCCACCGAAGACATGATTGAGCGCAAGCCCCGGCTGGCGAAGTATGCCGATGGGGTACCGGGAGGGCCACTCAACCCTCTCGGTGCCGCGGCCCTTTATCTCTACCAGAACGGACAAGACACCTTGTTCCGCTTGCACGGAACGAATGCTCCCTGGTCAATAGGCCATGCAGTTTCGAATGGGTGCATTCGCTTGACGAACACGAACATTGTCGATCTCTACTCTCGAGTTCATATTGGCACACGCGTGGTGGTCATCTGACGGCGTTTACCAATTGAAATCGTAGGGTTGGCCATCTCGATATGTGTATGCTAATGTAGATTCGTTGCATGCTACATGCATATCTGCCCTATTCAAGGTGCAGATCGTCAGCCCAACTTTAAGGTGTAGCCTTCGAAAAGCTATCCCATGACGAGGAGAGGACTTCATGATCAGCAGAATTCTATTCGTAATCGTTGCGATGTTTGCCGTAGCCAATCTGAGTGCTTGCGGAACGATTGGCAAAGGCAAGGGGAAGGCCCCACCGCCAGCAGAAGCTGTCTACAAGTAGCATATCGCGTTTGATTCTTGGGAAGGGTCACGTAGACCCTTCCTCTTCATCCCCATAGATCGCCAGGCTTGTGCTTCTTCGCAACTCACAGCGCACGCGTGGACTTAATGCTGACTTCGGGCTCGTGTTCGTCAGGGCCTGCATCTGGAGCTTACTAATGGCGCTTGGAAGAGGCGGTGTGCCGCTAGTTATTGTGATGGCGGTTGTTCTATCATCGTGCCAGACAGAAGATCAAAGACCGTTACCGCATTATACGTCCAACGGCAGGGGCCTCGCTCCAACCAATGCGGCCGAAAACAAATCAAATCGGTATTTCATCGAGTTCCGCTCCCGCTATGCGCTAACCTACGGCCACACCTATGTCGTTTTCGGCCGGACGGATAAGAACGGAAATATGATCAATCCCGAAGTCGCAGGACTTGCCCCAGCTTCTCCTGATGCCGCGTCCTATGTCGTCGGCCACTTCATACCCGTTCAGGCCTCGACCGGAGCAACAGACGGTGACCTGGAAGAGCAGTACAGGTCGGCGAGCTGGCGCGTGATGCTGACTGATGATGAATACAGCGACACAGTTGCATATATACGCAAATTGCAGGCAAAATCCCATCTCTGGGAGGCGTCGGTTTATAATTGCAACGCCTTTGTTGCGGATATCGCGCAGCATATGGGCTACAAGACGCCAGGCATCTGGCTAAGGCCGCAACAGTTCATTACAAAACTTCGGCAAATGAATACAGGTTGATGGCGCACGGGCATCCAGGAAGGCAGATCACAGAAAGGTTCTGGTGACTTGATTTGAACTTATCAGTAGCCGTTGTCGGCGAGATTGTCTGGGTTCTTGGAATTGTCGCATGGTGCATCATACGATACCCATTCGAGCGTCGCGCAAAACGAGTGCCGGTCGTCAGTAACCGCCGTACCGTTTCGGAGGCGGTTGGACTTGCTGCAGCTCTCGCAGGGCTTGCGATTGTGCCGGGATTTTACGTCGCGACCGGCATCCCTGGAGCGGCCGACTATACCTCCCATTTATGGGCCGTTGTGATCGGTGCGATACTCTTTTGCACCGCAATGTGGGTCTTTCGAAGAACCCACAAGCAATTAGGGCGAAACTGGTCCATTACGCTGGAGATCCGACAAAAGCACGAATTGATCAGCGCCGGCCCGTACTCCCTTGTCCGTCACCCTATGTATACGTCGTTCCTTCTGATGGGGCTTTCTCAAGCGTTTCTGCTGTCGAACTGGGTGGCCGGAATGGCGGGCCTGATCGGCTTCGCGGTACTATTCTTCCTGAGGGTGGACAAGGAAGAGCGTATGATGTTGGAAGTTTTCGGCCCAGAGTACAGCGCCTATATGGCGAAGACCAAGCGCATCATCCCCTATCTTTACTAGAGGTATCAAGATGAGAGGCCGAACGATCAAGCTTTCGGCGTCACGACGACTCGTCGGAGATCTCATGAGGTTTTCGATCGGAGTGCCGCGTGTGACAGTTCAGCGGCAAATGAACCTCCGCCCCCTGCTGGAGGCCAGACACGGGCTGGATACCCGCCCGTCCTGGACGGTGCTTTTCTTGAAGGGATACGCTCTGCTCTCTCAGGAAACGCCTGAGCTGCGGCGCGCCTACATCAAGTTTCCAAGGCCGCAGCTCTATGAATATCCGACAAGCGTGGCCTCCATTGCCCACGAGCGCGAGCATGACGGAGAACGGGTCGTTCTGCTGAGCACCATCAAAGGTCCCGAGCAATGCTCAATCCCCCAGCTGGAAGCACTTGTTCGCTCTGCAAGGTCCCTTCCTGTTCTGGAGATCAAGGACTTTCGGCGCTCTCTGAAACTTGCTCGCGCGCCCGCGCCTGTCAGGTGGCTGCTCATGTGGCTCGGGCTCAATATCGGGCGGAAGCGTGCGCGCTTTTTCGGCACGTTTCAATTGTCCGTCTATTCGGGCCTCGGGGCGGAGTCCCTCAACCCCCTCACCCCACTGACCACACTCCTCAACTACGGTCCAATCAGCGAGGATGGATCGGTTGCTGTCCGTGTCCACTATGACCACAGGGTCATGGATGGAGCGAATATCGCACGGGCATTGGAACGGTTCGAAAGGATCTTGAACGGCGAGATCGTCGAGGAAATCAAAGTCCTCGCCCAGAGCGGCGCCCCTGCCATCACATCGGCAGCAGGAGCATCGAAATGACTTTACAGGATGAATTTCGTTCATCCGTCGTCGTGGTCGGTGCTTCCCGCGGCATCGGACGGGCAATCGCCAAAGTTGCCGCCCGAGAGCACAATGTCGTCGTGCTCGTGGCGCGCTCGCCTGAGGGTCTCGCCGCAGCGGCGCTCGATGTGGAGCAGGCCGGAGGTAAGGCTTTCACGCTGGAACTGGATCTCCTCGCAGCCGATGCGTCGGCACGTCTGGAAGCTTTCCTAGCCGCCAAAGAGTTGATCTGCGGTGTCCTGGTCAACAGTGCTGGGTATGGCCTGCGAGGCCCGGCAGCAGCACTCCCCGTCAACGATCAGCTTGGGATCATCGATCTCAATATCCGCGCCCTGACCGACATGACACTTCGCTTCCTGCCTGGAATGCTGGCGCGCGGACGTGGCGGCGTGATCAATCTCGGCTCCATAGCGGGTTTCTTTCCCGGGCCGTACATGGCTTTATATTATGCAAGCAAGGGGTTCGTACGCTCATTTTCCGACGCACTCCATCAGGAAGTGTCGCGCGCGGGTGTAACTGTGACCTGCGTCTCGCCTGGACCGGTATCCACAGAATTCCTTGAAAGGTCCGGCGCGGACCGGGCGGCTCTATTCAAGATATTGCCGAAGCTGGATGCTGACTATGTCGCCGAGCGCGCCTGGAGCGGTTTCAAGTCCGGCCGTCGCCGCGTTGTTCCCGGTATTTCAGCCAAGTTGATCACTCTTGTCGCCGCGCTCCTGCCGACTGCAATAATTCTACCCCTGATAGGCCGCCTGCAGCGCAGGAGGAAGGATTCATGAGATCTCGGCTCGAAGACGGTCGGGGTATTCGGTCCCCGGGGCAGAGCACACTTGAGAGATGATGCTTGCCATGACGCCAAGCACACGGAAATCCTAACCCGCCGTGTGACCTTGCAGGCCCGCAACAGATGCAAAGGCAAATGGGGAATCATCGCCGGTTCAACGCCAGTTGCTGTGGACTCCAATTACCCTTCCAGGGATCATTGTCGTGTTTTGCGGCTGTTCGAACTTCATTACAAAGTGCGTAATCAGAACGACCAAAAGTATTCCGGGCCAAACGATCGCGAGCAGTAGCCCCAGAACCCTGGTCGGCGTCCACGAAGGTCGCAATGCAACCCGACCCTCCGCGTAAGAGAATCCCATAAAGGCAAGTGCCACGACGAAATAGGCGATCACGGCAATTATCATCGTGAAATACTCCTCAGCTTTGACGATCGCGACTGTGATCGTTCTTCATCAAGTTGACAGTGGAAGGTCTCCCGGTCCACGCTGGAGGTCAACTCAACCAATAGGCTACCTTGCATCCACGGATCAAATGAGGGGTGCTGCAAGAGCAAAATTCCCAGCCAAAGTCGGCGCCCTTCGTCCATTGAAGCCGGATCGCCGGCCCTCCTTGCGAGCACCTCTTCCTTGTTTGAACAAGGCCGGTTTGGGTAAAGAGCCGTTCCCGGGACATTCGCGCCACTTCACTTCTGTGAGCCTGCAGTGGTTCAGGCAGGAACCCGATCACACCGTCCACCCTCAGGAGCGCCTTCGGCAGTCCCTCGCAAACCCCTCGTCATCGACGGCTTTCCAACCATGCAAGGGCCTGTTCCTTTTGCGTAAAACACCGGATTTCCGTAAGCGTCCGGCGAATAGATTTTATGCCTGCTTACGGTTTTGAGCCTCGATTCGAACCTGTTCTTTAGCCATGATGCGTTCGATCGTTTCCGGGTCACAATGATCCGCGACCAGGAAGCTTCGTAGTCCGCCCTTCCAGCTCCGGGCATCGCGCAGGAGTTCCTCTATGCATTCGATGCCGCGATCTGTAAATCCGGTTATGCCATCTTCGGACCCGTCTTCTATGTGGATCATCTCGCCGTAGTCGATGTTGTCGGAATTGTACGTGATCTCTTCGAGCAGCTCCATATCCTCGTCGATGAGGTCCGCGACGGCTTTGATCGTGTATACGCGGGTCGAGCGTGCCATCAGGCGGCCTCGCATCGGGCTTTTGCTGGTGTCCAATTCCAGGGCAACAGGTCTTCAAGTCGGTCCTTGGGGTGATCCTGGATCCGGATCAGGACATCTGTCAGATAGACCTCCGGATTATGGCCGTGCAATTTGACCGTTTCGATGATGGTCAGGATGTTGGCGATGCGATCGCCACCCTTGTCCGAGCCTGCGAATAACCAGATGCTATGACCATTCCTCCTTGCGATGTCATTCGTTGAGCGCAGCATAGCCTGGTGCCATTTCGGCCGATGGGGAGGATGGATTCGTCATGACTGACTACGATGCATATATTGGGTTGGACGTCCACAAAGACTCGATCTCCGTTGCCATTGCAGACGCTGGCCGTTCTGGCGAGGTCCGTCTATTCGGAGCGATTCCGAACGAGCCAGACGCGATCTCCAAACTTGTAAAGAAACTTTCGAGCAGGCACGGACGGGTAGAGTTTGTTTACGAGGCAGGGCCGTGTGGATACAACGTCTTTCGGCAAATTGAGGCGTTGGGGTTTGTTTGCCGGGTAGTCGCGCCAAGCCATACCCCTGTCCGACCGGGCAATCGGCAGAAGAACGACACTCGCGACGCCATGATGCTTGCAAGGCTGTTGCGCGCCGGAGAACTTACCTTCGTTTGGGTTCCTGATGTCGTGCACGAGGCGATGCGTGACCTAGTGCGAGCCCGGTCTGTCGCGTCTCACGATGCGCGGAAAGCACGAACATTGATCCAACTGTTTTTGTTAAAGCATGACCTCCGGTATTCAGCCAAGTCATGGACTTCGAGGCATAGAACCTGGCTACGCAACCGACATTTCCAACATCATGCACAGCAGATCGCGTTTCAAAGCTATCTAAATCGACTGGAACAGGCCGAGGCCCGCAAAAAGGAGTTGGAGGATCAGATCGCTGTCATTTCTCAAACATGGTCCCTGGCACGTACAGTGATGAACCTGCAGGCCTTCAAAGGCATAGGCTTGGTCATTGCCGCAACACTGGTCGCCGAGGTCGGAATATTTTCTCGCTTCGACAGTCCCCGGAAGCTCATGGCATACCTTGGACTGGTCCCTGGAGAGCACTCAAGCGGCGGTTCCGTTCGACCACGCGGGATAACGAAGACAGGCAACTCGGCCCTTCGCGCCTTGCTCTTCGAAGCTGCCTGGTCCTACCGCGTTCAGGCCAAGGTTGGGAACTGGATGCATAAGCGACGCCCGGACGTCCCGCAGGCCATTAATGACATCGCCTGGAAAGCACAGGTGCGGCTGAGCTCTCGATACCGCAAATTGGTCGGATCAGGTAAAAAGAGCAACGTGGCCATCACCGCGGTCGCTCGCGAGCTTGTCGGCTTCCTATGGGATGTTGCTCGCAAAACGGAAGTCGAAACAATGTCACCTGCTGCTTGAGAGCTAGCCCATAATCAGCGATCGGGAATGGTCAGAGCGTCGGGAGCGGAGAAGGAATCCTCGGGCAAAAATTTGGACGGGTTTATCCTATGTCCGTAGCCAGATCGAGGCAGCCTTCCGACGCATCGTCACCATTGGGTAGCCAATCCCAGGACAAGAGTTTGAGCAACCGTCGAGTATTCCTGGCGCTCTGACCCATCCCGACCGTGACGCAATGCTATACGCTGCCTGCGTGGTGGGTGGCGCTTTAAAGTGCGTCCCAATACTTGATAATGGTCATAAGAATTTTTCCTTCCAATTCCAAGTGGACGCATGGCTCGTTCAGCTATGTTGTTATCGATTTCGACACGGCCATCGTCGATGTAAACGCTCAAGGCTGTCCATCGCGAGAGGGCGTATCGCATTGCTTCGGCCAGCTTCTGCTTCTGTGGCAGCATCGGAAGCGTCGCCTCGATCCAGGCCTTCAACTCTCCCAGCTGGCATGTTGTTGGCGCAGGGTACGCCGCTCGTCAGCCGACATGCCGCGGATACGGTTCTCGATATCGTAGAGCGCTCCGATCCGCGACAACGCTTCCTCAGCGATCGGAGACGGCTTCAGCTTGATCACGTCATGGAACTTGCGGCGCACATGCGCCATGCAGGCGGCCTCGACGATCTGGTTGCCGTAGAGCTTCTTGTAACCCCCATAGCCATCGGCATGCATCACACCGCTGAAGTTTGCGAGGTGGTCGGCCGGATGCATGCCCTTGCGGTCAGGGCTATAGTAATAAGCGATGGCACCGGGAGTGGCGGCTCGATAGCCACTGCCGTCGAAGACATAGACCCAGACCCTGCCGGTTTTTGTCTTGCCCCGTCCGGGGTCGAGAACATCGACGGGGGTATCGTCCGTATGTATTCGGTCAAGCGCGGCGATATGGGCTCTGATCAGCAAGATGAGAGGAGCCAGTAGAACGGAGACGCGACCGACCCAGTCCGCCATCACGGATCGGGAGATGTCTATCCCCAACCGGTCGTACATCTCGGACAGGCGGTAGAGGGGGATGTGATCGTCGAACTTGGCGACCATGATATGGGCGAGCAATCCCGGTCCGGGTTTGCCGCGCTCGATCGGCAGGGTCGGCATCTCGCCAGCCACTGTCGTATCGCATTCCCTGCAGATCATGCGCTTTTCGACATGGCGGACAATCTTCACCGACGCCGGCACGTGCTCCAGCACCTGGACCACCCTGTCGGCCGCCTTCAGGAACGAGGTGCCACCGCAGGTCGGGCAATTGCAGGGAGCTGCATAGACCAGTTCTTCGGTGGCGAGACCATCTGGCAATGGCTTGCGCTTCGGCTTCTCGGATGTGTCGTCCAACTCCGGCAGAGGGGTTTTCCCGGAGCGCAGTTCAGCCTCGGCACGAGAGGCCTCGATCTCCTCCAGCATCAGCTCAAACTGCTCGATCTTCCGGTCGATCTTTTCCGAAGACGCGCCATGCTGCCGGTGTCGGAGCAATTCCAGTTGCGCCCGCAACAGCCCGATAATGGAGTCGCGCTTGATGACTTCGGCTTCCTGGCTCTCAAGTTTCGCCGCCTGTTCCGCGACGAGTGCGCGCAAAACAGATAGCTCGTCCTGACTGTGCAGAGGCGTTGTTCCCATGCCCGTAAACGTAGCAGATTTGCCCCTGGAGCGCCAGAATTTTGCCCCGGATTTCCCTGCAAAATAAGCGTTTTAGCCCGTTCTCGCCGGGGCCGAAGTCATGCAGGTCGGCGCCAATCAATCCCTTCCACAAGCATCGAGAGCTGCGCCTGCGTCAGGTGCGCAACGCCCTCTTTCGCCGTCGGCCATGGAAAGTATCCGCGCTCAAGAACCTTGTAAAATAGGCAAAACCCTTGGCCATCCCACCAGAGAAGCTTGATCCGATCGGCGCGCTTTCCGCGGAAGCCGAAGATCGCACTCGAGCCCGGTGCCTCCTTAATCGCCGTCTCGACCAGCGCCGATAGACCATCAATGCCACGCCGCATGTCCGTTACTCCGCAGGCCAGATAGACCCGCACATTCCCGGAAGGTCCGATCATGCCGCCTCCAGACAGGCCACCAGCGACGTAAGCAGCTTCAGCTCAACATCAATCGGGACTTTCAAGCCCCGACCGTTTCGTAGCGAGATCTCAATGACCGCTGGCGTCGGTGGCGTATCAGGTGCCTGGGTAGCGCTCACTTCCTCGGTGATTTCCACCGGAAGGAACATCGCTGGTCGACCAACATAGCTGAAGGACTGCCGCCACAAACGGATTTGGCCAGGATGAATGTCATGCCGGCGAGCCACATCACCAATGCGAACACCAGGTTGATCCGCTTCTGCCAATATCCTCAGTTTCGCTTCGTCCGACCAACGCCGTCTGCGCTCAGTCCCGGACATGATCTCAATTCGAGCCATGAAACCTCTTTGATCTGGAATTAATGTCAGCACTAATGCTGGTTCTAATGCCAGAACATCGCCTGATTTGGCCGATCAGAGAAATCTGCTCGCCGGACGCTTACGGATTTCCGGGTGAAGGAAAACGCCGGCGATACCCGGAACGATTTTCAAAAGCGCACTATTCGTCACGACTGCGATACGGTGGATTCTTCGGTGGTGACGAGCGACAAACTTCAGATGTGCAGTGAAAGCCGAAAAGCTCTGCCATCCGGGAAACAAACCGATCGTGATCATCAGACCGGCGACCTTGCCCTCTGAAGTCTGGCAGGCATCGACCGCTTTTGCGATCGTCTCGAAGTCCGCCTGCCCGAGAGGACCCTGAGGCGCAACAATCAGGATATTTTTTTCACGCAGGGGCTCAAGGAGAACCATGGCGGCATTTCCTCATCTGAACCAGGATCCTTCCGGCGCGTGCCTTGGTTCCTGCGCCTGTCTGGCAGGGGATATTCCCTGCCCACTAGGGCTTGAGGTCGTGGGCTTGGCCAGACGCGCGCAACTGTTCAAGCGTTTTGCCCAAACAGGTGCCACCTACCGTGTCACCAACCGCTTTTGCATTCCCGTCCAACGTGATCGTGCCGGCAAGCCTATCCGCGGCCAAATAAGTTGCGGTGCCGTCTTCGGTGACCCTGGATAAATAGAATGCGAGTTGAGTGCCCTTGTTCTTGCAGGTGATAACAAACGGAAATTGAGCGAAAGGATCCTCTTGCGCGTAGGCGGCGGAAACTTCAAGCACTCCCAACATCATCCAAATGGCAGCGAGCGTCGCCACAACCGTCTTCAGAGATTTTTTCATTGTTACAAGCGATGATCGAGTCATAGGCGCGCTCCCAGCAACCCATAGTCTATCCATGACAGATAGACGAAGCCTGATCGTCTGTGTGTCAAGATTGCTGATATTATCACGTATCAGCACATCCTTGAACGGCCTCGAAATTATTTCCGATCGGCCAGCTCGTGATTGGGCAGCGCGCGATGTCCCGTCCAAAGATTTCCAAAAAGAAATTTCGAAGGGTACCTTTCGTGCATCACCATCACGGCGATGCCGACCGGAGAGGCACCCAACCCGGCGATGAAAATTGACCTTGCGGATCAAAGCAAAAAATACCCCTTATCGAGCGTAACAGCATCGTCCAGGTGGATTGCGAAATCCGCCTTTTTGTCACCGTTTACGTCGCCATAGATATAGGTGTCCGAGGTCGTTTTCTCGTAACGGAGTTCTCCGGCTTTCCCCGCGAAGGCTTTGGTTCCGATGAAAGAAAAGGCTTGGTCCCCGGATAGTTGAGTATTCGCGTCAAACGCAGAGATGTCGATGCGGTCACCCTGCCCGGCATTGAAGTCGAGGACGGTATCGCGGCTCGTTGCCGAGACCATCGTATCGGACAGAGCCTTGAAGACGAATATGTCGGCGCCGACGCCGCCAGTCAGATGATCCGCCCCTTTACCACCGTACAGCGTATCGTTGCCGATATCGCCAAACAATTGGTCATTGCCATCGCCGCCTTGCAACGTATCATTGCCGGCTCCTGCGACAATTTTATCCTTGCCGATCCCACCCTTGAGCGTCTCGCTCCTGAATGTGCCGTTTACGGTCTCAAGCAGATCGTTCACAGTGATCGTGAACGTCTTGGTGGTCTTCTCTCCATTTTTATCGACCACTTGCACGGTGATGGTGTCGCTTTGCAAGGTTTCGTAGTTGACCGAATTCGCCGTCACCAGCTTGTTGCCCAAAAGCGTGAACAGGCCGCCGGCATCGTCGGTCAGGCTGTATACCTGCGTCCTGCTTTCCGGTTCCGCAGTCGAGAACGTGCCGACCGTGGTGCCAATATTGACATTCTCATCAACGTTTGTGTGGGAAAGCTTAATGTTTGCCGGGCCTTCATCAAGGTTCGTCACATTGATCGTGAAGGTCTTCGATATCTTGTTGCCGGCGGCATCCGATACCTGAACGGTCACCGTGTCGGACGGTGTCGTTTCGAAGTTGATCGCCTTGGCCGTCACCAGCTTGTTGCCGGAAAGCTTGAACAGGCCACCGGCACTGTCGGTCAGGCTGTAGCTCAGCGCTCCGCCTTCCGGATCGGTCGCAGACAGCGCGCCGACCTCGGTACCGACAGCGACATTCTCGGCAACGGTTGCCTTGGAAAGACCAAGCCCCGTCGGCGCTTCATTGACGTTCGTCACATTGATCGTGAAGGTCTTCGATATCTTGTTGCCGGCGGCATCCGATACCTGAACCGCCACCGTGTCGGACGGTGTCGTTTCGAAGTTGATCACCTTGGCCGTCACCAGCTTGTTGCCGGAAAGCTTGAACAGGCCACCGGCATTGTCGGTCAGGCTGTAGCTCAGCGCTCCGCCTTCCGGATCGGTCGCAGACAGCGCGCCGACCTCGGTACCGACAGCGACATTCTCGGCAACGGTTGCCTTGGAAAGACCAAGCCCGGTCGGCGCTTCATTGACGTTCGTCACATTGATCGTGAAGGTCTTCGATATCTTGTTGCCGGCGGCATCCGATACCTGAACGGTCACCGTGTCGGACGGTGTCGTTTCGAAGTTGATCGCCTTGGCCGTCACCAGCTTGTTGCCGGAAAGCTTGAACAGGCCACCGGCACTGTCGGTCAGGCTGTAGCTCAGCGCTCCGCCTTCCGGATCGGTCGCAGACAGCGCGCCGACCTCGGTACCGACAGCGACATTCTCGGCAACGGTTGCCTTGGAAAGACCAAGCCCCGTCGGCGCTTCATTGGCGTTCGTCACATTGATCGTGAAGGTCTTCGATATCTTGTTGCCGGCGGCATCCGATACCTGAACCGCCACCGTGTCGGACGGTGTCGTTTCGAAGTTGATCGCCTTGGCCGTCACCAGCTTGTTGCCGGAAAGCTTGAACAGGCCACCGGCACTGTCGGTCAGGCTGTAGCTCAGCGCTCCGCCTTCCGGATCGGTCGCAGACAGCGCGCCGACCTCGGTACCGACAGCGACATTCTCGGCAACGGTTGCCTTGGAAAGACCAAGCCCCGTCGGCGCTTCATTGACGTTCGTCACATTGATCGTGAAGGTCTTCGATATCTTGTTGCCGGCGGCATCCGATACCTGAACCGCCACCGTGTCGGACGGTGTCGTTTCGAAGTTGATCACCTTGGCCGTCACCAGCTTGTTGCCGGAAAGCTTGAACAGGCCACCGGCATTGTCGGTCAGGCTGTAGCTCAGCGCTCCGCCTTCCGGATCGGTCGCAGACAGCGCGCCGACCTCGGTACCGACAGCGACATTCTCGGCAACGGTTGCCTTGGAAAGACCAAGCCCGGTCGGCGCTTCATTGACGTTCGTCACATTGATCGTGAAGGTCTTCGATATCTTGTTGCCGGCGGCATCCGATACCTGAACGGTCACCGTGTCGGACGGTGTCGTTTCGAAGTTGATCGCCTTGGCCGTCACCAGCTTGTTGCCGGAAAGCTTGAACAGGCCACCGGCACTGTCGGTCAGGCTGTAGCTCAGCGCTCCGCCTTCCGGATCGGTCGCAGACAGCGCGCCGACCTCGGTACCGACAGCGACATTCTCGGCAACGGTTGCCTTGGAAAGACCAAGCCCCGTCGGCGCTTCATTGGCGTTCGTCACATTGATCGTGAAGGTCTTCGATATCTTGTTGCCGGCGGCATCCGATACCTGAACCGCCACCGTGTCGGACGGTGTCGTTTCGAAGTTGATCGCCTTGGCCGTCACCAGCTTGTTGCCGGAAAGCTTGAACAGGCCACCGGCACTGTCGGTCAGGCTGTAGCTCAGCGCTCCGCCTTCCGGATCGGTCGCAGACAGCGCGCCGACCTCGGTACCGACAGCGACATTCTCGGCAACGGTTGCCTTGGAAAGACCAAGCCCCGTCGGCGCTTCATTGACGTTCGTCACATTGATCGTGAAGGTCTTCGATATCTTGTTGCCGGCGGCATCCGATACCTGAACCGCCACCGTGTCGGACGGTGTCGTTTCGAAGTTGATCACCTTGGCCGTCACCAGCTTGTTGCCGGAAAGCTTGAACAGGCCACCGGCATTGTCGGTCAGGCTGTAGCTCAGCGCTCCGCCTTCCGGATCGGTCGCAGACAGCGCGCCGACCTCGGTACCGACAGCGACATTCTCGGCAACGGTTGCCTTGGAAAGACCAAGCCCGGTCGGCGCTTCATTGACGTTCGTCACATTGATCGTGAAGGTCTTCGATATCTTGTTGCCGGCGGCATCCGATACCTGAACCGCCACCGTGTCGGACGGTGTCGTTTCGAAGTTGATCACCTTGGCCGTCACCAGCTTGTTGCCGGAAAGCTTGAACAGGCCACCGGCATTGTCGGTCAGGCTGTAGCTCAGCGCTCCGCCTTCCGGATCGGTCGCAGACAGCGCGCCGACCTCGGTACCGACAGCGACATTCTCGGCAACGGTTGCCTTGGAAAGCGCCAATCCCTCAGGTGGCTGGTTGATATTGATCTCGAAGGCCTTTGAGGCGGTGAGACCAGCGATATCCGTCGCAGTGATGATAATCGTCAGCACGGGCGTTGCCAGCGGATCGAGATTGGCGTTGGTCTTGAGACGCAGCTGATTACCGACAATCTCAAACAGTGCCGAACTGTCGGATGTGAGACTGAAACTTATCGCATCACCATCAACATCATGGGCAGAAAGCGTGCCGACGACTGTGCCTGCTACCGCTTTCGGCGTGAGAACGTGACCCGAAAGTGTCACGTTCTCCGGTGCGGAACTGCTGCCAAGCGTTCCGTCGTTGAACTGCAGTATCTCGATGCCCGTAAGCGTATCGGTTCCGTCAGGGCTACCCCCGCGCAAGTCTTTGACGGTCTTGCTGCCATTGGAATTTACCGTCACGAGGTAGTCGACGATATCGCCTGAATAGACGGCCTTGTCGGAGCCAAGGCCACCTTTCAGCGTGTCAT
Source organism: Pararhizobium capsulatum DSM 1112 (assembly GCF_030814475.1). Taxonomy (NCBI): domain Bacteria; kingdom Pseudomonadati; phylum Pseudomonadota; class Alphaproteobacteria; order Hyphomicrobiales; family Rhizobiaceae; genus Pararhizobium; species Pararhizobium capsulatum. The sequence goes on along the minus strand of NZ_JAUSVF010000001.1, from coordinate 658,397 downwards.
TCCCAGCCCCGCCGACCAGCGTATCGTTGCCGGCGTCACCGTCGAGCGTGTCGGCACCCGCGCCGCCTTCAAGCCGGTTGTCGAGCCGGTTGCCCTTCAACGTATCCGCAAAATCGGAACCAACCGCATTTTCGATATAACCATCGCCTTCAAGGAAGCCGAGTGCCGAGTTGATGACGGCCAGGGCGTTGGCGCTATCGGAGCTCAAATCCAGCACGGCGCCGGCGCCCAGCGTTTCAACGAATTCCTCATAGGCGGATGCTACGCCTTCGGTGACCGCGAACACGGGAATGATACCGGCCGCAAGAAGTGCGGCCGCGACCTGGGCAATGGCGGGATAGTCCTCGCCCGTACCGGGGATCGTACCGTTCAGAACCGCATCGCCGTTGTTGGCAACGGTGATGCCGCCGGCGGCGCCGTCACCAGCGATGTGGGGCGGAGCATCAGTGAACAGGATCGCAACTTTGTTCGCGCCCGGGCGCCACCCCACCTCGACGGTCCGCAGAGCGACCTGCATGAGGGCTTCCAGCTGGCTTTCCTCGGTATCGTTCCCACCGAGGATGGCGAGATTTCTATATGTATCGAGAAAATCCGCGGCATCATTGGTGAGCGCGAGATCCGTGCGATACACGTAATCGCCACTGCTACCAAAGGGATATACCGGCTTGTCTACGAAGGAGCTCAATCCAAAATGGGCATTCGTGTTGCTGGCCAGGACCAGGTTCAGCAAATCCGGCAGGAATGTCCTGACGGTAGAGATATCATCCCCATAGGAACCACTGAGATCCTGCACGAACATGAGATCGAGCGGCTTTGCCTCGCCGCTGAAGGCGCCACTTTCGAATTCAACGCTACGCCCATCCACAACACCGCCCGTCGTCAGGTCAAGCGTCACGCCGGAGCGGGCTTTGGATGCGTCGATTGTGTCGGTGCCGCCGATGTCCTTGATAAGAACCTTGTCGCCTTCTTCGGGCGTGCCAGAGGCTTCAACACGGAACGTGTCATTGCCGGAACCGCCGATCAGGATGTCATTGCCATCGCCTGCAATCAGCACGTCATCGCCAGCACTACCTTCAACTTTGTCGTCGTCTTTCCCGCCATCGAGCGTATCGGCGCCGCCAAGCCCGCGCAGGCTGTCGTTTCCGCCAAACCCATACAGGCTATCGTCACCTTCCGTTCCAACCAATATGTCGTCGAAATTGCTACCTATTGACCCGTCCAATCCCTCCGACCCGTCCGAGAATTGGGCCAGCTCGACATTATAAATTTCGTCCGTCCCACCGGGCGACCCTTCGCGCAAGTCTGTGATTGTCACATGGCCGTCGTCACCGATGACAATCTCGTAGTCCGTGCGCGCGCCGTCCAGGACAAGGGTATCGAGGCCATCTCCCCCGTAGATGATATCGTCCCCTGCGCCGGCCTTGACGATGTCATCGCCCTTGCCGGCGTATATTGCGAATGCCTGGGTCGCGCTGGAAAAATCGATGCCGTTGTTGTGTGCACTCCCCCAGATCTCACCACCCACACCTGATTGAATGTTGAGAACGGCATCTCCCGCCCCGTTGAGATGGAGATAGATCGTTTCGAAGCCTGCGTAGTCGGCGTGTCCGCGAATGGTATCAAAGCCGCTCAGGAAGGCTGCGGTAGCAGAGACGTAACCCGCTTCAAGTGTCTCCACTTTTGTTGCGGTCGAGGTTTGAAGATTGGCCCAGTAAACCCGGAGAATATCATTTCCGTCGCCACCATCGACAGTATCGGTACTGTCAACGACGGTGATGATATCGTCTCCGCTGCCGGCATTGATCGTATTGCCGCTATACCACTCGCCAAAAATTTTATCATTGCCGATGCCACCGTTCAGCGTGTTGATGCCGCTGCCGCCGCGGATCGTGTCGTCGCCGTCTCCACCCTCGATGGTGTCGTCACCCTCGCCACCATCGAGGATATCGTTGCCACAATAGCCATTGATTGTGTCGTTGCCACCATAGCCGCTGATCGTATCGTCGCCGCTTGTTCCATTAAGAACGTTGTCGTCTTCATCACCATCGATCGTTTCGCCAACTCCGGTACTCATGGAAAACTTCCTCTGATAGACTTCGTTTCCTTCTGAACCTGACGCCCAGGCTACGACCCAGCGACCACCAGGCAACGCGGTGGTCTGGGGGGCAAATTGCATTTGGAGTGTGTCGTATGCCTCGGATTTCGGTGCCGATGGCATCGCCATTGGCATCAAAAACATTGCTGATAAATGCCATATCCAAAATTGGGGCAGTTGGATCGCGAGTGAACCGCCCCAGATTTCTGGATTACCGGAGGTTAGCGTTTCCGGTATCATTCAGGGAGGCGGGCTGAATACGCTTCCCGAATTTACAAGCAGGACCGGCACCTTGTTGCCGACTGCACCATGAGGTCGCGCCTCATCATAGCTATCGACGCCGATCCTCCATCTTTTCGCGTACATCCGCAAGTGTCAGGAACCAATGCTGGTTCAGACAATCAGCCCGGAAGCGGCCATAAATGCCCCGATAGAGGCTTTCTCGGCCGACGCCGACTTCAGATGCAGACAAACTATCCTGCTAAAACAGGGAATGATCAAACGCGACCCTGTCAAACGTCGCCAATAGCATAGCGCTACATACCGATTGAACCCTCAAAACCTGAGTATAAAAATGTAGTATCTTTGCCCTTTATTTAATCATCGCCCTTGATACTATACACTTCAAGTTGAGGGAGTGCTGATGTCAGAGCCGTCTCACGATAGTTTGACCAACGCGCATCCACGGCGGCGTGCGGAGCTTCTCACCTTTATTGCCCTTGCATTCGGCATATGGCCAATCATTGCAGTAGGCATTGTCGGCGGCTACGGGTTTTCCGTGTGGATGTGGCAGATCGTTTTCGGTCCGCCAGGCCCTCCCGGGCATTGAGGCGGCGATGTTTACAAAATCCATCTCACGTCGTGACTTGTTCCGTGGCCTCCCGACCAGGAGCGCCGGTGGAATTTATCCACCGGGCGCATCGGACCTTGGCCTTTCCACCTGTACAGGCTGTAATCTCTGTGCCGAACACTGTCCCACCGGGATAATCGTTCTGGTCGATGGCCTGCCGTCGGTTGATTTCTCGTTGGGTGCATGTACGTTCTGCGGCGAATGCGGGACGGCTTGTCCGGAACCTGTATTCGAACCGGAAGCTGTCTTCCGCTTCCCCCACGTCGCCGCGATTGCGGATAGCTGCCTGGCGAAACAAGATGTTGCGTGCCAGTCCTGCGGCGAGAGTTGTCCTGTCCAGGCTATCCGTTTCCGGCCACGTCTGGGCGGCCCGTTCGTTCCGGAACTCGACGACCAGATTTGCAGCGGTTGCGGCGCATGCCTGCAGGTTTGCCCTGTCGGATCGATCGGGACAAAGCCACGTGCACTGGAGCTGGTCCATGCCTGAGCCGATGGCGACATATCACATTTCAAGCGCGGTCGTTGCGACGCTGCCTGCAAGGACGGGCGACGTTCTTGCAGAGATCGCCAAGATGGAAAATGTCGAAATCCATGCTCACGCAAACGGGAAGATCATCATCGTCATTGAGGGAACGAGCACCGGGGTGATGGGGCAGTGCCTGACGGCCATTTCACTTCTTGAGGGAGTGATCGCCGCGAACATGGTTTTCGAACATGTCGAAACGGGAGAGGCGCAGAACGATGACTGGAGAACTGACGCGGCGTGAAATCCTGAAGGCCCATGCAGCCGGCATTGCCGCCGCCACGGCAGGCATAGCGCTTCCCGCTGCCGCACAGCCGGTGCCCGGTGGCGTCACTGCGCTGGAGATCAAATGGTCGAAAGCGCCCTGCCGATTTTGCGGGACCGGTTGCGGCGTGATGGTCGGCGTCAAGCAAGGTCAGGTCGTAGCAACCCACGGCGACATGCAGGCGGAGGTAAACCGCGGCTTGAACTGCATCAAGGGCTACTTCCTTTCCAAGATCATGTACGGCGAGGACAGATTAAAGACTCCGCTTCTACGCAAGAGCAACGGCGCCTACGCCAAGGATGGCGAGTTCACGCCGGTGAGTTGGGACGAAGCCTTCGATGTGATGGCGCAGCAGTGCAAGAAAGTGCTGAAGGAGAAAGGGCCAATAGCCGTCGGCATGTTCGGCTCCGGCCAGTGGACGATCTTCGAGGGCTATGCAGCAACCAAGCTGATGCGGGCCGGATTCCGATCGAACAATCTCGATCCAAACGCCCGCCACTGCATGGCGTCGGCTGCCGTCGCCTTCATGCGTACTTTCGGCATGGATGAGCCGATGGGATGTTACGACGATTTCGAGAATGCGGATGCCTTCGTGCTCTGGGGATCGAACATGGCCGAGATGCACCCGATCCTGTGGACGCGGGTTGCTGATCGCCGCCTCGGCCAGCCACATGTTCGCGTCGCGGTTTTGTCCACCTTCACCCATCGCAGTATGGATCTGGCCGTTATGTTGCGGCCGGATTTATGTTGCGACTGCGGGGGATGGGCCAAGGATCATCGATGTTTCCTTGGCCCTAGCGCCACATAAGAAGAACGGGATGGTGGTGACTACAATGCTTTCAGGAATGCCATTAGTGACGGCAGGGTTTGTTGCCTTGGGGGCTCCTTCAGGCCGCTGATATCAACTTTGGCCAATGCTTTTGCCTTCATCTCCAGATCCACCTCGGCGTAGATATTGGTGGTATCCAACGACACGTGGCCCAACCAGGCGCGGATTGTGTTGATGTCGACGCCCGCGCGCAGGAGGTGGACTGCTGTCGTATGCCTAATCGTATGGGGGCTGACGCGCTTTGTGGCCAGGGCCGGCACCATTTTGCTCGCCGCAGCGGCATATTGCGTGACGATGCGGTGTATTCCGAACCGTGTCAAAGGATCCTTCCTCCGCCCCAGGAAGACTGCATCGCTCCCATCCCGATCGGTGACGAGGCGAGCCAGCGATACCGCAGTCGCTGGCCACAATGGGCAGATCCGGATCTTGTTTCCCTTACCATGAAGCCGCACTGACGGAGACGTGCCCAGCTGAAGATTGCCGATCGTCAATTTTGCTGCCTCATCAGCGCGCGCACCACTGTTGTATAGGAATAACAGCAGGGCATGGTCGCGCACTCCAAGGTTCGTACGCCTGTCGGGTTGACCGAGAAGCGCATCCATCTCGGCCTTTTCGAGATAGCCGATCGAGGCTTTTGCCGTTTTCTTGAATGGGATCGCCCTTATCTCGGAACACCAGGCCAGATGGACCGGCGAACGCATGCCGATGTAGCGTGCCAATGAATGAATGGTCGCAAGCCGTTGGTTACGGGTTGCTTCGCTGCATTGGCGATCGCGTTCTAGATGGGCCAGGAATTTGCGGACGACCGCCGGCGTCAGCTCTTCCACTGTCATACGTTCGATGGCGCAACCTCCTTGCTTACTTGCAAACGGCAACAGTAGTTTAAGCGTGTCGCGGTAGCTGGCTTGGGTGTTGCGGGATAGATTGCGTTCAGCGACCAGATGCTCCAACAGGAAGCGACGGATCCACGGACCAAGGGGGTTCTCATCCTTCATGGTCCGGCCCCCATTGCATATTGCGCAAAGCGCTGGCTGGCTGCATCGAGAAGATCGGGCGTCATGTGCAAATAGCGCTGCGTTGAACGTATATCGATGTGGCCAAGGTAGGTTGTGAGTTGCGGAAGCAACCGTTGCACGTCTTGACCGGAGCGATACCAGGCGACCACCCGGTGCACGGCGGCGGTGTGACGAATATCGTGCAGTCGTGGCGGCCGAAGCTCGCCGAACGGGCAATCGATTCCGGCGGCTCGACGGACATGCTGGAACCAGGAAATAACCCGCACATAGTGCCACGGCCGGCCATCGCGCGTGGTGAACAACGGTGATTCTTCTCCACGCGGCAAAGGGAGAAGACGCCGGCGTTCGATATGCGCAGCCAGCTCGTAGTTGAGCTTTGGTCCGATCGGCACGAGACGCGTTTTGAAGAACTTCGTGTCGCGGACAGTGATGATCTGCTCGGTCAGGTCCACGTCTTGCAAGACCAAGCGAAGCACCTCGCCGATGCGCATACCGCTACCGTAAAGCAGCAGGAGAAGGGTGCGATACATTGCCGGCACCTGAGGACTGTGCCCAAGCTTCAGGATCGAGGTCGCGTCCAGCAGCCGGCGTAGCTCTTCCGTCGAATAGACATATGGCGTTTGTTGCGGCGGCAACTTCGGGAACATTGTCGGCATTGGCGAGGACGCTGCGTAGCCGCGGCTGACGGCGAAGCGGTAAAGACCGCTCAAAACCCTGTAACGCAGCATCCAGGTGGCGCTGAGCGAGCCGCTGCCTTGGAGAAACGCGGCTACGGCCTCTGGGGCAATCTCGCTGATCCCGAGATTGCCCATTACGCGGCAGAACCTGCGCAGCAGCACCTCGGCGGACTCGAAACGCATGCCCAATGACCGCTGCTTGGCCAGATACGCGTCGACAACATCGGTCAGCATCATTGCAGCGCTCCCAGGTCGAATGCACCAACCTCGCGAAGGGCTTTCATGTTAACCTTGGCGTAGATACTGGTTGCCGTCGCGCTACGGTGCCCCAAGTGGTCCCCGATCTCCTTTATCGATAGACCTTCGGCGAGAAGCCGAGAGGCGCAGGCATGGCGCAGGGCATGCCCTCCGCGATGGGCCGCTTCGATTCCAAGCGCGACAAATCTGCGGTTGGCGACGTCATAGATGCTGCCTGCCTTCAACGACCGACGGGGCGCTTGCATGCAGAGGAAGACTTCCGGGCACGATGACGGCGGCCGTACCGTGTCGATGTAGCGGGCGAGCGCCTCAGCAACAGACGAAACGAGCGGATAGATCTGTGGCTGGCGGCGCTTCAGACGGAAAAGCCTGAGCGTCCGACCGGACCAGTCGATCTGATCGAGGCGCAATGCAACGACCTCGCCGCTACGCATTCCATAGACCGCAAGCAGCAGCAGGATTGCACGATCGCGGATGTCCCGCGGCTTGTCGGTCTCGGCATCGGCCAACATGCGCTGCACATCTGACCAGTCCGGGGCGTACGGCAGAGACTCCTGTTGGTAGAGCCGGGGACGGCAAATCGATCCGGCCAGACTGTCTTCGCACATTCCCCGCTTTCCGGCGTAGCGTAGAAATCCGCGCAGAGCCGAAGCAGTGTTGGCGACCGACACGCGGGACCATCGTCCCGTTGCCTGGGTAACGAAATAAGCGTCGATGTCGCCGGCCTGAAGATCGCCAAGATGCCGATTTGTCTCGTCACACCAGCGCAGGAACCTTCCGATCACACGGGTCCATTGCTCGAGTGTCGATGGTGTGAAGCCGCGCTCATCGCGCATCCATGTCACATACTCGTCGAGTTGGCTCTGATACTCAAATCCGGCACTCGGTTCACGCCACCAGCCGAGAAATCGAAGCCAAGGTCGTCCGATATCGACAACTCTTCGCGCTGCTGTGACTGCTCCGTGGGCTTGTTGCCTCTCAATAGCAATCCGTCGGAGTGCCTCGATGTCGATGTGCTTCGAAGAAACATCCGGGCCGAGACGCGTGGCAATCCACAACAGCTCGTTGCGCTTTATCGTCAGCGAAGCGGCAGTCGCCCCGCATTCCGCACAGTGGTGAAGGTAACGGTCCCGCTCTTCGGCAAACGGCGCGTCATCATGGTAGCAGCCGGCCGGATGGTCGGTATCAGTCGTCAGATCCATAGCAAACCTCCATTGGAAAAGGCTTGCTACCCACCCCTTGAATTATGTTGCGTCAAGAACCCCACGACGCCCAAGCGCCCTAGCAACTGAGAGGCTTGCGCAACATAAATCCGGCCGCAACATAACAGGTGATATGTTCTGGCGAACATATCACATGACATTCCGATCATCTTCAAGCCGGGAACCGATCTTGCAATCCTCAACTACATCGCCAACCACATCATCCAGACGGGACGTGTGAACACGGCCTTTGTCGAGCAACATACCAAATTCGCCCGCGGCGCGACTGACATCGGTTACGGCCTGCGACCGGACAACCCGGTGGAAATGAAGGCTGCCAATTCGGCCGATCCGGGTAAGACCGAGCCGATGGATTTCGAGGCCTTCAAGGAGTTCGTCGCTGAATACACACTGGAGAAAACGGTCGAGATGACCGGTGTCGATCCGGAGTTCCTTGAACAATTGGCGGAGCTTTACGCAGATCCCGATCGCAAGGTCATGTCACTCTGGACCATGGGGTTCAACCAGCATGTCCGCGGCGTCTGGGCAAACCAGATGGTCTACAACCTGCATCTGCTGACGGGAAAAATCTCCGAGCCGGGCAACAGTCCGTTCTCGCTGACGGGGCAGCCTTCTGCCTGCGGCACGGCACGCGAGGTGGGAACGTTCGCACACCGCCTGCCGGCAGACATGGTTGTAACCAATCCCGAGCATCGCAAACATGCGGAGGAAATCTGGCGCATTCCCCATGGCATCATTCCCGAGAAACCCGGCTATCATGCAGTCCAGCAGGACCGGATGCTGAAGGACGGCAAGCTCAATTTCTATTGGGTTCAGGTGAACAACAACGTCCAGGCAGCACCCAACACCAGCAACGAGACCTATCAGGGATATCGCAATCCCGAAAACTTTATCGTCGTCTCCGACGCCTATCCGACAATCACTGCGATGAGTGCCGATCTCATCCTTCCTGCGGCCATGTGGGTGGAAAAGGAAGGTGCTTACGGCAACGCAGAACGCAGGACCCACGTCTGGCATCAGCTTGTCCAGGCTCCTGGCGAAGCGCGCTCTGACCTCTGGCAGATGATGGAATTTTCGAAGCGCTTCACCACGGACGAGGTTTGGCCGGCGGAGATGCTCGACGCCAATCCGACCTATCGGGGCAAGACCCTTTTCGATGTGCTGTTTCGCAACGGCGAGGTCGATCGGTTTCCGCTCAACGAGATCAATGGCGAATACGACAACAGCGAGGCCCAGGCATTCGGGTTCTACGTTCAGAAAGGCCGGTTCGAGGAATATGCATCGTTCGGGCGGGGACACGGTCACGATCTCGCGCCCTACGACCTCTATCACGAGGTCCGTGGCCGGCGTTGGCCCGTTGTGAACGGCCAGGAAACACGGTGGCGCTACCGTGAGGGGTACGACCCCTATGTGAAGGCTGGCGAAGGCGTGAAGTTCTACGGGCAGAAGGACGGCAAGGCGATCATCCTCGCAGTACCTTACGAGCCGCCGGCAGAATCGCCCGATGAGGAGTTTGATTTCTGGCTGGTCACGGGGCGGGTGCTGGAACACTGGCATTCCGGATCTATGACCATGCGGGTGCCTGAACTTTACAAGGCTTTTCCCGGTGCACGCTGCTTCATGAATGCCGATGACGCGCGCAAGCGGGGTATCAACCAAGGGGCGGAAGTCCGCATCATCTCGCGTCGTGGCGAGATCCGTTCCCGCATAGACATTCGTGGCCGCAATCGCATGCCGTCCGGTGTCATCTTCGTTCCATGGTTCGACGCCAGTCAATTGATCAACAAGGTTACTCTCGACGCCACCGATCCCATCTCCAAACAGACGGATTTCAAAAAATGCGCGGTCAAGATTCTCCCCGTCGCCATTTGAGGCGACCTGAATGGATAGTACTCGTCGTTGGGATACTGATGTTTGCCGCGACGACTGCGATTGGTCAGGTTGTGTCGCAGACGGTGCCGCAGCTCGAGGGTCCGACGCCGTCCATGGAGACCGGCGCTGCGGCCATTTTGCCAAAATGGGTCATTGATGACCAGCGCAGGATGCGTGCCTATCCCGACCAGCCGCCCATTATCCCGCACTCGATCGAGGGCTACGAGCTTTCCGTCAACGCCAACCGGTGTCTTACCTGTCACAAGCGTGAGTTCACGCAGGATTCCGGTGCCCCGATGATCAGCGTGACGCACTACATGACCCGGGACGGACAGATGATCGCCGATGTTTCACCGAGGCGCTACTTCTGCACGGCCTGTCACGTTCCGCAGGCAAATACCCAACCACTGGTACGCAATATCTTCAAGGACATGAGCGAATTGGGATTCAAGCCGGCGGGAAGCGAGTAATGCCATGATCGGATGGATCATGAAACTTGTCGCCTGGGCCTGGGCGATCATGATCACGCCAGCCGGAAGCCTCGGTCTTGGCTTCCTGACGCTGGGCGGTTTCGTCGGCGGTGTGATGTTCTGGGGCGCGTTCAATACGGCGCTCGAATTGACCAATACCGAGAAATTCTGCACGTCCTGCCATGAGATGCATGACAATGTTTATCAGGAACTGACGCGTACCATTCATTTTTCCAACCGCTCAGGCGTGCGCGCGAGCTGTCCCGACTGTCATGTGCCGCACCAGTGGACCGATAAGATCGCCCGCAAGATGCAGGCGTCGAAGGAAGTCTGGGGCAAGATGTTCGGCACGATCAATACGCGATCCAAATTCCTCGAACATCGCCTCGAGCTGGCCCAGCACGAATGGGCCCGGATGAAGGCCAACGATAGTCTGGAATGCCGCAACTGCCATTCTTCAGTCGCGATGGATCTTCAGAAGCAAACCCAGAGAGCCGCCGAAATCCATACGCGATATCTCCTTTCGGGAAAGGCGACGTGCATCGATTGTCACAAAGGCATCGCTCACGAATTACCCAATATGGAGGGGATCGATCCAGGCTGGAAAATGCCGAAGGAACTCGAAGGAAAGAAGATGGCGGACAACACGCCCATCGAAGATCTTCGGCGTGCTTTGGCCGAAGCCCACGCCGAGGCATTCTGACCAGATACGCCTGAGTCGGAATCTGCGGCGTCCCAAACCCATTATGATCCAATCGACCCGAAAAGCAGGATCACTCAGCTCCATTGTGTGCCATTTCTCAAGCCAAAGCAGAAATTGCCTGGCATAGCCGACATCAGGAGCTTTCGAGACCTCATAGACGCCCACCACGTGGATCGGCTGGTCAACACTTGAAAGCGCCGGGAACTCGCCAGGCGCCTGTCGTTTCTTACGCAAAACCCGACCTCCCCGGAGAACAGACGGGTGGAGCAGCTCGTCCGGCAGGGACGGTTTGCGGATCTGGGCCCGTTTCAGGGCTTTTCGAGCAAGGATCGGGAGGCTGTCAACCGAGCCCTCGAGCAAACAGGCCTCGTCGCTCTCGCTGACCGCGACCTCAAAGCTCTCTCCGGCGGGGGACGACAAGGGGCTGGATTGCAACCGCCCTCGCACAGGAAGCCGATACGCTGCTGCTCGAAAAGCCAACGTCCTTTCTCGACATCGGCCACCAGATGGAGATCCTGCAATTGCTCGACCGTCTGAGCACGGAACGTGGTTTTGCCATCGTTCTGACAATCAACGATCTCAACCATACGATGGCCATTGCCGATCGGGTGATGTTATGTCAGGCGGAAAGCGCGCGTTTGAAGGCGCAAGTGCCGACTTGGCCTCAAGCGGACACCTTCAATCTGTCTTCAAGGTCGATGGGGTGTTTGAGATGATCAGCGGCAAGAGCCAGCCCTATTTCCGCACCCCCTTGCGGTGCCCTCTCGCAGGTTAGGTCTATTAAACACGACAGAAATCCAATGGCGGCTCGGTCGCCATGCGGGCTCGGTGATGCCAAAGACCTGGCCATTCAGGTACGTGTCAGATTGATAGTCGATGAGGCGAGCCAAACGGCGCTCCGCAAGGACGCCGATGCTTTGCCTGGGGTATCGCGTCGGTGTACAAAAGGCGCGGCATCCCATCGAATTAATCTGGCAGTTGAAAAATGCAAAATGACAGCAAGCAGGCCGGCGGCATCTGGCGCAGGCCTGCGATTGGTAGTGTCACGCTAAGCGCGATCGTCGCGCTCTACCTTGTATTCCTCACCAACTTCACCTTCTGGTCCAGGGCGAATACTTATCTGGCAGATCATCCCGGCGCACTCATCGGGCTCTATGTCGGCCTGAGCTTCCTTTTCATCGCCGTTGTGATCCCCTTTTCAATCAAGTACGTGACAAAGGCATTTTTTATCCTGTTGATCGCAGCGGCCGGAAGCGCCGCGTGGTTCATGGATCGCTTTGGCGTCGTCATTGACAGTGACATGATTCGCAATGCCGCCGAGACGACGCCAGCTGAAGCAAACCATCTCATCACACCTGAATTCCTGCTGCATATGGCGTTGTTTGTCGTGTTGCCGATCCTGCTTGTTCTGTGGGTTCGCGTCGTCCACAGACCGGTCCTGCAGAAGATTGCCAGGAATACAGCTGTCGTCGCCGGTAGTCTGGTGATCGTGGGCATTGTCTCTGTTGCCTTCTCCAAACCCTATACCGCCGCCATTCGGCAGCACAGGGATTTGGTCAAGATGCTCAACCCCGTCACTCCCATCTCCGGCGCCGTGAAATATCTCATTCTTACTGGCAGGGAAAAGACGATCATTGCCAAGCCGCTCGGGCAGGACGCGACGCTGATGCCTCCGCTGGCGGGACTTCGCAAACCTCGCGTGACTATCATCGTGGCGGGCGAAACTGCCCGGGCCGCCAATTTCTCGCTCAATGGCTATAGCCGGGAAACCGACCCGGAGCTCAAGAAACGCGATGTGATCTATTTCCCGAACACGGAAAGCTGCGGAACCGCAACCGCGACCTCCCTGCCTTGCATGTTCTCCAACCTGACGCGCGCCGGCTATTCCCACGCGGGCGCTCTCGCGCAAGAGACACTCGTCGACGTGCTGGCGCATGCCGGTCTTGACGTTGCCTGGTGGGACAACAACACCGGCAGCAAAGGCGTCGCCGACCGGATCAAGTATATCGATCTTGCAAATACGAAAGATCCCACGCTGTGCACGGAAGGCGAATGCAAGGACGCCATCTTCCTCGACAGGTTGGACGCATGGCTGGACTCCGTGACGAAAGACAGCGTTCTTGTCCTCCACCAGTTGGGAAGCCATGGTCCGACCTACTACCTGCGCTATCCCGAGGAATTCCGGCGCTTTAAGCCTGATTGCAGGACTGCTGAAATCGCCAACTGTTCGGATGAGGAAATCGTCAACGCCTACGACAACACGATCCTCTATACCGACCATTTTCTTTCCGAAGTGATCGACCGACTGGCCAAACGCTCAGACAAGCTTGCCAGCAGCATGCTCTATATGTCCGACCACGGAGAGTCACTCGGGGAGAGTGGCCTTTATCTTCACGGCACCCCCTATCTTTTCGCCCCTGACGTGCAAACGCATGTTCCGTTCGTCGTTTGGCTCGATGAGGATTTTGCGCGCTCGATCGGGGTCGATCGCAGTTGCCTGTCCAAGGAGGCAGCGGCCGGGGGACGCTCCCATGACAACCTGTTTCATAGCGTTCTCGGAATGACGAACGTGCAAACCTCCATATACGACAAGTCGCTCGACGTATTCAGCCCATGCAAGACGGGAGTGTCCTCATGAGCATGACCTCTACCGTCCCGAAACTTACCAGCGTGAGGCACTTTTTCGCCGCGGCCCAGTATTCTGCCAGCGGGGCCGTGCGTGCTTGGAAGGAAGCGGCCTTCCGGCATGAGGTGTTCGGTTTCCTGGTTCTTGTGGCCATTTACGGGTGGATCGGTGCCAGCGGCCTCACTCTTGTGGCCGCGCTGATCCTCTTTCTGCTGCTCCTTGCTGTGGAGGCAATAAACACAGCGATCGAGGAAATCATCGATCGAATTTCACCGGAGATCTCGGCAACGGGACGACATGCCAAGGATCTGGGGTCATTTTCCGTCTTTTGCCTGCTGTGCGCCAACGGGATTCTTCTGCTCTACACGATCGGCACTTCGCTGCTGCCATAGCGGGAGGATGCCGATCGATGGCGGCTGCGGATAGAACAAGGCGAGAGTATCGCACCAGCATGATCCGCAGGCTGACGATTGCTCTTACGGCAGTTACGGTCATCGTCTGGCTTTTCACCATCGGCCTCGGGCTGGCCATCATGCAGGACGAATATTCGGAAATCTTCGACAATGGCCTGCGGCAGGCGGCCGAACGACTGCTGCCGATTGTCGTAGACGATCTGAAGCTGAAGGCAACGACCACGACGCCGCAGGAAACCACCGAAAGGCAGCCTTCAAACGATGAATATCTGACATTTCAGGCCCGCGATCGCAAAGGCATGGTGCTGTTGCACTCCCGCGGTGCGGGCGCAAAGCCGTTTGATGTGCCCCTTGTCAACGGCTTCACCGATACGCCGTCTCAGAGAATCTACACTACAAGCACTGACGACAATTCGATCTTTGTCCAGGTCGCCGATTCTCTGAAGCATCGGCGGGAGGCGCTGTTTGAGGGCGGAATTGCACTTTTCCTACCCCTGATCATTCTCGTTCCAGCAAGCATATTTGCCATATTTCTGGCAACGCGACGCTTTCTGGAACCAATCAATCAACTGCGCGCAGAAATTGCCCAGAAGGATGGCGGTAATCTGGCATCGGTCGCGGACAAATCGTTGCCGATAGAATTGAAGCCGATTGCGCGGTCGGTCAATATTCTGCTCCGTCGATTGCGAGCGGCCTTTGAAGCTGAACGCGAATTCACGGCAAACAGCGCCCATGAATTGCGAACACCGATCGCCGCGGCACTGGCGCAGACACAACGGTTACGGGCTGAAGTACCCGCCGAATTCAAGGAGCGCACGAGACGGATCGAGCGCTCGCTCTCAAATCTCGCGCGGCTTGCTGAAAAGCTGCTGCAAATGTCCCGCGCGGAAGCGGGCCTCGGTATCGTCGACAAGGAGATCGACCTGCTGCCGGTCCTAGGATTGATCGTGCAGGATTTCGAACGGTCTTCGCTCGGATCCGGTCGTATGGATTTTATCGTTGAGGACGGTGTCGACCTACAGCGCGCAACTAGCCAGGATGCTTTCGCGATCGTGGTTCGAAATGTCCTGGAAAATGCACTCATCCACAGTCCGCCGAAAAGCAAGATCGACGTCCGGGTACAAAAAGACGGCTGCATCTGTATATTAAATGACGCCAATGTGATCGAGCCGCAGGTTCTGGCGGGGCTGACGACACGCTTCATGCGCGGACCAACAAAGGCTGCGGGCTCTGGACTGGGACTGGCAATTGCGAAGCGTCTGGTGGAAGAAATGAAGGGAAGATTGATCCTTGCGTCACCGGCGAGAGGGAAGACGGCCGGTTTTGAAGCCCGCATTGAACTTTGAATACCCTCGCAGGGGCTATCGTTCCATCGCCCTTTGCCTGATCATGAATGGAAACATGACTTGTTGCATCCCCTTACCTTGATCAAGCCGCTGATTGCCCGTCTGCGTTCGATTGAGCCCTGGCTTCTGATGATGTTCGGCCTGGTATCGGCAGGCGGCTTCCTGTTTCTGCAACTGGCCAGCGAGGTCACCGAGGGTGACACGAGGGGTTTCGACGAAGAAATCCTGCTTTCCCTGCGACGGGCAAACGATCTTTCGGTACCGATCGGACCCGGTTGGCTGACCCATTCGGTTGATGACATCACCAGTCTCGGCGGAACGACGGTCCTCACCCTGATCACGCTTGTCACCGTCTTCTATCTGCTGATCATTCGGCAAAGACGCCTGGGAATTTTCGTGCTTCTCGGCGTCCTCGGGGGTTGGGGAATTAGCACGCTGTTGAAGCTCGGCATCGCCCGGCCGAGACCCGAGATCGTCCCGCATCTCGTTGACGTGCACGATCTCAGTTTTCCAAGCGGCCATGCCATGCTGTCGGCGGTGACGTATCTGACCTTGGGCGCACTTCTGTCACGCCTGCAGCTCCGCCGCAGCGCCCGGATCTATATCATCTGTATTGCCGTTCTGCTGACGCTGCTGATCGGCATGAGCCGCGTCTATCTCGGCGTACACTATCCGACAGATGTTCTTGGGGGGTGGTGCGCGGGTACCGTCTGGGCAACGCTTTGCTGGATCGTGGCGCGGACTTTGGTTTTCGGTACCGAAAGTCGTGAAAAGGAAGAGCTGCACGAAAGTCGCTAGAGGATGTCCGGTTCAGATCGAACCGGACATCCTCTAGATTCTTTTGTTTTCGTTTGTCTTTTCTGGAAAACCGGTTTCCACTTTTCCCTGACAAACTCCAAAGCGCGTCACGATCTTTCAGATTCGCTCCCCACGCCTTAGCTCTTTGTTCTTGCGAATGTCGTTATCGCAAAACCGCTGCACAGTTTTACGCGACAGGCTCTAGCCTGCGAAATTGTCGTCCTTTTCAATCCGCTCCCAGGTTTCGTCCATAGCGTAGGTGGGCGAAAAGAACGGAATACCGACGTGGCCGAAGCGGATGGAGAGCTGTCGCTCCGCGGTGCTCTCATCGACCTTCGCGATACGATTGAGATAGATGACCGATGCAAGACCGGTCCGATCGGCGCCGGAACGGCAGTGGATCAGAAGGGGCTTTGGCGCATCGCGAAGAATGGCTGTCAGTTGACGCGCTTCTTCGAGAGTCAATTCCTGGTCGGCTGACATCTTGAAGTCGATGTGGGTCAGGCCCAGACCTTTCGCAGCGGTGACCTCGTCCTTGTACCAGGCAGCCTTGTCATCACTGCCGCGCAAATTGACGATCGACTTGATGTCATAGAGTTGCGCATAGTCCGCTATTTCGGAGGCCGATGGCTGGTTGGAACGATAAACCTCGCCGGGCACGACAACGGCGAAGTTACCCGTCAACTGGATCCCGACAAGGTACGCCCCAAGACCGATCCCGGCCAGGCATGCCGAGATTCCGGACCATTTCAACATTTTACGCATCGACTGTTTCCTGTTGATCAGCACACTTTTCGCTTATTGTCCTGACAGGAAGCTGAACGACACACCTAAAAGTCGGCGGGAAGCACAACCGGAAGGATCAAAGAGACAACAAGGCCTGGCGCATTGTCGGACAGTTGTATTTCGCCCATATGAAGCTCGGCGATGGCCTGAACCAGGCTGAGACCAAGGCCGCTTCCGGGCGTCGAACGGCTTTTGTCCAGTCTATAGAGCCGGCGGAAGACATTCTCGCGCTCCTCCAACGGAATGCCGGGACCGGTGTCACGCACAGTCGCTGTTACTTTATTCCCATCGACGTCAAGCGCAAGGCCGATTCGGGTTCCCGGCGGACCATGATTAATGGCGTTTTCGACGAGATTGACGAACAGCTGGGTCAAAAGCTCGCGGTCTCCCAGAACGCGGCAATCCGAGGCCGGAGGGTTTGCGAGCGTCAATGTCTGGCCATTGTCCTCTGCAACGTCTGCATAGATTTCGGCTACCTCGGCCATCACATCCACAAGATCGACCGAGCGGAACCGAACCTTGCGTCCGCCAGCCTCGATCTGCGATATCCGCAGCAGCGCGTCGAACGTCGCATTGATCTGGTCGCTTTCCCAGAAGGCATCCGCGAGGAGATCGCCGACGGGCTTGCCTTTTTCATTCCGCTCAATCGCATCTTCGATGGTGATTTTCAGCCGATTGAGGGGCGTCTTGAGATCATGGGCGATATCGGCACTCACCTGCCGCATGCTCTCGACCAGCCGCGAGAGTCGCTCAAGCGCGTCGTTGATCCTGATCGAAAGAAGATCAATGTCGTCACGCCGACCGCTGACGGGGATACGGGCCTGCATGTGTCCATTCGAAATATCGACCATGGTGTCAACGACGCCATCGAGCCGCTTTTGTGCTCTGGTCGCCAGTATGATGCCGCCGACCGCCGCAAAAATGATGGTCAGAAGCGCCGACCAACCGAAGCTCAGAACGGCAATATCTTCGAAATCATCGGTTTCCGACAGGCTGCGTCCAACCGTCAGCCTGTTCGGGCCGACCGCGCCTGAAAAGACGCGGAACACCGTATCGTCAGCGATGCCGATATCCCAGGCGGTGATGCTCGACAGGCCATCCGGAAGCTTGGGAGCGGTTATGTTGCCGGCAATGCGGCGCCCGGCGCCGTCGACCAGCGAAAAGATCCGTGCATCCGGCGCCGGATGCTTGCCATACGCTTCGATTGCGGAAACGAGATCTTCCATGTCGTTCGGCGCGTAGTTCGACGTTGTCACCGAGTACATTTCCGCCACGGATGTATCGAGCGTCGCCATGAGCTCACGCTTCAGGAACTGATAGGTAACGAGGCCGGAAACGAGGAAGCCCAGCACGAAAAGCACGCCAAAGGCCAGTGCCAGGCGAAACGGCGTACTGCGATACAGTCTAACGGGGCGCATGCAGGCTGTAGCCGATATTTCTGATCGTGTGGAGAAGCTGGACCTCGAAAGGTTTATCGATCTTGGCACGCAACCGGCTGATATGCGTTTCGACTACGCTGGTTTTGGGATCGAAATGGAAGTCCCAGACGCGTTCAAGAAGCATGGTTCGGGTCAGGACGCGACCTTCCCCGCGCATCAGGGTTTCCAGAAGGGTGAATTCCCGCGGCTGCAGATCGACGACCTGTCCTCCCTTGCGCACACTCCGCTTGACGAGGTCGAGCTCAAGATCGGCGACACGAAGCACGGTCGTCTGCTCCTGGGGCGGCGGCCGGCGGCCAAGCGCGTTGACGCGCGCGAGCAGCTCTGAAAATGCGAAGGGTTTGACAAGATAGTCATCGCCCCCGGCCTCCAGGCCATCGACGCGATCATCGACGCCACCGATCGAGGTGAGGAAGAGCGCAGGCGTCAGCACCCGTGCAGCGCGCATCGCCTTCATCACCGATAATCCGTCGAGCCCCGGCAGCATCCGGTCAACGATCAGGACGTCATATGCTTCACGAGTTGCCTGGAACAGCCCGTCGCGGCCGTCCTCGACCGGATCGCAGACGTGGCCAGCCTCCGTCAATCCCTTGACGATGTAGTCTATGGTCTTTCGATCGTCCTCGATCAGAAGGATACGCATCCGGATCTCACTGGCTTCGGTGTCTGCTTATAACAAAGAAGGATCTTTAGGTCTCCTTCATGGAAAAATGGGTTTAGGGGGCGGACGCGATGGCGAGGGGTGCGTCAATCGCGCCCGCCGATACGCTCCTGCTTGCGGCGGCGAGCGGGAGCGTGACGGCGCTAACGCTAATGCACCATCGGATCTTCAAGAGCGTTGATCAATCCGCTCACGGCCTGCTCGGCCTCTACGGGATCGGGGCTTCCTTTGCGAAGTGCGCCGATCGCAAGGTCTGCGGCGTCATCGATCACACCCCACTCATCATGATTCTTCTGGTAGAGCGTCGCTTCGTTCTGGTCCCAGGTCGTTTCGAAATCCGTAATCCGCTTCTTGGCGGCGGTGAGATCGCCTTTCGTGACCAGCGCAAGCCTATCGGTTGCGATTACCTTGAACTCGGAGAGGTCGCCGAGCTCGCTTGGCGCGGTGGCTGCAAGAACCGGAGGGGAGAGGGCGGCAAGCAGCGCTGGCGAACACAGGAACGCAGCAACGACAAGAAGTTTCTTCATCACGATCTCCATTGAGGCAGGGCCCGGTCGTCCGGTGGTTGCGAGAATGAAGAGAAGTTTTTACGATAACTTCGCGGGTGGATTACGGTTTGGTAAGCTGAGGATTTTTATCTGCCGAACCAATCATATAAATTATATATCCTATTGTTTTCAAATAAAAATCATCTTGTCATGGCGATCGCATCAAGACGTTCTTCATAAACCTTACAAAACCGTATTCTCACGGCCAGGCGAGCGTATGAGCGTGCGGTTAGAGGTTGTGCATCCCGCCCTCTATGGCAGCGGAATAGCTAAGCCCTGAGTTTCAAAGAAGGAAATATCCGATGAAGTCGTTTCTTGCCGCCACCCTCATCGCCGTAATTGCCGGCGCCCCGCTTTCCCTCTCCGGTGCCCAGGCAGCCAATGTTCCTTGCGAGGAGATGTTGAAGGAGATGCGCGCTGCCAAACAGACCACCTCGCTCAGCAATGCCGACATGGCAAAGGTGAATGACCTGGAGACCAAGGCCGTCGAGCGCTGCAATGCCGACGACGACGCCCGTTCGGACGGTTTTCTGACCGAAGCCATGACGATCATGGGCAAGTGATACGCCCCTTGCGATGGAGAACCATCATGACCAATTTTGCCTCGACGTCCCTTCCGCAGAACCGGGTTCCCGATGTCACCGTGGAATTTTGGCTCATCAAACTCATGGCCGTCACCATGGGCGAAACTGCCGCCGACTATCTGGCGGTCAATCTCGGATGGGGGCTGACGGCGACGTCCGTCCTCATGTCGGCCGTTCTCGTGATCGCGCTCGGGTTCCAGTTCGCACAGAAGCGCTACGTGCCGTCCTTCTATTGGACGGCCGTGGTGCTGATCAGCGTCGTCGGCACATTGGTGACCCATAACCTCGTCGACAATTTCGGGGTGGCGCTGGAAACGACGGCCATCGGTTTCACGCTGGCGCTCGCAGCGACTTTTGCAGTCTGGTATGCAGTGGAGAAGACGCTGTCCATTCACTCCATCTTCACCGCTCGACGGGAGGCCTTCTACTGGCTGGCTATCCTCTTTACGTTTGCGCTCGGCACCGCGGTCGGCGATCTCGTTGCTGAAGTTTTCGCGCTCGGTTATCTGACAACGGGGATCCTCTTCGGCGCCATCATCGCGGCGATTGCCGCGGCCTATTATGCGTTCAAGATCGATGCGATCCTCGCTTTCTGGCTAGCCTATATCTTTACCCGCCCCCTAGGCGCCTCATTTGGCGATCTGCTGTCGCAACCGGTAGAATATGGCGGCCTGGGTTTCGGGACAATCATCACCAGCTTCCTTTTCCTCCTGGTCATTGTCGTGCTCGTCGCCTACCTGACGGTTACCCAGGCCCCGCGCACGACAGGACTGTCCGGCGAGCAGCAGGGATAGGCTGTCACACGCAATCTGGATCGGCACGAAAGGCCTTCCCGATGAAACGGGGAGGCCTTTTGCTGCATCACCCATTTCGCGCCCGACTCGAAAAAGCCCCCGCAACTGTGTTGCGGAGGCAGCGTTCAATACAACCTGGCTACGAGATCATTCGACGTCGGATTCCTGGCCGCTTTCGCCTTGGTCGGCAATCTGGCTGACCTTGCCTGTCATCGCATCCACTGAAACGCTCTTGGAGCCATCGGCGGTCATCAATTCGACTTCGAAGACGGCATCGGCCTGTTCGTTATCGAGAGCGGCATTGACCGCTTTTCCGCCATTGGCCTTTTCGGCTGCTGCGACCGCTTCGGAGAGGCTGATCTTTGCCGCGTTCAGCTTTGCAAACTCCGAGGCGTCATCTTTCTTGTCTTCATGCTCTGCAGCGATGGCAGCGATCGGGGTCGTCAGTACGGAAGCGACACTTCCCGTAGCCAGCAGAACGGCCATTGCAACGGAGAGGGATTTGTATCCAGTCATAATCTACTCCAATCTGGCGAGACCGGGATGGCCTGCCAAATCAGAATATGGGCTGCCGAACTTACATCGGGTTCTTCCGGAGTTTACGCTTTGGTAAGGAGGCCCGGATTGCCCACCCAGGTCAAGAACGCGCCGGCTTATGGCGTAATGAACTGCCAAATGACACCCTTGGATGGCGCTCCTCTGCGCTTTCACCAGATAGCGGACGCTGCTGGACCGGATACCGCATTGCAAAACGTGTGCGTGCAATCACAGCCAATCAAGTCCGCGTGAAAGATACGGTAAATTCGGCGGATCAAACTTGACTAATCTATTCATGAAATGATCGAAGCGGTGCGCATTCACACCGGAGGGAATTCATGAACCCGCGCACTATCCTGACCTCGACCTTTCTCGCCACATCGCTCCTGACGATCCCGTCGCTTGCTGCGGCTGCGAAAATCAACGTCTACACGACCCGCGAGCCCGCGCTGATCGCGCCTCTGCTCGAAGCCTTCACGGCGTCGACCGGCACCAAGGTCAATACTGTTTTCCTGAAGGATGGTCTTGCCGAGCGCGTCGCGTCCGAAGGTGAAAGCTCGCCCGCCGATATCCTGATGGCCGTCGATGCCGGCAACCTCGTCGATCTCGTCGACAAAGGCCTTACCCAGCCGATCGACTCCACGGTGCTGAATGCGGCCGTCCCCGAGCAGCTGCGCGATGCGCAGGGCAACTGGTTCGGTCTTTCGATGCGCGCCCGTGTTCTCTACGTGGCCAAGGATCTCGATCTCGCTTCGTTCAACTATGAAGACCTGGCCGACCCCAAGTGGAAAGGCAAGGTCTGCATTCGCTCCGGCCAGCATCCCTACAACACCGCTCTCTTCGCCGACTACATCGCCCACCACGGTGCTGAAGAAACCGAGACATGGCTGGCGGGCGTAAAGGACAATCTGGCACGCAAAGCCGCCGGCGGCGACCGTGACGGGGCCAAGGACATCCTCGGCGGTATCTGCGATATCGCAATCGCCAACTCATACTATGTCGGGCTGATGCGCTCCGGAAAGGGCGGCGAGGACCAGGCCAAGTGGTCCGAAGCTATCAAGGTCGTATTGCCGACGTTCAAGGATGGCGGGACGCAGGTGAACATCAGCGGTGCTGCCGTTGCCAAGCATTCGCCGAACAAGGCCGAGGCAGTGAAGCTTCTGGAATATCTCGTTTCCGACGAAGCACAAAAGATCTATGCCGAAGCCAACTATGAATATCCGGTCAAGCCGGGTGCCGCCGCAGATCCGATCATCGCCTCCTTCGGCGAGTTGAAGATCGACAACAAGTCGCTTTTGGAAATCGTCAGCCTTCGCAAGCAGGCGAGCGAACTCGTAGACAAAGTCGGCTTCGACAACTAAAGTTCGTCAGGGAAAAGTGGAAACCTGTTTTCCCGAAAAAACAAACGAAAACAGAGGAATTTAGAGGATGTCCGGTTCAATCTGAACCGGACATCCTCTAAGGCATGCGGAAGGCGCCTTCGGGCGTCTTCTTCCACCACCCATGGATCAGGCAATGGCGATCAGTACGGCGGCCGTCCGCTCCGCAAGGCACTCCGGCAGCGGCTGGTTGACAGTTGCCAGCGTGATCGCTTTCGTTGTCGTCCTCCCAATTGGCGGCCTGCTGCTGGAAGCAGCCAAGGGCTCCGCAGATCTGTGGGGGCACCTTCTGTCAACCACTCTGCCAGTGGCCTTGGTCGATACGATCATCCTGCTCGCAGGTGTCGGCCTGGTCACGGCTGCACTCGGCACGACGACGGCCTGGCTCGTGACGGCCTATGAATTTCCTGGCCGCCGCATGCTGGAATGGGCGCTGCTGCTGCCGCTTGCCGTGCCCACCTACATCATCGCCTACACCTATCTCGATATCCTGCATCCCATCGGGTCCGTACAAGGCGCCATCCGCTGGCTGCTGGGCTATGACAGCCCCCGGCAATTCCGCCTGCCCGACACACGTTCCATGATCGGCTGCATCCTGCTCCTGGGTTTTGTGCTCTACCCGTATGTGTACATCCCCACCCGGGCGATGTTTCTCACCCAGTGCGGCAATCTCATCGACGCGGCCCGCACGCTCGGTATCTCACGGCGGGCGGTGTTCTGGCGCGTAGCGCTTCCGCTCGCGCGCCCTGCCGTCGCCGTCGGTATCAGCCTTGCGCTGATGGAAACGCTGAACGATATCGGCGCTGCGGAGTTCCTTGGCGTCAGGACGCTGACCGTATCGGTCTACACCACCTGGATCACCCGTTCCGACCTGCCCGGGGCCGCCCAGCTTGCACTCGCGCTGCTGCTGATCGTCGTGGCGCTGGTTGCGCTGGAACGTTGGGCGCGGCGCAAGCAGCACTACGCCACCGATGCCCGCCGCAGCCGTGGACTGACGGTGCAGCGGGTATCGCGACCGAAGGGCATGCTTCTCTTCCTCGCAGGCCTCATGCCCGTTCTGCTGGGCTTCGGCGCACCGGCGTTTTACCTCACGGCGGAAGCCTGGAAGCGCTACCAGTTCGCCGGCCTGTCATCGCGGATTATCGATGAAGCCTTCAACACCATCATACTTGCCGCTCTTGCGACTATCGCCACGATCGTCTTCGGGCTGGTGGTGGCCTATGCAACCCGCGTCAGGCCGGGAGCAAAGTCCGCCATGCTGCTGCGCGTTTCCTCCATGGGATATGCCGCGCCCGGCACAGTGATCGCCATCGGCGTGTTGATCGTCCTGGACGGCTTCGACGGCTTCATCAATCGGACCGCCACAGCGTGGTTCGGTTTTTCGACCGGGCTGATATTCATCGGCTCGGGAATCGCGGTCGTCTATGCACTGACGGTTCGCTTCCTCGCGATATCGGCCGGCGGCATTGAAGCGGGGCTTTTGCGCATTCCCGGGTCGCTCGATCATGCAGCAAGTAGTCTCGGCCGGTCGCAAACCGCCACGTTCCTGCATGTGCATCTGCCGCTCTCCAAAGCGGCGATCTCAGCGGCGGCCCTGCTGGTCTTCGTCGATTGCGTGAAGGAGTTACCGGCAACCCTGCTCCTGCGACCGCTCAACATCGAGACCTTCGCCACGCATCTCTACGGAGAAGCGGCAAGAGGCACCTATGAGGAAGCCTCCATCGCGGCCCTCGCCATTGTTGCAATCAGCATTCTGCCCGTCATCCTGCTTTCCAGGGTCGGGCGCGCTCGCTCCTCCATCCCGCGCTGATCCGCTCCAAGGAACTGCGGACCCACGACCCAACCGTCCGGCCAACCCAGGTCGCTCCAGATCCGCCGCACAGCGCTTCACTCATCGTTTTCTGCATAGGACACATGCATGCGCCGCGTTGTGCTTTGGCAAGGTGGCGTGTACCTCTGGTGGCGGAAGGGCGACTGCGTGTTGCGGCGCTCAACCGGATCTGCAGGTGTAAAAAATGAGTACTGATGATGGATACCGATGAAGCCAATGTCTTCGATCTTGCACCGATTGCGATGTGGATCGAGGATTTTAGCGGGGTGAAAGAGCTGTTCGACCTCTGGCGCGCGGAGGGGGTTCAGGATATCCGAACCTTTCTCAGGGCAGATGTAGGCCGGGTCGTCGCTTGCTCGCAGCGGATTCGTGTCCTGAAGGTCAACCGCCGCATGCTCGAGCTCTTCGAGGCCCGCGACCGCGACCATCTGGTCGCCAATCTCCATTCCGTGTTCCGCGACGAGATGCTGACGAGCCACATCAATGAACTGTCCCAGCTCTGGGAAGGTCGCACGGAATTTTCCGGCAGCGCCGTCAACTACACGCTCTCCGGCCGCAGGCTCGATATCCAACTGCGCGGCTCCGTTCTGCCGGGATACGAGGAGAGCCTCGGCAGGGTGCTCCTGACGACGGAGGACGTGACGGCCCGCGAGGATGCGCGCCGCTATGCCGAAGGTGTGTTCGAACATTCGCCGGTCTCCCTCTGGGTCGAGGATTTCAGCGGCGTGAAGAACCTGCTCGAAGGTGCGCGCGACCGCGGCATCGTCGATTTCCGCGTCTTTACCGATGTTCATCCGGAATTCGTGCGCCAGTGCATGAGCGAGATCCGCGTCATCGCCGTCAACAGGGCGACGCTCGATCTCTTCGGTGCGCCGGATTCCAGGACGCTGCTGCAGCGCCAGTCCGAGATCTTCCGCGACGAGATGGAAAAACATTTTCGCGAACAGCTCATCGAGCTGTGGAACGGCAATCTGTTTCACCAACGCGAAGTGGTGAATTATGCGCTCGACGGCAGCGAGCGCTACGTGCTCCTGCAGTTTTCCGTATTCCCCGGTCGCGAGCGCGACTGGTCGCTGGTTCAGGTGGCGCTGACCGATATCACCGCTCGCAAGAAGGCCGAGGCCTATCTCGAATATCTCGGCAAGCACGATGTGCTGACCAAGCTGCACAACCGCGCCTTCTACACCGATGAGCTTAACCGGCTTCAGCGCAAGTCACTTCGTCCCGTCTCAGTCATCGTCATCGACCTGAACGGACTGAAGACCACCAATGACCAGCTCGGCCATGCAGCGGGGGATTCCCTTCTGCGGCGCTTGGGCGAGGTGCTGAACGAAGCGGTTTCGCTCCCCAATCACGCTGCCCGCGTTGGTGGCGACGAATTTGCTGTGATCATGCCGGCCAGCGATGAGGCTGATGTCGCCATCATGATCGACAATCTCCACAAACTCCTGAAGATCAACAACCAGTACTACTCCAACGCGCCGATCAGCATCGCTGTCGGTGCCGCCACCAGCGAGCCCGGTGAAGAAATGGAAGCCGTCGTACGCCGCGCCGATCTGTTGATGTATCAGCATAAGCAGGCCCACTACGAGGAGATCAGAACGCCTGCGCCCCCGCGCGAGGCCCGTTCCTAAAACCAGTTGGGGAAAGGAAAAGGCCGACAGAGGGGCCTGTCGGCCTTTGGTATTCCAGTTTTCCGTCAGACCACAACGCTGCCGGCCATGAAGGCGAGTACTAGGAAAATCAGGAAGATGACGAGCGCAATATAGAACAGAATCTTGGCGATCGTGGCGGTCGCCGCCGAAACGCCGGAAAAGCCGAGGAAGCCGGTGATCAGCGACACGACGAAGAAGATAAGCGCCCATTTCAGCATCGAATTTTTCCTTCTGGGGTTCAATACCCATAAAACGCTTGCGACCCCATTCCGGTTCCGCACCGCCTCCTTCAATCCTCACATCGCGACCGAATGGCGCGCTGCACCCGTGCCGAGATAGGCGTCAAATTCCGCCGCAACCAGTCGTGCCGTCCTGTGAGCGCTTTCCGGGTCGAGTTCAAATCGGTCGCCGCGGCGACGGAAGCCGAGATCGTTGCCGATCGCAAGCACGTTCGCGGTTTGGAAGATAGCCTGCCCGTTCGCGCCGAAGCGACGGGTTACCTCTTGTCCGTCGAAGCCGAAATCGCACATCAGCCGCTCGATCACCCAGCCCCGCGCGTGATCATCGTCGTTGAGTGCGGTGCCACGCACCGTGGCCAAACCACCCGCCGGTACAAGCCGCATATATTCCCCTGTGGCCGGCATCGTTTGGAGATAGCCCTGTGGAAGCTGGCTGATGGAGGAGGAGCCAAGCCCGATCAGGCTGTCGCAGCTATCGTCCGTATAACCTTGGAAGTTGCGACGCAGACGGCCGTTTTCGGCCGCGATCGCCATGTTGTCGGCGGGAAGCGCGAAGTGATCGATGCCGATCGCCCGGTAGCCGGCGGCGAGAATGATCCGTCGTGCCTCCTCGGCTTGCGCAAGGCGCGCGGCAGCATCCGGCAGGCTGGCCTCGTCGATCATCGTCTGGTGCTTCTTGAACCAGGGTACATGGGCATAGCCAAACAATGCCAGCCTGTCTGGTTTCAGCGACAAAGCCTGCCGGATCGTCGTGCCGACACCCGCGACGGTCTGGTGCGGCAGGCCATAGAGCAGATCGAAATTGACCGAGCGGGCACCGCGGGCGCGAACGCCCTCAACCACCCAGGCGGTATCCTCGAGGGACTGGATACGGTTGATGGTTTTCTGCACCACCGGATCAAAATCCTGGATGCCGAGGCTGGCGCGGCTCATGCTGATCTCGGCCAGCGCATCGAAGCGCGCCTCATCCATGTCGTTCGGGTCCATCTCGACGCTGAGGGACAGGTCGGGCGCGCAGTCGAAGGCGCCCTTGAGCGCTTCCCCGAGCCTCTTCATGTCCTCAGGCGTCAGCATCGTCGGAGAGCCGCCGCCGAAATGGATCGCCTTCACGGGGGCTTTTATCAACCGTCCGATCGTCGCGACCTCGCAAAGCAAAGCCTCCAGGTAAGCGGCCACGGGTGCGTATTGCCGGGTCTGCTTGGTGTGGCAGGCACAGAACCAGCAGAGCCGATCGCAATAGGGGATATGCACATAGAGCGACACCGGCTCTTCGCGCGGCAGGTCGCCCAGCCAGCGGCGCGCTGTCTCGCAATCGATGCCGGCGTGGAAATGTGGTGCGGTCGGGTAGCTGGTGTAGCGCGGAACCGACTGGCTGAGCAGCGCGGAAGGGGTCGATCTCATCGGCAAATCTCCGGTTTTCGCCGATCAACCTAGCGTCTGCGCCACCCGCCCGCCTTGATCCCGGTCAAATTCCCTCCTCCAAGTCGATCTTTCTCGACTTGATCTGGATCAAGGCGAAAGCGCCCGCCACCCCGTAAATAGCCGTGAAGACCCGGAAACCGATCAGGGGTCGGATCACCATCGCGTTGTGTCTAAGGCGACGGCGCATGGCTTCATCATTTCGTGCCAGCGGCCGGTTTCGTCGCTGATACATCGAGGTGGGGACCTCTTTCATGACACACGGACGCTCCATCATCGGCACCGGCCTATCGGCCTTTCTGGCCCTTCTCGGGGCGGGCTTTGCGGCAGACCATCTGTTTGCAAGCCACATGTGGGTGCTTTTCTTCGTATTGCTGTGCGCCACCATCGCCCTGATGCGCACCTCCTCCTTCGGTCCCTCGCCCAAAGTGGACCCGAATGCCTTCATGGATGGCCCGATCCGCTACGGCGTGGTCGCCACCATGTTCTGGGGCGTGGTCGGCTTTCTGGTCGGCGTGGTCGTGGCGTTGCAGCTCGCCTATCCCGATCTCAATATCGAACCCTGGTTCAATTTCGGCCGCACGCGCCCGCTGCACACCTCGGCGGTCATCTTCGCCTTCTGCGGCAACGCGCTGATCGCGACCTCGTTCTACATCGTCCAGCGCACCTGTCGCGCCCGGCTGTTCGGCGGCGATCTCGCCTGGTTCGTCTTCTGGGGCTACAATCTCTTCATCGTCATGGCGACGACCGGCTATCTGCTCGGCATCACCCAGAGCCGGGAATATGCCGAGCCGGAATGGTATGTCGACCTGTTCCTGACGGTAGTCTGGGTCTGCTATCTCGTGGTGTTCCTGGGCACGATCCTTAAGCGCAAGGAGCCGCATATCTATGTGGCCAACTGGTTCTACCTCGCCTTCATCATCACCATTGCCATGCTGCATGTGGTCAACAACCTGGCAGTGCCGGTCTCTTTTCTCGGCGTGAAAAGCTATTCGGCCTTCTCGGGTGTGCAGGATGCGCTGACCCAGTGGTGGTACGGCCATAATGCCGTCGGCTTCTTCCTCACCACCAGCTTCCTCGGCATGATGTATTACTTCATTCCGAAGCAGGCGAACCGGCCGGTCTATTCCTACCGTCTGTCAATCATCCATTTCTGGTCGCTGATCTTCCTCTATATCTGGGCCGGGCCGCACCACCTGCACTATACCGCGCTGCCCGACTGGGCCCAGACGCTCGGCATGGTGTTCTCGATCATGCTGTGGATGCCCTCCTGGGGCGGCATGATCAACGGCCTGATGACGCTTTCGGGCGTCTGGGACAAGATCCGCACCGATCCGATCATCCGCATGATGGTCATGGCGCTCGCCTTCTACGGCATGGCGACCTTCGAAGGCCCCATGATGTCGATCAAGTCAGTGAATTCGCTCAGCCACTATACCGACTGGACCATCGGTCACGTGCACTCCGGCGCGCTCGGCTGGAACGGCATGATCACCTTCGGCGCCCTCTATTACCTGACGCCGAAGCTCTGGGGGCGCGAACGCCTCTACAGCATGCGCATGGTCAACTGGCACTTCTGGCTCGCTACCCTCGGCATCGTCGTCTATGCCGCCGTCATGTGGGTTGCCGGCATCCAGCAGGGCCTGATGTGGCGCGAATATGATTCGCAGGGTTTCCTGGTCTATTCCTTCGCGGAAACCGTGGCGGCGATGTTCCCTTACTATGTGGTACGCGCCATCGGCGGCGGGCTCTACCTCACGGGTGCGCTCATCATGGCCTTCAACCTCACCATGACAATCCTCGGCTACCAGCGCGACGAGACCGCCATTCCGGGTCTCGCAGCTGTTCCTCAGCCGGCCGAATAGGAGCCGCACCCATGGCACTTCTTGACAAGCATTCGCTGATCGAGCGCAACGCGACGCTTCTTCTCGTGGGATCGCTGATCGTCGTTTCCATCGGCTGCATCGTACAGATCGCACCGCTCTTCTACCTCGAAAACACCATCGAGAAGGTGGAGGGCATGCGCCCCTATTCGCCGCTCGAACTCGCGGGCCGCAACATCTATGTCCGCGAGGGCTGTTACGTCTGCCACAGCCAGATGATCCGGCCCTTCCGCGACGAAGTGGAGCGCTACGGGCATTATTCGCTCGCGGCGGAATCCATGTACGACCATTCGTTCCAGTGGGGCTCGAAGCGCACCGGACCTGATCTCGCTCGTGTCGGCGACCGCTATTCGAACGAGTGGCATGTACAGCACCTGATCGAGCCGCGCGACGTTGTGCCGGAATCGGTGATGCCCAGCTATTCCTTCCTGAAGGAAACGCCGCTTGCCGTCGATCTGGTAGCGATGAACCTGAAGGCAAACCGCGCCGTCGGCGTACCCTATTCGGACGAAATGATCGACAACGCCGCGGCGGATATCAGGGCGCAGGCCGATCCGAATGCCGACACATCCGGCGTCGAAGCCCGCTATCCGAAGGCCAAGCTCGGCGATTTCGACGGCAATCCGCAGGCGCTAACCGAGATGGATGCGCTTGTCGCCTACCTGCAGATGCTCGGCACGCTGGTCGACTTCAAGACCTACGACGAAACTGCCGGCGAACGATAGGAGGCAGCCATGGACTATCACTGGCTGCGCGCCTTTGCCGATAGCTGGGGGCTGGTCGCCATGGCGGCCTTCTTCCTCGCCGCGCTCATTTTTGCCTTCCGGCCCGGCAGCAAGTCGCTGGCCGATGAAGCGGCCGATGTCCCCTTCAAGGATGACTGAGATGAAGCAAGACCATCTGGACGAAATTTCGGGAGTATCGACGACCGGCCATGAATGGGACGGTATCCGCGAGCTCAACAACCCAATGCCACGCTGGTGGGTCTATACCTACTATGCGACCATCGTCTGGGCTCTGGGCTACACGGTCTTCTATCCCGCCTGGCCGCTGGTGACGTCGGCGACGCAGGGCGTTCTCGGCTACTCCAGCCGCGGCGAGGTAAAGGCCGAGCTTGCTTCTGTCGAAGCCGAACGCAGCGCCCATACGGCAGCCCTTGCCAACAAAAGCGTCAGCGAAATTTTGGCCGACGATACGCTGCGGCAGACGGCGATCCAGTCAGGTGCTGCCGCCTTCAAGGTCAATTGCGTGCAGTGCCATGGTTCGGGCGCTGCTGGCGGTGCAGGCTATCCCAACCTCAATGACGACGACTGGCTCTGGGGCGGAAAGCCGGAACAGATCGAATACACCATTGCTCACGGTATTCGTTCGGCCGGCGATGCCGATACGCACCAGTCGGAAATGCCGGCTTTCTCCGACATACTCGACCGCGAGCAGATCGCGTCCGTCGCCGCCTTTGTCGTCAGCCTCTCCGGTACGCCGAAAAACTCCGGTCTGGTCAAAAAGGGCAGGACGGTCTTTGCGGAAAGCTGTGCCGCCTGTCACGGCAATGATGCGAGGGGCAACCAGGAACTCGGCGCACCCGATCTCGCCGATGCCATCTGGCTGAAAACCCATGGCGAGGCAGGCATCGTCGCCCAGATCAAGGCGCCGAAGCACGGCATGATGCCCGCCTGGGGCGCACGTCTCGGCGACACCGCGGTGAAGGAACTAACGGTCTTCGTCCATTCGCTCGGAGGCGGGCAAGTAGTGCGCGGTTCTCTTTTCCCTCCCGGAGAGAAGAGAGAAATCACCCGCGTCGCCCGTCCGGCTTGATCCGGATCAAGGCACTGCGCGGCCTCGGATGCGACGGTGGGGAAGGACGAAGCTGAGGAGGCGAGGTGGCGGTGGCCGCTTCGCCTCCTCGTGAAGGCGCTGGCCGGAGAATACGGATGCTGGACGAGACCCAAACCAAGCCGGAGGTGGAAACGCTGGATGCCGTCGCCGTCAATTCTGCGCGGATCCGCCAACCGCTTTATGCAGCCCGCAAGAAGGTGTTTCCGAAGCGCGCATCCGGCAATTTCCGCCGCTTCAAGTGGATCGTCATGGCGATCACGCTGGCGATCTATTATCTGACGCCCTGGTTGCGCTTCGATCGCGGTCCCTATGCACACGATCAGGCCGTGCTGATCGATCTCGCCAATCGCCGCTTCTATTTCTTCTTCATCGAGATCTGGCCGCAGGAATTCTTCTTCGTCGCCGGCCTTCTCGTCATGGCTGGCATCGGCCTGTTCCTCGTCACCTCCGTCGTCGGCCGCGCCTGGTGCGGCTATACGTGTCCGCAGACGGTGTGGGTCGATCTCTTCCTCGTGGTCGAGCGCTGGGTGGAGGGTGACCGCAATGCCCGCATGAAGCTCGATGCAGCGCCGATGAGCCCGCATAAGCTCTGGCTCAGGACCGTCAAGCATTCGATCTGGATCGTGATCGCGGTTGCGACCGGCGGCGCCTGGATCTTCTACTTCGCCGATGCGCCGACATTGCTGCACGAGGTCATGACCGGCGCAGCCGCACCCGTCGCTTATATCACAGTCGCAATCCTCACCGCCACGACCTATGCCTTCGGCGGGCTGATGCGCGAACAGGTCTGCACTTATATGTGCCCTTGGCCACGCATCCAGGCCGTCATGCTCGACGAGACCTCGCTGACCGTTACCTACAACGACTGGCGCGGCGAACCGCGCGGCCGCCACCAGAAGAAGGCGGCAGCCACGGGCGTTACGGCCGGCGATTGTGTCGATTGCAACGCCTGCGTCGCCGTCTGCCCCATGGGCATCGATATTCGCGACGGCCAGCAGCTGGAATGCATTAGCTGCGCGCTCTGCATCGACGCCTGCGATGGCGTCATGGACAAGCTCGGCAAGGAGCGCGGTCTGATCTCCTACGCCACCCTTAACGACTACAACGCCAACATGGCGATCGCGACCGCCGGCGGCATCCAGCCGATCACGCCGTCGCTGGTGCGCACCGCAGAGGGTAAGCTTTCCCCGGCACTCTCCTGTGTGAAGCCGGCTACGCTTCTGAGACCACGCACGCTGCTCTATGCCGGCCTCTGGGCCTTACTCGGTATCGGGCTGCTGCTCACGGCCCTCGTCACCCGGAACCGCGTGGAAATCAACGTGCTCAGGGACCGCAATCCGCAATATGTGCTGCTCTCGGATGGTTCGATCCGCAACGGCTATACGGTCAAGCTTCTCAACATGCGCCCCGAACCCCGAGCCTTCACGCTGCATATGGAAGGCCTTGCCGGTGCCTCGATGACGGCGGCCGGCCTGGAAAACGACGCCAGCGGCGCGCTGATCGTCCCCGTCGAACCCGATCGCCTGCGCACTGTCAAGGTTTTCGTGCGTCAGCCATCGACAGATGCCACACCCGGTGCCGTGAGCTTCGATCTGATCGCCGAAGATCGCGGCAGCGACGAACAGAGCACCTATCGCACCAGCTTCGAAACACCGGAGATCCCGAGATGAAAACTGCCGCTGCACGCCCGCGCGAATTCACCGGCCGGCACATGCTTGCCATCCTCGTTGCCTTCTTCGGCACCATCATAGCGGTCAACATGGTGATGTTCAGCTTCGCCAAATCCAGCTGGAGCGGCCTCGTTGTCGAAAACTCCTATGTGGCGAGCCAGCAATTCAACGAAGGCCTCGCCGCCGCCCGCAAACAGGAAGCACTTGGCTGGACGATGGATTTCGACATTGCTGGTGGTCATTTCAGTTATCGGCTTGCCAGTGCGGATGGAAAGCCTGTCCCTGCCCGCTCGGCAACCGTCGTCTTTCGCCACCCGGCCTATCAGGGCGCCAACTGGACGACGACGCTCACACCTGCTGACAATGGCGATCTCATCTCGGTCGACAAGCTGCGCGATGGTATTTGGGACGTTGAGATCAACGCCGAGGCGGGGCTCGAAACACCCTATCGCAGCACCCTGCGCATCACCATCGAGAACGGAGTGCTGCAATGAGCTGCTGCGCTCCTGGAACGGAAATCGGGCTCGCCGCCACCCGCCTGCCGGGCATTGATGAGCTTAGGCTCGAAAGCCGCCCGCTCGGAAACGGCCTCCTACAGACGGAGCTTGCGGTGCCGGATATCCATTGTGGCGCCTGCATCACCCTGATTGAGCGCGAACTCGGGGCGCTCGACGAGGTTTTCAGCGCTCGCGTCAATCTCTCGACCCGGCGCGTCACCGTCTCCTGGAAGGACGTCGCGACCCCGCAATTTGTGGAAAAGCTGGCCGCGCTC
Organism: Pararhizobium capsulatum DSM 1112; assembly: GCF_030814475.1. NCBI lineage: Bacteria > Pseudomonadati > Pseudomonadota > Alphaproteobacteria > Hyphomicrobiales > Rhizobiaceae > Pararhizobium > Pararhizobium capsulatum. Next base: position 624,400 of record NZ_JAUSVF010000001.1, on the reverse strand, counting down.
GGCTATCCCGCCCATCTCTTCGACAGCGACGCTGCCGAAAGCGACAAGACGCGTGGCGAGCTCATGCGCGCGATTGCCGTTTCGGGTTTTGCCGCCGGAAATATCATGCTGCTCTCGGTCTCCGTCTGGTCGGGCGCGGATGGCTCGACACGCGATCTCTTCCACTGGCTGTCGCCGCTGATTGCGCTTCCGGCGCTACTCTTTGCCGGCCGCATCTATTTCCGCTCCGCCTGGAATGCGCTGAAGCATGGCCGCATGAACATGGACGTGCCGATCGCGCTCGGCGTCTCGCTTGCCTTCGGCATGAGCCTCTATGAGACATTGCATCATGGCGAACATGCCTATTTCGATGCGTCTGTTTCGCTGCTCTTTTTCCTCCTGATCGGTCGCACGCTGGATCACGTCATGCGCGACAAGGCGCGGGCGGCGGTGAAGGGGCTTGTCCGACTTCAGCCGAAAGGTGCGGTTATACTGCGCGGGGATGGCAGCCACAGCTATTTGCCACTCGGCGAAATCTCCGTCGGCATGCAGCTTCTGGTGACGGCGGGCGAGCGGGTACCCGTGGATGGCACCGTTGTAGAGGGCATGTCGGATATGGATTGCTCGCTCGTCAACGGCGAGTCCGCGCCGCAGGCCAACACGAGAGGCGACACTGTCCGGGCCGGCACGCTGAACCTCTCAGGGCCGCTCGTCATCCGCGTTACCGCGATCGCGCGCGAATCTTTCCTCGCAGAAATCGTCCGCCTGATGGAGGCCGCCGAAAGCAGCCGCAGCACCTATCGCCGCATCGCCGATCGTGCCTCGGCGCTCTACTCGCCCGTCGTCCACCTGACGGCGCTTCTCACCTGCATCGGCTGGCTTTTCGTCTCCGGCGACTGGCACCGGGCGATCACCATTGCCATTGCCGTTCTGATCATCACCTGCCCCTGCGCGCTCGGCCTTGCCGTGCCGATCGTGCAGGTCGTCGCTGCCCGTCGCCTGTTTGAAAACGGCATCATGGTCAAGGACGGCTCCGCCATGGAGCGGCTCGCCCAGATCGATATCGTTGTCTTCGACAAAACCGGCACGCTGACATCAGGCCACCCGGTCGCGACATCGACCTTTGCTGCGAATGGCCAGCCACTGGAGATCGCTTCCGCCCTTGCCGCTCTCTCACGCCATCCGAGCGCACGGGCAATCGCCGAGGCTTATCCCGCCGCAAAGCTGAAATTCGATGCAGTGAAGGAACATCCCGGCCTAGGCATATCCGGACGGCTGGGAGGCAGGTCCTACCGGCTTGGCCGGGCCTGCTGGGCCCTGAGGAATCCGGACGCCGCCGATGGTGCGGCAACCGTCCTCGGCGTCGATGGCATGCTCCGCGCCGCCTTCACCTTCACCGACCGCCTGCGCGTGGATGCTCCGCAAGCCCTTGCAGCGCTGCGTTCGTGCGGCATCGGCATTGAAATGCTTTCTGGCGACCGCGCCGTAGCAGCGGCCGAAACCGCCAAGGTGCTCGACATCACCCACTGGCAAGCGCAGGTATTACCCGGCGACAAGGTCCACCGGCTGAACGAGCTTGCTCTCGATGAGTATCGGGTTCTGATGGTTGGCGATGGCCTCAACGATGCTCCGGCCCTCGCCGCCGCCCATGTCTCGATGGCGCCTGCCACTGCCGCCGATATCGGCCGCAATGCTGCGGATTTCGTTTTCCTGCGCGAAAGCCTGTCGGCCGTACCGCTGGCGCTCTCGGTGTCGCGCGAGGCGGGCAAGCTGATCCGGCAGAATTTCGCGTTGGCGATCGGTTACAACGCCCTCGCCGTGCCCATCGCCATCCTCGGCTATGTTACGCCGCTGGTTGCTGCAATTGCCATGTCGGTCTCCTCCATCCTGGTCATCGCCAATGCGCTTCGGCTGAAAGCGCCCGCCCCACAGCCCGCCAAGAGAAACGGTATGGGACGGGTAATGGGGGTCGTCGCGCCGTGACCATGCTGCTGTTCCTCATCCCCGTCGCCCTCTTCCTCGGGGGCCTTGGCCTGATCGCCTTCCTCTGGGCGCTGAAAAGCGGCCAATACGAGGATCTCGACGGTGCCGCCGAACGGATCTTCGTCGAAAATGACGAACTCCCCAGCAAGGAGCAGACCCCTGCACGCGCAAGCCTCTAAGACGGAATCCTTCACGCTGCTCTCGGAGATCTGGGGCGAACAGCTGGCGCTTTGCGATGCGCTGGAGCGGCTGGCGGACGCCTTGCCGGCTGGGCTCGACAGGTTTCATTGCCTGCGCCTTGCCCGTACCATCCCCGCCGTTCTCGACCGTGCCCACAAGCTGGAGGAGCTGCTGCTTTTTCCGCTGTTGCAGGACCGCACCGCGGCGTCGCCAGCCTTTGCCGCCATCATTGACCGGCTCCGCTTCGAGCATCTGGAGGACGACGCCTATGCCGATGAGCTTTACGATGCGCTGAGCGCTCGCGGCTGGGGCAGGCCAAAGCCTTCTGCAGAAACGCTGGGCTACATGCTGCGCACCTTCTTTGCCGCCACCCGCCGCCATATCCACTTCGATCGCGACGTACTGATGCCGTTGCTTCTGGCCGGCACGGGCGACACCGCCCGCCTCAGCTGCAGCGCGCCTTGAGGCGGGCAAGGTCCGGCACGAGGATATGCCGGTTGGCGATGATGGTGATCACGCCGGATGTCCTCAGCTTCGTCATCTGCCGCGATACGGTTTCGATGGTGAGGCCCAGGAAATCGGCGATATCGGCACGCGACAGCGGCAGGTCGAATTCTGCCGCGCCGGCATCGTCTTGAGGACTGATATGAGTGGCGATCAGATAGAGGAAACTTGCCACCTTCTCCGCCGCCGTCTTGCGACCAAGCGTCACCATCCAGCCGCGGGCTTCGTCCAGTTCCCTGAGCGTCTGCTCCATCAGGCGGCGTTCAAGCTTGGGATTGTCGGCAACCAGCTGCTCCAGCGCCGCACGCGGCACCCGGCAGAGCTCCACGTTGGAGGCCGCCTCGACAGAGACATCGCTGTTGCTGCCATACATACGGCCGACGAAATCCGGCGCGAATTGCAGGCCGACGACCTGCTGGCGGCCATCTTCCAGCATCTTGGTGAGTTTCACCACACCACGCATGACGTTGGCGTAGGAGGTAATCGGGGTGTCTTCGCTGGAAAGCTGGGCACCTGCCTCATGGCGCACCTGCCGCGTATGGCGCGAAAGCGCGAGCAACTCGTCCGCATCAAGCGCGCCGCACATGCCCTTATGGCGGATCTCGCAGCTTTGACAGAGAGCCGGCGTCTGTGAGTTGTGAATGTCTATGCGCGTCATTGCCAATGCCGGTGCTGCCCCTGCGACCCCGTGTTGCGTCCAAAAATCAGAGCAAAAATGCTCCCGTCGCATCAACACCTTGATAGCCGCTTCCTCGACGCTGCGGAACATCACACTTTGCGACAAAACCACCCACTGCGCGCCAATGCCGCGTCATTGCACTCAAGGCGTGTCGCGATCGTTACGATGAGCCCCCCGCTTCAGGCCTTTGTTTTTAGGACTATCCTTTACGCAAAACCGCTGCAAAGTTTTGCGCGATGTACCCTATGTTTGCGCACTTCCAGCTGATTCTCGATCAGATGCACACCGATCACGGCGGCGGTCGCTTCCTCGACGCAGCCGATTTCGGTCTCGCAGGAGGCCGTGCCGCTGAGCACAATCGTCCGGCCAATCGCCATCACCGAGATATCGGAGGTGTCGATCAGCGTCACATAACGGATATAGCGGAGCACCTTACCGGCCAGGTCTTCGTCCTGCAGGTCGGCCCTGTCATCGCTATGGGCATAAAAAGAGCGTTCCGTGGCCATAGGCTTTTCCTTCCAGAGAGGGAACGCCATCTGATCTCGAATGTTCCGGGGGTTTCCCGCACCTTCATCAAATACGTGGGGGCTCCACATGGATGAAGGCTTCGACTGCGGCGGCAATGAAATCCTGCCGTGCATAATCAACAGGCTGCTCGCCGCTCAGCACATATCGGCACATCCGGATCGCCGCCTTGTAGGCCATGCCCTCGTGGACAGGCCATCGATCGAGAAGGCATTCCGCCGCCTCGCGCGTGTTGCGAACCACCTGGTATTTTCCAATCCCGCCAAGTTCGAGGACGACGGGTTCCTGCCACCACTTTTCGTTCATCGGGGATGCCTCACAATTAGGCTACATTTCGCACGCTAAATCTCGCATGCGAGGCTTGCGTCAGGATGATTTTGCAGAAGCGATTTCTAATGTGCATTGCAAAATGACGGCGTGATGATTTTCCGTTGCCTGTGGCTGTTTGCGGGTCGTAAAGGTCGGATGTCGTCTTTTCTCCAGAGACTCGTGCTGATGTCCGATATCTTCCTCAATGTCGTCCCCGTCTTCCTGCTCATCCTTATCGGCTGGCTGATCGTCCGGATCGGCTATCTCAAAGCGACTGTCGGCGATGGCTTGAGCGATTTCGTCTTCCGGGTTGCAGTCCCCGTCCTTCTCTTTCGCACCATCGCCGAAGCCGATTTCAGCGGCAGTTCGCCCTGGCTGCTCTGGGTCGCCTATTTTTCCGGCGTCGCCGTCACCTGGGGTCTCGGGCATTTTGCCGCCACCCTGCTGTTTGGCCGCGATGCGCGCATCGGGGTTCTCGCCGGCGTTTCCTCCGCCTTTGCCAACAACGTGTTCATCGGCCTACCGCTGGTATCGCGCAATGTCGGCGAAGAGGGGCTGGTGGCGCTTTCGATCCTGCTTTCCGTGCATCTGCCTGTGATGATGATCGCCGGGACGGTGCTGATGGAGCGGGCGGAGCGCAAGACGAATGGCAAGGCCGCCCAAAGCCCTTTGCGGCTGCTGCGCGGGATCATGCGCAATCTCGTCCGCAATCCGCTGGTCATCGGGCTTGCGCTCGGGGCACTCTATCATCTGCTCGGAACGCCGCTCGGCGGGCCGGTCAAGATTGTCGTCGATCAGATTGCGGCGGTTGCCGCGCCGGCGGCGCTGATCTCGATCGGCATGGCGCTCGACAAGTATGGCCTGTCCGGCAATCTGGGACTCGCTGGCGTCACCACCTGCCTGAAGCTCGTCGTGCTGCCGGCAACCGTCTTTGCCGCCTGCCATCTGCTCGCACTCGACCACGCCTGGACGGCCGCACTCGTCCTTACCTCGTCAGTGCCGACCGGCGTCAATGCCTGGCTGATTGCCAACCATTTCAACGTCGGCCATGGCCTCGCCTCCTCGACGATCACGCTGACCACGGCGCTTGGCGTCATTTCGGTCTCGGCCTGGGCATTCATTCTGCTCTGAGGCTGCGTCGAGGGAATTGACGAAAAACCCTTATTCGCTTGCCTCGTTGAGCAACCGGCAGGCCTCCGTGCTCAAGGTGATCGTCGCCGATTTGATCAGGCTTTCGACCTGCGTCAGGCTGGTGGCGCTGGCGATCGGCGCCGTTACCCCGCGACGGGCCGTGATCCAGGCCAGCGCAACCTCGGCCTGCGTTGCCCCGAGATCGGCCGCAACTTCGTCCAGTGTACCCAGAATGCGCATGCCGCGGCCATCGAGATATTTTCCGATGCCGCCGCCGCGGGCAGAGCCCTCGAGATCCTTGTGCGACCGGTACTTGCCGGAGAGGAAGCCTTTTGCGAGACTGAAATAGGTGATGACGCCGATCTCCTCCGCAATGCAGAGATTGCGCAAAGGCCCATCGAAGGAAGAGCGGTCGTAGAGATTGTATTCCGGCTGCAGGACGTCGTAACGGGGCAGGCCGCTGGCCGCAGAAACGTCGAGCGCCTCGCGCAACTGCGCCGCATTGAGGTTCGAGGCGCCGACATGACGGACCTTGCCTTCCTTCAACAGCGCATCATAGGCGGCCAGCGTCTCTTCGTAGGGTGTTTCCGGATCCGGCCAATGGGAAAGATAGACATCGATATAATCGGTCTGCAGCCGTGCCAGGCTGTCTTCGACAGCCTGCTTGATCCAGCCGGCCTTCAGCCCCTTCCTGCCCGGCCCCATTTCGGAGCCGACCTTGGTGACGATGACGGCTTCGTCACGGGATCGGCCGGATTGCTTCAACCACTTGCCGATGATCGCTTCGGATTCGCCACCCTTGTTGCCCGGCACCCAGGATGAATAGACATCGGCCGTATCGATGGCGTTGAAACCGGCATCGAAGAAGCGATCGAGAAGGGCAAAGGATGTCTTTTCGTCGGCCGTCCAGCCGAAGACATTGCCGCCAAAAACCAGCGGGGCGATCGACAGGCCGGTGCGGCCAAGGCTGCGCTTTTCCATGGGATCAGCTCCTGAGTGAGGGGTCGCATCGTTGCGGAGAGTGGACTGTGCCCCAGCAAACCCGGCTTCGTACAGGGCATTTTTTGCGAGATGAGGCGAATTATTCGAATGCGATACCGCTTGATGGGCACGTACCTCACCGCTACTGTGCGGCCATCATTAGGGAGGACTACAGATGTTGCGCTTCGGTATCCTATCGACCGCCAAGATCGGCCGCGAACTTGTCGTGCCGGCTATCCAGGACGCGGAAAACTGCGTCGTAACCGCCGTCGCCAGCCGCGATCTGTCCAAGGCGCGCGCCATGGCCGACCGCTTCTCCGTGCCCCACGCTTTCGGCAGTTATGAGGAGATGCTGGCATCCGACACGATCGATGCCGTCTATATTCCGCTGCCAACCTCACAGCATATCGAATGGTCGATCAAGGCTGCCGATGCCGGCAAGCACGTGCTTTGCGAAAAGCCGATCTCGCTGCATGCCTCGCAGATCGAATCACTGATTGCAGCGCGTGACCGCAACAAGGTGATCGTTTCGGAAGCCTATATGGTGACCTACAGCCCTGTGTGGCGGAAGGTACGCTCGCTTCTGGCCGAGGGCGCGATCGGCAAGTTGCGCTACGTGCAGGGCGCCTTTACCTATTTCAACCGCGACACCAGCAACATGCGCAACATCCCCGAGCTCGGCGGCGGTGGCCTGCCGGATATCGGTGTCTATCCGACCATCTCGACCCGTTTCGTGACCGGCAAGGAGCCGGTTCGCGTGCAGGCAAACACCGATCGTGACCCGGATTTCGGCACCGACATCTATTCAAGCGTGCGGGCCGACTTCGGCGATTTCGAACTGGCCTTCTACATCTCGACCCAGCTTGCAGCGCGGCAGGTCATGGTTTTCCACGGCGACAAGGGGTTCATCGAGGTGAAGTCCCCCTTCAACGCCGACCGTTACGGCGCCGAAGAAATCGAGCTCACCAACCAGAACCACTCGCAATCCCAGCACTTCCGTTTCCAGGATGCGCGCCAGTACAAGCTGCAAGTGGAAGCTTTTGCGCGCGCCGCTGCCGGTGAAACCGAGGAGATCGTGACACTGGAAAGCTCGGTCAACAACCAGAAGCTGATCGATGCGATCTATCGCGCTAGCGAAAAAGATGGCTGGGAAACAGTCTGATACGGGTCAGCGCAGCGGTGTCGGTCGCTGCGCTCTGCTTTCCGATCGGGCGGTGCGAAGCCGGTCAGCGACGAGATAGGAGCCGACCGCGGCCGCAATGCCTGCGTTATAGCCGAGGATGGCAAATAGCAGCGGCATGAAGGAAACAGGTCCCGCTGAAACAAGAGCAGCGGCGCCGAAGACCACAAGGACCAGGCAGCCGGCAAGCGCATAGCAGATGACTGAGCGCAAGGCCGTTGTCAGCAGTCCAATTGCGAATGCGGTCAAGATCACCATCCGACCCTCCCGTTGCTAAACTCTACCTCCATGCTTGCACAAGGCTCGATAAATTTCGCATAACCTGCAGTGCCCAGTTATAACACGGGAAACGGGCAAACTGTTTCATATTATTACAAAACGTGAAGACCGGGCCGCCGCTGTTCGAAGCGGCGGCCCGTTTCTGCACATCAAATCAGGCCGACGATATCCGCCGCGGTGGTGCCCGTTTGAAAAACCCGGTCCGCGCGCACCGGCAGGATCGCGCCCCCTGCAACTGTGAGAAAGGTAACGCTCGCGCCCGAAACCGTGCGAACGCTCACGGCACCGCCGCTCCCGACATAAAGCGCGCGGACGGCCTCCGCGAGATCAGCGGTATCGGATGGGGTGATCGTAAAAGCGTGCGACGCCGGGCCTGAGAGCGAGGCGGCATTGTTGGAAAAGCGGTCTGGCATGGAAGCTCCTTTATCAAGACAGCAATCCACCCATGATCCGCGCATGCCAGGCGACGGGGGAAAACGGGGAGAGTGAAACGCCTGTTGAGGGTTTGTCTCAAACGCTGGCAAATAAAGTGAAGGCACGGCAAACTGGCGTTCATGAGCTCATTCTTCGAATCAGAAACCCCGTCAAACCTTGCCGAATACTCGGTCTCGGAACTCTCCGGCTCGATCAAGCGGACGGTCGAGCAGGCGTTCGACCAGGTGCGCGTGCGCGGCGAAATTTCCGGCTATCGCGGACCGCATTCCTCGGGTCACGCCTATTTTGCCCTGAAGGACGACAAGGCGCGCATCGATGCCGTGATCTGGAAGGGGACGATGAGCCGGCTCAAGTTCCGGCCTGAAGAAGGCATGGAAGTCATCGCGACCGGCAAGGTCACGACTTTCCCCGGCTCGTCAAAATACCAGATTGTCATCGAGACTCTGGAGCCCGCCGGTGCCGGGGCGTTGATGGCGCTCCTGGAAGAGCGAAAACGCAAGCTGGCGGCCGAGGGCCTGTTTGACAGCGCGCGCAAGCGTGCCCTGCCCTTCATGCCGCGTGTCATCGGCGTCGTCACTTCGCCGACTGGTGCCGTCATTCGCGATATCCTGCATCGCATCTCCGATCGCTTCCCCGTGCATGTCATCGTCTGGCCGGTGCGGGTTCAGGGCGAAGGCTCGGGCAATGAGGTGGCGGCCGCGATCGAGGGCTTCAACGCCTTCTCGCCCGCAGGTCTGTTCGCCGTTCCCGACGTGCTCATCGTGGCGCGCGGGGGCGGCAGCCTCGAAGACCTCTGGAGCTTCAACGACGAGGCGGTGGTGCGGGCCGCCGCCGCATCGCGTATACCGTTGATTTCAGCCGTGGGGCACGAGACGGACTGGACACTGATCGACCATGCGGCCGACCAGCGCGCACCAACGCCGACCGGAGCCGCGGAAATGGCCGTGCCGGTCAAGGCGGAGCTTGAGGCGATGGTGGCGGGGCTTGGTGCACGCCTTAGAGGGGCGGCGACCCGACAGATGGACAACCGGCGTCAGGCACTGCGCGCGCTCGGCCGGGCGCTGCCTTCGCTCGACCAGCTTCTAGCCTTGCCGCGCCGGCGTTTCGATGAGGCTTCGACCGGTCTCGGCCGCGGTCTGCAGATGAACACCGCCAATAAGCGCCGCAGCTTCGAGCGCATTGCCGCACATCTGCGGCCGGACATGCTGTCCAACCGGCTTGCCGGCGACAGGCAGCGGCTTGCCGAACGCATGATGCGCGCCGAGCGTATTGTCGAACGCATGATCGACCGTGCCCGCGGCAGAACATCGGCGGCGGATGCTTCGCTTCGCGCGCTGCCCGTTCGCATCCTTGGGCAGGTCCATCGCTCGCGCGATCGCATTGCCGGCCTTTCCGCCCGCTCCGATACGGCGATGGCCGCCGATCTCCGGCGCTTGAGGGGTTTGGTCGTGGCGCAGGATCGCGTGCTGCAATCCCTCTCCTACCGCAACGTCCTGAAGCGCGGTTACGCGATCGTCTACGACAACGCGGGCCTGCCCGTGCACGCAGCGGCATCTCTTGGCTCCGGCCAGGCGATTTCGATCGAGTTTGCCGATGACAGTGTCAATGCCGTCACCACCGGCGATCGTCCACCTCCGGCACCCAAGCCGGCCAAGAAGCGTGCTGACAAGGAAATCTCCGGTGGGCCCGCAAAGCAGGGCAGTCTTTTCTGATGCACGAGAAGCGCCTCTGACCGATCGCGACACGCCTCGAAAAAGAAACGCTTCCGTAACGATCCCTGGGTTAGCTTGGGCATGAACTATGCGTGAGGTCTGCCTTGCCGATCGAAATGTCCGCCTCGCAGGCGTTGAATCTCTGGCACGGCGCCTCGCTGCAACAGGTGCGGCTCGGCCACGACCTGACGCTCCGGCAAATATCCATCCTGCTTCATATCTATCTCGTCCCGCCGCCGCATACGGTGCGCGGGCTTGCCGAAACGCTCGGCGTCACAAAGCCGGTCATTACCCGCGCGCTCGATACGATGGGCGACCTGCAGCTCGTATCGCGCAACCGCGATGACAAGGATCGGCGCAACGTCATCATCAAGCGCACGCTGGAAGGCGCGCTCTATCTTGAAAAACTTGGCGATCTGATCATTGATCAGGGACGCAAACTTGCTATTTGAGAACCATGTCTGATCTTCCCGACCGCCGCCTCAATGCCTATCGCCCCGATCTTGCCGAGGAGCGCCTTCGCGGCCTCGTCAGCGCTGACAACTATGTGGTCGGAACCACCTGCGAGGTCACCGTACCCGTCGTGCAGCTGAGGGCACGGCCGGAACTCGAATGCGGCACCGACACGGAGCTTCTGCTCGGCGAAATCGTCCATGTCTTCGACACATCAGCGGGATGGGCCTGGGTGAAGGCGGATAGCGACGGCTATGTCGGCTATGTGCCGGATTATACGATCGGCCCTGTGATCAAGAGCCCAACGCACATCGTGACTGCGCCACGGACCTTCGTCTATGTCGGCCCTGACCTGCGTTTCCCAACCGTGCAGCCGCTCTCCATGGGAAGCCGCATCACAGTTGTCGACGAACGCGAGACACGCGGCACCCGCTATTTCCTGCTCGATGGCGGACAAGCTGTTATCGCCAACCATTGCGCGCTGGTCGATGCCGACATGGCCAACGACTATGTGGCCGTTGCGGAGCGCTTCCTTGAAACACCCTATCTCTGGGGCGGCCGTTCCGGTTTCGGCATCGATTGCTCCGGTCTCGTTCAACTGTCGATGGCGATGGCGGGACGTCAGGCGCCCCGCGACACAGACATGCAGGCAAAGGGTCTCGGCGCACCGATTACCCGCGATGAGCTGCGCCGTGGCGACCTCGTCTTCTGGAAGGGCCATGTGGCGATCATGGAAAATGAGCACACGCTTTTGCACGCCAATGGCCACACGATGAATGTGTCCCATGAGGGCCTGGAGGAGTCGATCAACCGGATCGGCTGGCTCTACAACCAGCCGACAGGCTATCGCCGGCCCTGATCAATAGCCGGCTTTGCGATCCACCAGATGCTGCAGCGGCTGACCGCTTTCAAACCGCTCGATTTGCTGCTCGACATGGGAAAACAGCGCCTTGACGTCCGACGACGCCGCAACATGCGGGGTGACGTAGACGTTGTCCATGTCCCAGAACGGACTGTTCTTAGAGAGCGGCTCTTGTTCGAAGACGTCAAGCGAGGCAGCGCCAAGCGTCCCCGACTCCAGGCTTGAGAGAATATCGGTTTCGACCTGGCTGCCGCCACGGCCGCCGTTAATGAACACCGGCGCGCCGAAAGGTCCCTTGCGGCTGAGCTTGGCGAAGAGTCCGGCATTGAAAATGCCTCGCGTCTCGTCTGTCAACGGCAACAGGCCAACGAGGAAATCGGTCTTCGAGAGAAAGACATCCAGTCCATCCGCATCGAAGGTCCCGGTACCCTCGATATGTTTCTTCGAGCGCGACCAGCCGACGGTCTTGAAACCCATCATCGAAAGCTTTGTTATCGCATCCTGTCCGAGCACGCCGAGACCCATGACACCGACGGTGATGTCGGCCGCTTCCGGCTGGATCAGATCTTCCCAAATATGCGCCTTTGCCCGGGCCTCATAGGCGCGGTGCTGGCGCAGATGCAGCAGGCATTGCATGACAACCCATTCGCTCATCCGCGTCGTGAGGCTGCGATCGACGAAGCGGACCAGCGGCACCTCCGGCAACCCCGGAAGCGTCAGCACGTGATCCACGCCTGCGCCGCCGGAAAACACCACCTTCAGGTCTGGAGCGCGTGAAAACAGATCCGGTGCCGATTTCCACACAACGGCGTAGTCGATGCCCTTGAGATCGCGACCCTCATGAACAGGATCGGCGAGGTTGATGACCTCGCGGCCGGGGAAAGCGCTAACAAGGGCGGCATCCACTTCTTCCGGGATGAACTTCAGATCGACGATGACGGGGCTTTTGACAGGCATGATGCACTCGAAAAATTACTGACGGACGGCGGGAACAGTGACCGCTTCCATATCGAAGGCGGCGGCCATCAGGGCCTTGGTATAGTCTTCCTGCGGCGCGGTGAAGATCTTTTCCGAAGGCCCCTGCTCTACCACCTTGCCGAGACGCATGACGATCATGTCGTTGGCAAGCGCGCGCACCACCTTCAGGTCGTGGCTGATGAAGAGATAGGCCAGCGAATGCCTGGCCTGCAGGTCGCGCAGGAGATCGACCACCTGCGCCTGCACGCTCATGTCGAGCGCCGAGGTGGGCTCGTCGAGCATGACGAATTGCGGTTTCAGCACCATGGCGCGGGCAATGGCGATGCGTTGCCGCTGGCCGCCGGAGAATTCGTGCGGATAGCGCCAGCGGGTCGCGGCATCGAGGCCAACCTCTTCCAGCGCTGCCGCGACGCGGGCATCGCGCTCCTTCTCCGAAAGTGCGCTTTCATGCACCTTCAGGCCCTCAGCGATGATATCCGAGACGGCCATGCGCGGCGAAAGCGAGCCGAACGGATCCTGGAAGACGATCTGCATGCGGTTTCGAAGCAGCCGCATTTCCTTGAAGGAATAGCCGGCGATGTCATTGCCGATGAAGGCGATACGGCCCTTGGAGGAAATGAGACGCGTCAGCGCCAGACCAAGTGTCGTCTTGCCGGAGCCGGATTCGCCGACGACGCCGAGCGTCTGGCCGGCGCGCAGCGACAGATCGATGCCATCGACGGCCTTGACGTGATCGACCACCTTGCGCAGGAAGCCGGCCTTGATCGGGAACCAGACCTTTACGTCCTGCGCTTCCATGACGACAGGTTTGGACAGGTCGGAGGCCGGCGGCTTGCCCTTTGGCTCGGCGGCGAGCAGGTGCTTGGTATAGGCATGCTGCGGATTGGCGAAGATTTCCGCGGTCGGGCCTGTCTCGACGATCTTGCCCTTGGTCATGACACAAACGCGATCGGCGATCTTGCGGACGATGCCGAGATCGTGGGTGATGAACAGCATGGACATCCCATGCTCGTCCTTCAGCGTCTTCAGCAGCGCCAGAATCTGCGCCTGCACGGTGACATCAAGCGCCGTCGTCGGTTCGTCGGCGATCAGCAATTCCGGGCGATTGGCGAGTGCCATGGCGATCATCACGCGCTGCCGCTGGCCGCCGGAAAGTTCGTGCGGGTAGGCCGCGAGGCGTTTTTCCGGCTCGCGGATGCCGACTTGGTTCAGAAGCTCCAGCACGCGGGTGCGGGCGGCGGCACCGGTGATACCCTGGTGAAGATCGAGAATTTCGGCAATCTGCCGCTCGATCGAATGCAGCGGGTTGAGTGACGTCATCGGCTCCTGAAAAATCATGGTGATGTCGTTGCCGCGCACATGACGCAGCTCCGCATCCGATGCCTTCAGGAGGTCCCTGCCGTTGAACAGGATTTCACCGCTCGGATGGCTTGCCGCCGGATAGGGCAGAAGCTTTAGGATCGAATTGGCCGAGACGGATTTGCCCGAACCGGATTCACCGACCAGCGCCACGACTTCTCCGCGGCGGATGTCGAAGGATACGCGATCGACGGCAAGCGAGGTGTTGCCGCCCTGGTGGAAGGCGACCGAGAGATCACGAACGGAAAGCAGGGGTTCTGTCACTTTGTCGTTCACCGGAAGGTTTTCCTCGGATCGAAGGCATCACGCACGGCTTCGCCGACGAAGATCAGCAGCGACAGCATCACCGACATGACGACGAAGGCTGTGAGGCCAAGCCACGGCGCCTGCAGGTTCGACTTGCCCTGCGAGATCAGCTCGCCCAGCGACGGCGAGCCGGGTGGCATGCCGAAGCCGAGGAAGTCGAGCGATGTCAGCGTCGTGATCGAGCCTGAAAGGATGAAGGGCAGGAAGGTCAGTGTCGCGACCATCGCGTTTGGCAGCAGATGGCGCCACATGATGGTGCGGTTATTGACGCCGAGCGCGCGGGCGGCGCGGACATATTCGAAATTGCGGGCACGCAGGAATTCGGCGCGCACTACGCCGACAAAACCGACCCAGGAGAACAGCAGCATGATGCCGAGCAGGATGAAGAAGCCCGGCGGCAGGATCGCAGCGATGATCAGCAGGATATAGAGCACCGGCATCGACGACCAGATTTCGATAAAGCGCTGCAGGAGCAGATCGGTCCAGCCGCCGAAATAGCCTTGGACCGCGCCTGCGGTTACACCGACAATGGCCGAGAGGATGGTGAGGCAGAGGCCGAAGAGTACGGAGATGCGGAAACCATAGATCATCCGCGCTGTCACATCTCGGGCCTGGTCGTCCGTGCCGAGCCAGTTCATATTGCCGAGCGTACAGCCGGGATCGTTTTCGCCCTGCGGATAGCCCGAGCAACGTTCAGCCTTGTCCATCAGCCAGAAGGGTGCTGTCGGAGCCGAATGCGGGATGTAGGAATTGGCGCTTTGGTAGGAGTAGTGGATCGGCGGCCAAATCATCCAGCCATTGGCGTTGATCTCATCGACAATCTCGGCGGAATTATAGTCCGTCACGGCGAGAAAGCCCAAGTCGCCGAGGAATTTCTCTTCCGGATACTGCACCAGCGCCGGAACCAGGAACTCGCCCTTGTAGGACACCAGAACCGGCTTGTCGTTGGCGATAAACTCCGCAAACAGGCTGAGCACGAAGAGCACGAGGAACAGCCAGAACGACCAGTAACCGCGGCGGTTGGCCTTGAAATTCTGCCAGCGCCGCAGATTGATCGGGGAGAGGCGTGCCGGTTTGCCGGCGGTGAGGGTCGCATCGGAGGTGGTAATGTTGGCCATCAGACATCCCTCCGCTCGAAATCGATGCGCGGATCAACCCAGGTGTAGAGGAGATCCGACAGGAGACCGACGATCAGGCCCATCAGCGAGAAGATGTAGAGCGTACCGAACACGATCGGGTAGTCGCGCTTGACGACGGCGTCATAGCCCAGCCGGCCAAGACCATCAAGCGAGAAGATATATTCGATCAACAGCGAGCCGGTGAAAAAGGCCGAGATGAAGGCACCGGGAAAGCCGGCGATGACGATCAGCATCGCGTTGCGGAACACGTGGCCGTAAAGCACCTGCCGGTCGTTAAGGCCCTTGGCTCGCGCCGTCGTGACATACTGCTTCTTGATCTCGTCGATGAACGAATTCTTGGTCAGCAGCGTTGTCGTCGCGAAGGCCGAGATCAGCAACGTCAGCAGTGGCAGCGTCATATGCCAGAAATAGTCGATGATCTTCTGCCACCAGCTAAGTTGGTAGAAATTGTCGGAGACGATACCGCGCAGGGGGAACCAATCCAGGAACGAACCGCCGGCAAAAAGCACGATCAGAAGAATCCCGAACAGGAAGCCAGGAACCGCATAGCCGAGGATAATAATGCCCGATGTCCAGACATCGAAGGACGAGCCGTCCGAAATCGCCTTCTTGATGCCAAGCGGGATCGAGATGGCGTAGGAAAACAGCAGGATCCAGAGCCCGAGCGAGATCGATACCGGCATCTTGTCGAGGATCAAATCGATGACCGAGGCATTGCGGAAGAAGCTTTCGCCGAAATCGAAGCGGGCATAGTCCCACATCATCTTGCCGAAGCGCTCAAGCGGCGGCTTGTCAAAACCGAACTGCTTTTCAAGCTTGGCAATGAAATCGGGATCGAGCCCCTGCGCACCGCGGTATTTGCCCGAGGATTCCTCGTTGAAGCTCTGCGATCCGAGGTCGCCACCGCTACCCGAAAGCCGATCGCCGCCCTGGTTCTGGCCGGTGAGATCGGAAATAACCTGCTCGACGGGACCACCCGGCGCGAACTGCACGACAGCGAAGGATATGGCCATGATGCCGACGATCGTCGGGATCATCAGCAACAGGCGGCGCAGGATATAGGCTCCCATCAGAACGCTCCATCCCGAGCTGTATGGCTGGCGGCCAGATTGCGTATGGCCTCGTTGCGGATGTCAGCGGCGGCGAGCCCTGTCGTGGTCAATCCGTTCGTCTCCTTGCCGGCAACCGGTTCGCCAGTCGCCGAGTGATTCGCTTTTTTGCATTTGGAGTGCACGGCGTCAAAGAGCGCAAGGCCCTCATTGAGCGCCAGCGCTCTTGCGCCACCAGATCGACGGGAAACCGGTCGAATATTCCGGTAGCGCGGCAGGGTGTTCGAGATTCGCGGAATAGGCGATGCGAGAATTGCGCGCCGTATAGCTCGGAACGACAATATGCTTGGCGAGCAAAACCCGGTCCAGAACTTTGGTCGTGGCGATCAGTTCGTCGCGATCCTTGGCGAAGATGATGCGTTTGATCAGTAAATCGAGAGCGGGATCACTGACGCCCGAATAGTTCTGCGAACCCTCGCGATCAGCCGCCTGGGATCCCCAGTATTCAGCCTGCTCGTTGCCAGGATTGAGCGACTGTCCCCAGCCCTGATAAAGCACATCGAAATCGCGAGACCGCCAGCGGTTGGTAAACTGCGAGGGATCGACAGTGCGCACGTTGACCTCCACCCCAATCTTCTTCAGGCTCTGGGCGAAGGGCAGCGCCACCCGTTCTATCGTCGGACCGTCGAGCAGAATTTCGAAACCGAAAGGTTCGCCGGTCTTGGCGTTGACCATTCGGTTGTCCTTCAGCTCGTAACCCGCCTCTTTGAAGAGGGCGATCGCTTGGCGCAGATTGTCGCGCACCTTCTTCGGGTCGCCACCCACCGGGCTGACATAGGGCTTCATGACCTCCGGCGGCAGCTGGTCCTTCATCTCGTTGATGATTTCGAGCTCGCGGCCTTCGGGCACGCCCTTGGAAGCAAGCTCTGTGCCGTAAAAGAAGCTGTTGATGCGGGAATACTGGTTATAGAAGATCGTCCGGTTCAGTTCCTCGAAATCGAAGGCGTAGTTGAGCGCTTCACGAACGCGTACATCCTTGAATTTTTCTCGCTTCATGTTGAAGATGAAGCCGACCAGAACACCGCGGTTGCGATAGTCGTTCTCAAGTTTCTCCTGTTTGATGCGTCCGTCCTTGACAGCGGGAAAATCATAGGCCGTCGCCCAGCGCTTGGCTGAATTCTCCCACCAGTAATCAGCATTGCCCGAGCGGAATGCCTCGAAGGCAACGTCGAGGTCGGCGTAGTAATTGTAGATCAACGCGCCGAAGTTATCATCGCCAATGTTGACGTTGATGTCCTTGCCCCAATAGTCCTCGCGACGCTCGAAGCGGATTGTCGAACCGGGCGTCATCGACGCGACCTTATAGGCTCCGGATCCCATGGGCATCTCCAGCGTGGTCTTGGAGATGTCGCGCTGGTTGCCCTTGGCGTCCTTGCCTTCCCACCAGTGCTTGGGCACGACCACGAGTTCGCCGACGATCTTGGGAAGCTCGCGATTGTTCTTTTCATCGAAGCCGAAGGTCACCTCGCGGTCGCCGGTCTTTTCGGCCTTGATGACGTGGGCGTAGTAGAATTCGCGCTGCGGATCGAGCGCCTTGGCCTTTTCGAAGGAGAAGACGACATCTTCCGGCGTAACCGGCTGTCCATCTTCCCATTTCGCTTCCGGCCGCAGGCGATATTTCACCCAGGCAAAATCATCGGGATAGGAAATGGCTTCAGCGAGAAGCCCGTAGTCAGAGGCGATTTCGTCCAGCGACGGTTTCATCAGCGTCTCGTAGACGAGCCCGGCGACGGCACCCGCCACCTCGCCTTTCGCAAGCAGGGGATTGAGCGAATCAAACGTGCCCATCGCGGTGAGCCTCAGGTCTCCACCTTTCGGCGCGTCCGGGTTCACATAGTCGAAGCGCTTGAACCCATCCTGATATTTCAGCTCGCCGACAGTTGCCGTTCCGCCGCGCCAGACCGGTTCCTGCGCCAGGAGGGGACTGGCAAGCAGCCCTGTAATGACCGACCCCTTGATGATGACGCGGAACGCATTTGCAATGAACGAGCCAATCCGGCGCATACAGTCTTTCCCTTTTTTCCTCGGCTGACGAACAGAATAGGCAAAATCAGGACAATTGACAGAACCTGCCTCAAATCAGGCATTTTTTTTGGCTCACGTCTGCGTGTCTCGCAAGGCTCCGGCAAAGACACTATGAAAGCTTGGCGATTCGGCTGCGCGCGCATTGCTTTATCGATATTGGACAACACATGACCTTGGCGAACAACACGCTCTCCACCGCGCTGCGGCGCACGATACCTGTTCTGGCCGCCGCCGTTATGGGCATGAGCGCAGTCACAACCGATGCGATTGCGGACGCCACTCCGGCCAAGCAGATATTCGGAAAGGTGAAACTGCCAAGCAATGCCGCACCGAGCCCGATCGGCTTCTATGCCAAGGGCTGCATGGCCGGCGCCGTCGCCATTCCAACGGACGGTCCGACCTGGCAGGCCATGCGGCTTTCGCGCAATCGCCGCTGGGGCAATCCGGCAATGATCAATCTTCTGGAGACCTTTTCGCAGGATGCCGTGAAGCTCGGATGGGGATCGGGTATCCTGATCGGCGATATCTCACAGCCGCGGGGCGGGCCGATGATCACGGGGCACGCGTCCCACCAGATCGGGCTCGATGCCGACATCTGGTTCACACCGAAACCAGCCCAGCCTCTTTCTGTTCAGCAGCGCGAGGACATGCCCTTCACCTCGATGCTTGACAAGAGCAAGTTTCTGACTGTCAGCAACCAGCGCTGGACCCCGACCCATGCCAAGCTGGTGATGCAGGCGGCGAGCTATCCGCAGGTCGAGCGGGTCTTCGTCAATCCGGCGATCAAGAAGAAACTCTGCGACACCTGGACCGGCGACCGTTCGCTGCTTGGCAAGGTGCGCCCCGTTTATGGCCATGACGAGCATTTCCATATCCGCATGCATTGCCCTCCCGGTACCAAGACCTGCAAGGCGCAGGCCGCCGTCGCAGCCGGCGACGGATGTGACAAGTCGCTGGCCTGGTGGTTCACCAAGGAGCCCTGGGCGACACCGAAGAAAGACCCGAATGCCAAGCCGGTGAAGCCGAAATTCACCACGCTTGCCGATCTCCCGAAGGCCTGCACCGCCGTTTTGGCAGCGCCTGCAAATTCGGAGGCCGCCGCGACTTACGGCACAGCCTATTCAGCGACGCCGACTGCCGATGCCCCCTCTGTGGAGGCCGTTGTCAATTCGAGTGCGGAACAGGTCGAGACCGATGACATGACGGCACCCGTGCCTACACCGCGTCCGCTGAACTGAGGGACGGCTTTTCAAGCGTGCCTGCCTCATGTATTGGGAAGTCAAATCGATTTAAACGGCGGCGCTTGCAGCGCGGGCATAGGGAGGATTTTCATGTCGTCGCGAAAATGCGTGGCACTGATTGCCCATGACGAGAAGAAGGCCGATCTCGCCGCTTTTGCCAAAGTCCACGAGCACGTTCTTGCCCA
Source organism: Pararhizobium capsulatum DSM 1112 (assembly GCF_030814475.1). Lineage (NCBI taxonomy): Bacteria > Pseudomonadati > Pseudomonadota > Alphaproteobacteria > Hyphomicrobiales > Rhizobiaceae > Pararhizobium > Pararhizobium capsulatum. Next base: position 604,866 of record NZ_JAUSVF010000001.1, on the reverse strand, counting down.
GTGGCGGATCGTCGCCACCGGAACCACCGGCGGTCGCGTGCAGGAAGCCTGTCCCAGTCTCGATATTACACGGCTGAAAAGCGGTCCACTTGGCGGCGACCAGCAGATCGGCGCGATGATCGCGACCGGCGAGGTCGAGATGCTGATCTTCTTCGTCGATCCGCTGACGGCGATGCCGCACGACGTCGATGTCAAGGCGCTGATGCGGCTTGCCACCGTCTACGACATTCCCATGGCGCTCAACCGGGCGACGGCGGAACAGTTGATCGACTTCAATCATCCCTGATAAAGCTTGCAAAGCACACCACCGTAGCATCGGAACGGATAGCCCCATGCCCATGTCTTCGTCCATGTCGCCGCTTGACGACGCCGACGCGAACTTCGTTTTCCCCATCCTCGTCGGCGATATCGGCGGCACCAATGCCCGTTTCGCGCTGCTGCTCGACGCCTATGCGGAGCCGAAAATCTTCCCGATCATCCCTACTGACGATTATGCCAGCATCGAAGAAGCGCTGCAGACCAGCATCCTCGACAAGACCTCGGTGCAGCCCCGCTCGGCCATTATCGCCATTGCAGGCCCTATCAATGGCGACGAAATTCCGCTGACCAATGCCGGCTGGGTAATCAAACCTAAGGACATGATTTCGGCGCTCAATCTGCAAGATGTGATCATCATCAACGATTTCGAAGCCCAGGCACTGGCCGTCGCTTCGATCGGTGATGACGGACGCGAACAGGTCGGCGGTGGCGAAATCCTGCCCTCAGCCTCCTGCGCCGTGCTCGGTCCCGGCACAGGCCTCGGCGTCGCCGGTCTTCTGCATGCCCGCCATACATGGTTCCCGGTGCCCGGCGAAGGCGGACATGTGGACGTTGGGCCGAGAACTGAGCGCGATTTTCATATCTGGCCTTTCCTCGAACCAATCGAGGGCCGCATCTCGGGCGAACAGCTGCTCTGTGGCCGCGGTATCATGAACATCTACCGCGCGGTCTGCGAGGCGGATGGCAAGGATCCGCATATTGCCGACCCGGCCGGGGTCACCAGCCACGCGCTTTCCGGCGGCGATGCTGCTGCTGTCGAAACCGTGTCTTTGTTTGCCACTTATCTCGGCCGCGTCGCCGGCGACATGGCGATGATCTTCATGGCCCGCGGCGGTGTCTTTCTGGCCGGCGGCATTTCGCAGAAAATCCTGCCCGCGTTGAAGAAGCCGGAATTTCGCGCGGCCTTCGAGGACAAGGCACCCCATACCGCGCTGCTGAGGACCATACCCACTTTTGTCGTGACACATCCGACCGCGGCCCTCTCAGGTCTTGCCGCCTACGCCCGCACCCCGTCGCGTTTCGGTGTTGCTACAGAGGGACGCCGCTGGAGAAGTTGACGCCTGTCAAGGCGCGCAAGACTCGCCAAACCGTGATGCAACGATTATAGAGCGCGGTGAAACGCGCGCCATTTCGGAGGCATCCGGGACAGCACCATGCTTCGGGCGAGGGAATACAGCCTTTGAAAGTACCCAAAAACACGCATCCGCATGTCGATGCGGAAACGATTACCAGCGTCCTCAAGCGTGTCATCCGTGAAAACGGCCGCGCCCATCTCAAGGGCTATGCTTTCGCGGTTTTCTGCCTCATCGTAATGGCAGCAACGACGGCCTTTTCGGCGTGGATCATGGAATCGGTCGTCAATGAAGCTTTCGCCAACAAACGCGCGGATATGGTGCTCGTCATCTGCGGTGCGATTTTTGCTGCTTTCGTTCTGCGCGGCTTTGCAACCTATGGTCAGGCGGTTTCTCTCTCCAAAATCGGCAACAATATCGTTGCCAGCTATCAGCGTCGGCTCTACAGCCATCTGATGGCGCTAAGCGTCGGCTTCTTCAGCGACACTCGCTCGGCCCGGATCTCCGCACAAATCAGCCAGAATGTTTCGGGCATCCGCGACGTCCTGAACATGACGGTCACCTCGATCGCCCGCGACCTCCTGACACTCGTCGCGCTGATCGGTGTAATGATCGGCAAGGACTGGTTGCTGACCCTGATTGTCTTCGTCGTTGCGCCGCCGCTTCTGATAGGCCTTCGCTATGTCTCGCGGCGCCTGCGCCAGGCGACGCGCGAATCGGTGGAAATCAACAGCCATGTGCTGGGGGCGATGCAGGAGACAATCCAGGGCATCTCCATCGTCAAAGCCTTTACAATGGAGAACCAGCTCAAGGCCAAGGTCGAAGCGATCATCGACCGCGCCGAGAACCGCGCCAACCGTATCGCGCGCTTGAGTGAACGAACCGCGCCGATGACCGAGGCATTTGCCGGCTTTGCGATTTCGAGCGTCCTGGCATACGCCGCGTTCCGCACGATCTACAGCAATATTCCTCCCGGCGCCTTCTTCGCCTTCGTCACCGCGCTTCTCATGGCTTACGACCCGGCGCGCCGCCTCGCCCGCCTGCAGGTGTCGCTGGAGCGCGCCGTGGTCAACGCGCGCATGATCTACGAAATCCTCGACATGATGCCGCATCAGCGCGACCGGGCGGATGCGACCGAGCTGAAACTTGGGCAGGCGCAGATCGAGTTCCGCAACGTTCATTTTGGCTATGCGACCGGCGGCGATATCCTGAAGGGCGTGAGCTTTGTCGCAGAAGGCGGCAAAACCACGGCCCTCGTCGGCCCGTCCGGCGCTGGCAAGTCGACGGTGATCAGCCTCATCCCGCGTTTCTACGATCCCGGCTCGGGCGAAATCCTCGTCGATGGGCAAGACATCGCCCACGTCACCAAACAATCGCTGCGCAACGGCCTCGCCTATGTGTCGCAGCAACCTTATCTCTTCGAAGGATCCATCCGCGACAACATCCGCTACGGCCGCCCCGGTGCGACCGATGATGAAATCGAGGAAGCAGCAAGGCTGGCATACGCCCACGACTTCATCCTTGCGCAGCCGCAGGGTTACGACACGCCCGTCGGCGAAAACGGCGTGACGCTATCGGGGGGCCAGCGTCAGCGGCTCTCGATTGCCCGCGCCCTGGTGCGCAAGGCGCCAATCCTGCTTCTCGATGAGGCCACCTCGGCGCTCGACACCGAATCGGAAGCAGCCGTGCAGAAGGCGCTCGACCACGCGATGTCGGGACGTACGGTCGTCGTCATCGCTCACCGCCTGTCGACGATCGCCAATGCCGACAAGATCATCGTGATGCGCGATGGGCTGGTCGTCGAGGAAGGTACCCACGAGGCGCTTGCGCGGCGCAACGACGGTCTTTACGCTCGCCTGCACAATCTGCAGGGTGGTGTGGAAAAGGCCGCTTCGGCAACGGAAGAATAATTCGAAAAATGGGTGCAGGCATGAGCGGTACGGATATGAAACTCGTCGTGGTCGGTGCTGCCGGCCGTATGGGACAGACGCTGATCCGCACCATTCATGCGATGACAGGCGCCAGCGTCTTTGCCGCAGTCGAACGCCCCGGCTCTGCCTTTGTCGGCCGCGACGCCGGTGAACTTGCCGGCCTTGGTCCCATGGGCGTCACCATCACCGACAAGCCGCTCGAAGCCTTTGTCGAGGCGGAAGGCGTGCTCGACTTTACGTCTCCCGCCGCAACGGTGGAATTTTCAGGTCTCGCCGCCCAGGCGCGTATCGTCCACGTAATTGGAACGACCGGGTGCTCCACCGAAGACGACGCAAGGATCAAGGCAGCAGCCCGCCATGCCCGCATCGTCAAATCCGGCAATATGAGCCTCGGCGTCAACCTGCTCGGCGTCCTGACGCAGCAGGCGGCGAAGGCGCTCGGCCGAACCGACTGGGATATCGAAATCCTCGAAATGCATCATAAACACAAGGTCGACGCACCATCCGGCACGGCGCTGCTGCTCGGCGAAGCCGCCGCTCGTGGACGCGGAATCGACCTTGGCGAAAATTCGGTTCGCGTGCGCGATGGGCATACCGGTCCGCGCGCTGCCGGCAGCATCGGCTTTGCCACCTTGCGCGGCGGCTCCGTCATCGGCGAACATTCCGTCATCATCGCCGGCGAGGGCGAGCAGGTGACACTTTCGCACAGTGCTACCGATCGCGCCATTTTCGCCCGCGGCGCCGTGACAGCCGCACTTTGGGCGCGGGACAAGAAACCCCGTTTCTACACTATGCTCGACGTTCTCGGGCTCAACTGATCTTTCTTCGAGGAGCAAATATATGAGCGGAACCCTTGTCCTTGTTCGCCACGGCCAGAGCGAATGGAACCTGAAAAACCTCTTCACCGGCTGGAAAGACCCTGACCTGACGGCACTCGGCGTAGAGGAAGCCAATGTCGGCGGCAAGGCGCTGGCCGACTACGGCATCAAGTTCGACATCGCCTTCACCTCGGTTCTGTCGCGCGCGCAGCGCACGCTGAAGATTATTCTCGACAATGTTGGCCAGCCCGATCTCGAAACGATCCGCGACCAAGCACTGAACGAGCGCGACTACGGCGACCTCTCTGGCCTGAACAAGGACGACGCCCGCGCCAAGTGGGGTGAAGAACAGGTGCATATCTGGCGCCGCTCCTATGACGTACCGCCTCCGGGCGGCGAGAGCCTGCGCGACACCGGCGCCCGCGTCTGGCCCTATTACCTCACTGACATCCTGCCACGCGTTCTCTCCGGCCAGAACGTTCTGGTGGCAGCCCACGGCAATTCGCTGCGCTCGCTGGTGATGGTTCTCGACCGTCTGACCAAGGAGCAGATCCTGGCGCTGAACCTCGCGACCGGCGTTCCTATGGTTTACAAGCTGGACGCCGATTCCACCGTCGCTTCCAAGGAAGTGCTCGGAGATATGTCCGGCGCTCACTGAGCCCGGCATCAAAGAACCGAAGGCCTTGACGCTGGAGCGACGGCGTTGAGGCCTTTTTTGTTTGCTTGAATTGGCCCAGACACCGGGCCCAGGCCTGATTTTCCTGACAGTCGCATCCCAAACACGCGCCCTCCCGCATGCGAAGCCGAGTGTGGTGTATGGTTGGTAAAGAGGCGGTGATCAAGGCTGAATACCGTTCTGCTTCAAGATCTTATGCTACGGCTCTCCCCCTCTCCCAAACCTGTTGCAGAACGCGGCATCCCGCGAAAAGCCCAGTTTCCAAGGCGTTCCCGATTGAAATCGCGATATCCATAAAATTGTACTTATCGATTTAAGCGCGCTGAAAAGGCCCTTTTGTATCGTGTTGGTACAGGCGGACGAAAGGAACGGTTCCTTTCGATAGCATGACGCTCCCTCCCCTGATCCGAAATGAATTCGGTTCAACAAAAAAGCCTTGGACAGAAGGCTGAACGGACAGGGAAAAATTATGCTCAAGAAAGCTATTATTGCACTGGCAACCATCGCAGCGCTCGGCGTATCCAGCATGCCTTCGGCCTATGCCATCAACATGGGTCAGAGCCGTAACTTCAAGGTCAGCCGCCAAGCCACGGTTCCGGTCGCCTTCTCGCTGTACTGCCTGAAGCACATCGAGGAATGCCGCCCTTCAGCCCAGTCGCAGGTTGCTTACACCTCCAAGGTCCGCGGCCTGCTTGCTTCCGTAAACCGCTCGGTCAACCGCAGCATCCGTCCGGTGCGCGAAAGCAATGACGTCTGGACACTAAACCCACGTCAGGGCGATTGCGACGATTACGCTGTCACCAAGCGTAGCCGCCTGATCCGCGCCGGCATTCCTTCCGGTGCCCTGCGCATTGCAGTCGTCCGTACCCGTTCGGGTGAAGGCCATGCCGTTCTGCTGGTCAAGACCAATGCCGGCGAATTCGCTCTCGACAATCTGCGCCAGACGATCGTCAAGCGTAGCCAGACCGGTTATCGCTATGTGAGCGTCGCTTCCGCGAACCCGATGCGCTGGACCCGTTAAAAAATGCCAGCATTTCCCGCGAAAAAATGGGGGAGGCCTCGCGCCTCTCCCTTTTCGATCGCAAAAAATCGGTGATTGTGCGAACCCCACAAGAATGGTTCGTCTTCAAAGATTATGGCACATCCCAAATCAAAGAAAATCTGTTAGCAAAAGCGAATTGACGAATAGGGCGGCGTTCTGGAACGTTATCCGCCAAAGAGTGCTGGGCGCGGGGGGCCGGTCATGAGCATCACAGAAACGACAACGACATCCTGGTTTTCCCGGCTCAAGAACGGACTGCTTGGGCTGCTGGTCGGGCCACTGCTGGTTTTCGGCATGATCTGGCTGCTCTCCTGGAACGAGGGCCGCTCCGTTAATACCTACAACTCGCTTGTCGAGGGCGCAGGCGTCGTTGTTTCCATCGATAGCGGCGCGGTCGATGCCGCCAATGAAGGCAAGCTCGTTTACATTTCGGGGCCTGTGACACCCCAGGGTGTACCGGAAGACCAGACCTTCGGCGTGCAGGCGCAAGGCGCTGCCGGTCTCAACCGCACCGTCGAGATGTATCAATGGGTCGAGGACAGCAAGAGCGAGACGAAAAAGACACTCGGCGGCGGCGAAGAAACGGTCACGACCTATAGCTATCGCAAGGAATGGCAGTCGCGCTCAATCGATTCTTCCGATTTCCGTGATTCCGGCGCGCACCAGAACCCGTCCATGCCGTTTGAGAGCGAACGTTTCTGGGTGTCCAGCGCAACGCTCGGTGCCTTTACTGTCGATGGCAAGGCGGTTGCCGATCTCGGTGCCGACAAGCCGCTTGCCGTGACGCCCGCCGTTCTTGAAAGCGTATCGGCGGCGGTCGGAAGCGATATGCCGGTCAAACAGAATGGGACGACGATCTATGTCTCGCAGAACAGGCAGGCCCCGGCGGTCGGCGACCTCAGGATCAGCTTCAGCCGCGAGGATATTGCCACGGCAAGCTTCGTCGGTGCCCAGCGCGGCGATGCCGTGACGGACGATTTCAAGACCAGCAACGACCGCACCGTCTTCCTCACCGCTGCCGGTAATGTTGCTGCCCCCGAAATGTTCGAGGCAGCCCAGAGCGAAAATACGCTGATCACCTGGCTTATACGCTTCGGCGGCCTGCTCGGCATGTTCATCGGCTTCGCCATGATGCTGTCGATCCTCGGTATCATTGCTGACGTCATTCCCTTCGTCGGCTCGATCGTCGGTTTCGGCACCTCTGTCATTGCGCTTGTTCTGACATTGCTGCTGGGGCCGCTGGTCATCGCCCTTGCCTGGATCGCCTATCGTCCGTTGATCGCGATTGCCGTTCTCGCACTGGGTGTGGCGCTTGCCGCAGGGTTGATCTATCTGCGCCGCAAGCAGGCGCCGGCACCTTCCCTCGGTCGTCCCGTCTGATACCGTCTGTTGCGCTCGGGTTACGACCATCCTAGAACGGTTGGCGAACCTGGGCGCTCTGGCTCTTTGCAACAGGCCTGACGTGCTCGCCGATTGAACCCGCAGGGCAACCGAGTTTTCATGTTTCTGATCTCCAAGATCTTCTGGCTTGCCGCGCAGCCGCTTTCCATTGTCTTTCTCCTCCTGCTGCTGGCTTTGATCTTCAATGGTTTCGGCATGCGCAACGCCCATGGCTTTTTCGCAGCGCTTGCGGTGATCCTGCTTTTCGTTACGCTCTTCACCTCCACAGGCTCGGTCATGCTCCAGAAGCTGGAGGACCGCATTGCTCGCCCGGCAAGCCTGCCGGCCGAGCTTTCCTGCATCATCATTCTTGGTGGCGCCTTCGAAAACGAAGTGATGGCAAGCCGCGGTGGGATCGAATTCAATCAAGCGGCCGACCGTTTCGTCGAGGGCTTGCTCCTTGCCCAAAGCCATCCGAATGCGCGCATCCTGGTTTCCGGCGGGGATGGCTCCTTCAGCGGCACCTACGAAGGCGATGCCCATGCTGCTGAAACCTTCTTCACGACCTTCGGCATCCCGGCGGATCGACTCATTCGGGAAGGTGCTTCACGCACCACTTTCGAGAATGCCCGAAACACGAGACAGCTTCTCGAAGATGAGGGGCTTTCCAGCTGCGCACTCGTGACGTCGGCCTTCCACATGCCGCGCTCCGTCGGGCTTTTCCGCAAGCTCGGTATCGATGTCCTGCCCTGGCCGACCGATTACCGCACGACGGGCAAGGCGGTACTGTGGTTCGATTTCAGCCAACCGTCGCTCAATGCACAGCTGACGACGACCGCCGTGCGGGAATGGATCGGGCTCGTCGCCTATTATCTGAGCGGCAGGACCCATGCGGTCTTTCCCCGCTGAGCGACCTTCGGCAGCAGTCCATGACTTCCGGGAGACGGTGAGTGACGATAACGTCCAATCTTGAAATGCTCGATTATGCCGGTGTTGCGGTTTTTGCCGCGACAGGCGCCTTGGCAGCATCGCGAAAACATCTCGATATCATCGGCTACATCTTCTTTGCTGCCGTGACCGGCATTGGCGGCGGGACGCTTCGGGATCTGGTGCTAGGGGCGACCCCCGTCTTCTGGATCAGGAACCCGCTATACCTTGTCGTCTGTTGCTGCGCTGGGCTTATCGTCTTCTTCTCGGCACGACGCATGGAATCGCGCTACTGGTTTCTGGTCTGGCTCGATGCGATCGGGCTTTCCGCCTATTGCGTCATGGGCGCAGCAAAAGGACTTGCCGCAACGGGCTCGCCGATTGTGGCACTTGTGACCGGCATGCTGACGGCGACATTCGGGGGAATTCTGCGCGACCTTCTGGCCGGCGAACCGTCAGTTCTGATGCGGCCGGAAATCTATGTCACCGCAGCCTTGGTCGGCGCCTGCGTCTTCACCGGTCTCAGCTATTTCGGCGCGCCGCTGACGATTGCCTCCGCACTGGGTGTGCTTGCCGCTTTCTGTATCCGCGGCGGTGCGCTCAAATATGGCTGGACATTGCCGGTCGGTGACCCGCGACCTCCTCGAGATCCTAACGACGTGATCTGACAATGCGCTCGTGGTGCGAGCGGCGCGATAGAAGCAGCAGGATTGTGGGAAATAGAACCTAGCTAGCCGCGCTTGGCACGCAGGCGGATCACCACATCGACATGGGCGATTTCCATGCCGGGTGGTGGCTCGGGCAGGTTGCCGATCGAGATATTGTTGACCGGAATATCCAGCACCTCGTTTTCGCCTTCGACGAAGAAGTGGTGATGGTCAGAAACGTTGGTGTCGAAGTAGGTCTTGGCACTTTCGACGGCCAGAACCCGGATCATGCCGGCTTCGGTAAACTGGTGCAGCGTGTTGTAGACGGTGGCGAGCGATACGGGCACGCCGGCCGTTACCGCTTCTTCATGCAGCTCTTCGACCGTCAGATGCCGGTCACCCTTCGCAAAGATCAGCTCGGCAAGCGCCATGCGCTGGCGCGTCGGACGAAGGCCGTAGTGGCGCAGGCGGTCTTCCGAACCGATTTCCAAAGCAGTCTTCATAAGATAGAGCCGGGCCCTTCTGGCTATTGCGAAATGCATCTTCTGTGCCGATATAACTTTTAAGCATCGTGCTTTCAATAGTTAGCAGAGGCTAAGGCGGCCGTTCTCGCTCGAAAACGGCCCTATTCTGGGGGCAAAAGGCAATTAACTCTGGCTGTTGCAACCCCCTTCATGTATGCGACGGCGGCAACGGGCCTTGTGTCCAGCACAGAAAAGCCGGGGCGCACGGATTGCAAGCATTCTGCATTGGCTTCAAATCCGTTCCGTCTTCGTCTACACAAAGTCAACGAAAAACCTTGCGCAGTGGGGAAACGACAGTCCATGACCAGACAATCCAGCTTCAACTATGAAGAAATTCTCGCTTGCGGTCGTGGCGAATTGTTTGGCCCCGGCAATGCCCAGCTTCCCCTGCCGCCGATGCTGATGGTTCATCGCATCACCGATATCTCCGAGACCGGCGGTGCGCACGACAAGGGCTACATCCGCGCCGAATACGACGTGCGTCCGGATGATTGGTACTTCCCCTGCCACTTCCAGGGCAACCCGATCATGCCAGGCTGCCTTGGCCTCGATGGCATGTGGCAGCTGACCGGCTTCTTCCTCGGATGGCTCGGCGAAGAAGGTCGTGGTATGGCGCTTTCGACCGGTGAAGTGAAGTTCAAGGGCATGGTCCGTCCGAACGTCAAGCTTCTCGAATACGGCATCGACTTCAAGCGCGTCATGCGCGGCCGCCTCGTGCTCGGCACGGCCGACGGCTGGCTGAAGGCCGATGGCGAGACCATTTACCAGGCATCCGACCTGCGCGTCGGCCTGTCCAAGGAAAAAGCTGCCTGAACCGCGGCCCTGAAGCCGTAAGCAGCGAAATCAAAGAAGAGGTCATCGACATGAGACGGGTTGTTGTCACGGGTCTGGGGATCGTTTCCTCAATCGGGAATGATGCACAGGAGGTCACCGCGTCGCTGCGCGAAGCCAAGTCCGGCATCACGTTTTCCAACGATTTCGCCGAGCATGGCTTCAGGTGCCAGGTCTGGGGCGCGCCGAACATCGATACGTCCGATCTCGTTGATCGCCGCGCCGCCCGCTTCCTGTCGCAGGGCGGTACCTGGAACCATGTGGCGATGAAGCAGGCGATTGCCGACTCGGGCCTTGAAGACAAGGACATTGGCGGCAACGAGCGCACCGGCATCATCATGGGCTCGGGTGGCCCTTCGACCCGCACGCTGATCGACGCGGCCGAAATCACCATCAAAAACAACTCGCCCAAGCGCATCGGCCCGTTTGCCGTACCGAAGGCAATGTCGTCTACGGCTTCGGCGACGCTTGCGACGTGGTTCAAGATCCACGGCGTCAACTACTCGATCTCGTCTGCCTGCTCGACCTCGGCGCACTGCATCGGCAACGCTATGGAAATGATCCAGTGGGGCAAGCAGGATGTCATGTTTGCCGGCGGTCACGAAGACCTCGACTGGACCATGTCCAACCTCTTCGACGCCATGGGCGCGATGTCCTCCAAGTACAACAATACGCCCTCTACCGCCTCGCGCGCCTATGACGTCTCCCGCGACGGCTTCGTCATTGCCGGCGGTGCTGGTGTTCTCATTCTCGAAGAACTGGAGCACGCCAAGGCTCGCGGCGCAAAGATTTATGCCGAAATCACCGGCTACGGGGCGACCTCCGATGGCTACGACATGGTTGCGCCTTCTGGAGAAGGTGCGATCCGCTGCATGCGTCAGGCACTGGCGACCGTGAAGGGCGAGGTCGATTACGTCAACACGCACGGAACGTCGACGCCGGTCGGCGATTCGAAGGAAATCGGCGCGATCCGCGAAGTCTTCGGTTCCAAGATCCCGCACGTCCAGTCGACCAAGTCGCTGACCGGCCATTCGCTCGGTGCTGCCGGCGTGCAGGAATCGATCTATGGCCTTCTGATGATGCAGGCCGGCTTTATCGGCGAAAGCGCCCATATCACCGAACTCGACCCAGAATTCGAGGGCGTTCCGATCGTGCGCAAGCGCATCGACAACGCCAAGATCGACACGGTGCTTTCCAACTCCTTCGGCTTCGGCGGCACCAACGCGACGCTCGTATTCCAGCGCTACAACGGGTAAGACAATGACCGGTATCATGGCAGGAAAACGCGGCCTCATCATGGGGGTTGCCAACAATCACTCGATCGCCTGGGGCATCGCCAAGGCGCTGGCCGGCGCCGGTGCCGAACTTGCCTTCACCTACCAGGGCGAAGCGCTCGGAAAGCGCGTGAAGCCGCTAGCGGCCGAAGCCGGCTCCGACATCCTGCTGCCCTGCGACGTCGAGGATCTTGCCTCGGTCGATGCTGTCATCGATGCGCTGAAGGAGAGGTGGGGCAAGCTCGATTTCGTCGTGCACGCCATCGGCTTCTCCGACAAGAACGAGTTGAAGGGCCTCTATGCCGACACCTCGCGTGACAATTTCAGCCGCACGATGGTCATTTCCTGTTTCTCGTTCACCGAAATCGCCAAGCGCGCGGCAGCACTGATGGCCGATGGCGGCGCGATGCTGACCCTGACCTACGGCGGCTCGGTGCGTGTCATGCCGAACTACAACGTCATGGGCGTCGCCAAGGCGGCTCTCGAAGCATCTGTACGCTATCTGGCCGCCGACTATGGCCAGAACGGCATCCGCGTCAACGCGATCTCGGCCGGCCCGATCCGCACGCTTGCGGGTGCCGGTATCTCGGACGCCCGCGCGATGCTCTCCTGGCAGCAGAAGAACTCCCCGATGCGTCGTACCGTGACGATCGAGGATGTCGGTAGCTCGGCACTCTACCTGCTATCCGATCTTTCGCGTGGCGTTACCGGCGAGATCCACTATGTCGATAGCGGCTACAACATCACCTCGATGCCTGCGCTCGACACGCTCCGCAGCGCCGATAGCGAGTAACGTCGCCTGCTTGAAATTGCCTCTTGATTTTTGGGTCGCGGCTCGCCAGTTACGAGCCATCCAATCCAACATGTCAGAGGCAATTCAAGCATGAGCGATGCTCCTGAAAAACCTGTCGAAAATCACGTCTTCGAAGCCGATGTCGCCCGCCTGCTTCACCTCATGGTGCACTCGGTCTATTCGGACAAGGATGTCTTTCTGCGCGAACTGATCTCGAACGCGGCCGATGCCTGCGAGAAACTGCGCTACGAGGCGATCAGCGCACCAGAACTTTTAGGCTCCGATCGTTCTCCGCGCATTACTCTGTCCCTGGAACCGGAAAATCGCCTTGTTGTCGCCGATAACGGCATCGGCATGAGTCGCGATGAGATGATCGAGGCGCTGGGCACGATCGCTCGCTCGGGCACGCGTGCATTCATGGAGCGCATTGAGGCGGCCAAGGCCGGCGACGGCACCCAACTGATCGGTCAGTTCGGCGTCGGCTTCTATTCCGCCTTCATGGCCGCAAGCCGGGTTGACGTCGTCTCCCGCCGCGCCGGCAGCGAACACGCGTGGCGCTGGTCGTCGGACGGCCAGGGAAGCTACACGGTCGAAGCCGTCGAACTTACCGATGCACCGGAACGCGGCACGCGCATCACCTTGCAGCTAATGGACGACGCCAAGTCCTACACGTCGAAATGGAGCGTCGAGCGCATCGTCAAGGAGCAGTCCGGCCATGTGCCGGTGCCGATCGATCTCGTCGAACTGCCCTCAGGCGAAACGAGCCGGGTCGGCGACGGCACGGCGCTCTGGACGCGGTTGCGCAACGAGATCACCAAGGAAGAATACGCCGATTTCTACCGCAGCGTCGCCGGCCAATATGACGAGCCGGCGCTGACGGTGCATTTCCGCGCCGAAGGCCGCCACGAATATACCGGCCTTGCCTTCGTGCCGACCTCCAAGCCGTACGATCTTTTCGATCCGACCGGTAAGGGCCGGATGAAGCTCTATGTGAAGCGCGTCTTCATCACCGATGACGCTGAACTGATGCCGCGCTATCTGCGCTTCGTGCGCGGGCTCGTCGATACATCAGACCTGCCGCTCAACGTCTCGCGCGAGATGATCCAGGAAAGCCCGATCCTGTCTGCCATCCGCAAGGGCCTGACGAGCCGCGTGCTCACCGCCATCGAGAAGCTGGCAGACAGTGATAAAGACGCTTTCGCCAAGCTCTGGGATGCCTTCGGCCCCGTCATCAAGGAAGGCATCTACGACGATTTCGAGCGCCGCGGCCAGCTGATGACGCTCGCCCGCTTTCGCACGACCGCCTCCGGCGACGAGCATCGCTCGCTTGCCGACTACGTCAAGGACATGAAGGATGCGCAGGCGGCGATCTATTACCTCACCGGCGACAATCTCGGCCAATTGCAAGCATCACCGCAGCTCGAAGGTTTTCGCGCCCGCGGGATCGAGGTGCTGTTGCTGACGGATTCGATCGACAGCTTCTGGGTAACGGCAGCGCCTGACTTCGAGGGCAAGCCGTTCAAGTCGATCACGCAAGGGACGTCTGATCTTGCGCAGGTGCCGAAACTTGACGCCAAGGAGAAGCCGAGCGCTGAGACGACGGAGGCGGTGAAAGACTTCATCGCTTTCGCGAAAATGGCGCTTGCCGACGCCGTTTCTGATGTCCGCACTTCGGATCGCCTTACCGAAAGCGCCGTCTGCCTCGTGGCACCCGAACACGGGCCTGATCGTCAACTCGAAAAAATGCTGCAGGGTGCGGGCCGGCTTGATGCCGCCGCCAAGCCGATCCTCGAGGTCAATCCGGACAACGCCCTGATCGCCGCCGTGGCGGCCAATGGCAACGAGGCTTTCCGTGCAGATGCCGTCAATCTGCTGCTGGATCAGGCGCGTATTCTCGATGGTGATCGGCCGTCGGACCCACGCGCCTTTGCAGAGCGGCTTTCGCGTTTGTTTTCGCGGGCTCTGAAGGCTTGATGTGAGGCACCGGCTGGAACAGGCGGCCGGTGCCAACTCTCCGATAGCCTCGGTATCCTATGGATCTGCGGCGATCTGGTCGACGCAGGTAAGATCAGCCGTCAGGCCAGCGCCCAGACGGCAAGCAGCACTGCGAGAGTGCAGAACGCGAAAAGGCCGAACATCATCATCTGCTTGCGGGTATCGCCGAGCACCACCGGATCAGTCGGTGGGCGACCTGTCTGGAAGGCAAGCGGCACTTCGGAGGTCGCGCTGTGCCCCTCTCCGCTCTTGATATCCTTGACAATCACACCCGCGACATCTTCGGTAACAGGCGGGCGGGCAGGTCCAAATCCCATCGTCTTGCTCCATCGAGCCGGCGCGTCCAACGGGACGCGACAAGGATATGCGGCAAAAGAATGGTGAACCTAATCCCGCTGCAACGCAACAGGTTCCAGCCGAAATGGCATGGCTCAGCGGCATCCGATGCAGACGCAGGGCGGCAACAGTGGGCGCCCAGACCTTTCAACCTTAACGACGGCCCCAGAGGACCTTGAAGCGCGCGTTGCGGCAGGTTTCGCCCCATTCCTTGAAAGCTTCGGTCATGACAGGCTCGTAGGGCAAGCCGCGATTGGCGACCATCAGCAGGCGTCCGCCGATCTTAAGCGACTTCGCAGCCATGCGGATCATCGCCGCCCCAAGCGCCGGCTCAGCAGCCTGGCTTTCATGGAAAGGCGGATTCATGATGATGAGATCGAACTTGTCGCGCGGCTCTTCGCTGGTCAGGTCCTGCCAGTGGAAACGCGTCGGGATTTTCGACGCATTGACGGCGATATTGGTACGGGCGGCTTCCAGCGCATGAAAATCGGCTTCGAAAAGATCGACGCCCTTCAGGCCGGGTGACTTTTCCGCGAGCATGACGGTGAGATAGCCCCAGCCCGCGCCAAAGTCTGCCGCGTGGCCCGTGAAATCGGTCGGCAGGCGCGATGCAAGAAGTTCCGAGCCCGCATCAATACGGTCGTGGGAAAACATGCCGGGCGCTGCATCGAAACGACCTTCGACACGAACCGGCTTCTTGGCGAAGCGCTCGATCACCGGATCGGCATTGGCGTCATCAGGCCGGCCGAACCAGAAGGCGACGCCATGGTATTTCGGCAGCGAATCGCCACCCCAGCCGAGCTGGGTAAAACGCTTGCGCAGCGACTGGATGCCATCTTCCTTGCTACCGGCAACGACGACCGTACCGCCGACCTTGGTGCGCTTCAGCGCCTCGGCGATCCGGTCTTCGTTTTCGCCCTTGTGCTTGCCGCAGAGAACGAGAGCCACGTCATAGTCCTCGCCTTCGGGAGACGTTGCAACATTCACGCGCGCGGCCTGCAGCGCCTTGTGGAACGGCTTCAGTGGCTGGACGGCAGCAATCTCACCCAGAAAGCCTTCCGGCAGCCTGTAGCCCGCCTCGGCGCCGAGAAAGAGCACGCGCTCGCCTTCGCCCGGCGATGGCAGCACGCCATTGTCGAAGGGGTAGAAAAGGGTTTTCAAGGTGTCGCGGCTCATGGCGGAAGTCCCGTGGAGGATAAAGAAAGGGCGCGGAACGATATGCTCCGCGCCCGGATAGTCAGGAAGGACGCGAATGCTTATTCAGCAGCTTCGCCATCACCCTTCTTATCGGCAGCGAGTTCCTTGCCGGTTGCCTGGTCGACGACCTTCATCGAGAGGCGAACCTTGCCACGCTCGTCGAAGCCCATCAGCTTGACCCAGACTTTGTCGCCTTCCTTGACGATGTCGGAGGTCTTGGCAACGCGCTCGGAAGCGAGCTGCGAGATGTGCACGAGGCCATCGCGCGGGCCGAAGAAGTTGACGAAAGCGCCGAAGTCGGCGGTCTTGACGACCGTGCCTTCGTAGATCTGGCCGACTTCCGGCTCAGCGACGATCGAGTGGATCCACTTGCGAGCGGCTTCGATTTCCTTGGCCGAGGAAGAGGCGATCTTGATCGTGCCGTCGTCTTCGATGTTGACCTTGGCGCCGGTCTTTTCGACGATTTCGCGGATGACCTTGCCGCCGGAGCCGATGACTTCACGGATCTTGTCGACCGGGATGTTCATGACTTCGATGCGCGGTGCGAATTCGCCGAGCTGGCTGCGACCTTCAGTGATGGCACTGGCCATCTCGCCGAGGATGTGCTTGCGACCGCCCTGTGCCTGCTCAAGCGCGACCTTCATGATCTCTTCGGTGATACCGGCGATCTTGATGTCCATCTGCAGCGAGGTGATGCCGTCGGCGGTGCCGGCGACCTTGAAGTCCATGTCGCCGAGGTGATCTTCGTCGCCGAGGATGTCGGAGAGAACGGCGAAGCGTTCACCTTCGAGGATCAGGCCCATGGCAATACCGGCGACCGGCTTTGCCAACGGAACGCCTGCATCCATCAGAGCAAGCGAGGTGCCGCAGACGGTTGCCATCGAGGACGAGCCATTGGACTCGGTGATCTCGGAGACGATGCGCAGCGTGTAGGGGAACTGGTCCGCAGACGGCAGCATCGGACGGATGGCGCGCCATGCGAGCTTGCCATGACCGATTTCGCGGCGACCCGGGGAACCCATGCGGCCGGTTTCACCAACCGAGTAGGGAGGGAAGTTGTAATGGAGCAGGAAGCGCTCCTTGTACATGCCGGTCAGGCTGTCGACGTACTGTTCGTCTTCGCCGGTACCGAGGGTCGCGACAACGATCGCCTGGGTTTCACCGCGGGTGAACAGCGCCGAACCATGGGTACGCGGCAGGATGCCGACTTCCGAAACGATCGGACGAACGGTCGACAGGTCGCGGCCGTCGATGCGGCTCTTGGTGTCGAGGATGTTCCAGCGAACGATCTTGGCCTGCAGGTGCTTGAAGACAGCACCGATGACTTCAGCCGTGTACTTCGGCTCAGCACCTTCCGGGAAGAAATGAGCCTTGACCTTTGCCTTGACGGCATCGACGGCAGCGTAGCGCTCGGCCTTCTGAGTGTTCTTGTAGGCAACACGCAGTTCGGCTTCGGCGATGCCGAGCATTTCGGCTTCGAGTTCCGAATGATCTTCCGGCTGGAAGTCGCGCGGCTCCTTGGCGGCCACTTCAGCGAGCTTGATGATCGCGTCGATGACCGGCTGGAAGCCCTTGTGGCCGAACATGACGGCGCCGAGCATGATCTCTTCGTTGAGTTCCTTGGCTTCCGATTCGACCATCAGGACGGCGTCCTGCGTGCCGGCAACGACGAGGTCGAGCACCGACTCGTCCATCTCGTCGAGATGCGGGTTCAAGACATATTCGCCGTTGATGTAACCGACGCGCGCAGCGCCGACCGGGCCCATGAAGGGGACGCCGGAGATGGTCAGGGCAGCCGATGCTGCAACCATCGACAAGACGTCCGGATCATTTTCGAGGTCATGCTGGACGACGGTCACGACGACCTGGGTGTCGTTCTTGTAACCTTCCGGGAAGAGCGGGCGGATCGGTCGGTCGATCAGGCGGGAAACCAGCGTTTCCTTTTCCGAGGGACGGCCTTCGCGTTTGAAGTAGCCACCCGGGATCTTGCCGGCGGCGTAGGTCTTTTCCTGGTAGTTGACGGTCAGCGGGAAGAAGTCCTGGCCGGGCTTCGGGGCCTTGGCCGAAACGACGGTCGCCAGAACGACGGTTTCGCCGTAAGTCGCGAGAACCGCGCCGTCGGCCTGACGGGCGATCTTGCCGGTTTCGAGCTTGAGCGGGCGGCCGGCCCATTCAATTTCTACCGTGTGGGTATCGAACATATCTCGTCCTTCTATGCGGGCTTATCCACGTCGCTGCCTTAAGGATGGCGCGAGCGGCGTCGTGTCCGCAAATATGACAGGTCATGGGCAAGACAACGGGAGGCTTCGTGAAATCCGCGCTGACAGCGCAGAAGCATCCTGCAATCCTGCCCCATGACAGGTCATCGGTTGTTCCGCAGCGCCGGCCCTTCCGGGCTGCTGGAAAGAATAGTTTCGCCGGGCGCCGGAGTGGCTGCATTGAGGCGAGGAACGGGAAATTGCCCCGTAAAAAGCGACCGGCGGACGCTCCATCTGGAAACGTCCGCCGGAAGCGAAGTTTTAGCGGCGGATGCCGAGAGCCGTGATCAGCTTGGTGTAACGCGCTTCTTCCTTCTTCTTGACATAGTCAAGAAGCGAACGGCGGGTGGAAACCATTGCCAGAAGGCCACGACGCGAGTGGTTGTCCTTCTTGTGGCCCTTGAAGTGATCGGTCAGGTTGTTGATCCGTTCCGTAAGGATAGCAACCTGGACTTCCGGAGAACCGGTATCGCCTTCGACGATTGCGTATTCCTTGATAAGCGCAGCCTTGCGCTCTGCAGTGATCGACATCGTGTGATCCTTTCGATTTTACAGGATTTCGGGACGCCGGCAGCCGGGATGTCGTCTAGCTGCGGCCAATGGAGCAGAAGGCCGCCTTTATTACGGAGCTTTTGCTGGCGGTGCCTATAAACCATCCGGAGACAAAAGGAAAGAGGCGTGCTCGTCGTCCCGTTTCGACGGCGAGCGACGGCCTAGTCCAGCGGCGTTGGTGGCCGCGTCGGCGCCGATTTCATCGCATCGGCATCGGTTACGCAATCGAGATAGGAACCAAAAACCCATCCCCTCTCCTGCCCATCGGCCATGATGCGCGGCCAGAGCTCGTGCTTGACCCGCTGTTCTTCCAGAACCCGTACGTCCCGGCCATTGTCGATGGTCGAAAGAAGAGCGCGGTTGGGGCTTGAACGGATGTTCAGCGGCGTGCCGGTGGGATCGGCAATCCTGCAGATGCGGTCGGAGGCGCCGACTTCCGCTGCGCCAATGATCAACATCAGGGATGCGATGCCACCGGCGCTGTGATCGACCGCATCTTCTTTCCCGCTTTCAGCTGTCGTCCTCAAGCTCGCCCTGCAGATGCGTCCGCGGGATAGTGACGTGCCATTCGATACCGTCCTCATGCGTGCTGCGCTTCAGCGTTGCACCAAGAGCCATGGCCAGCATCCGCTCCAGGACCATGGTGCCGAAGCCCTTTCGCGGTTCGCTCGGGATAGCCGAAAGGTCCGCGCCCCGTTCGCGCCAGATGATGACGACATTCTCGTCTCCAAGCGTCCAGGAGAGGTCGACCGTGCCGTGGCCATTGCATAAGGCGCCATATTTGGTCGCATTGGTGGCAAGCTCATGCAGCGCCATGCCAAGGGTCTGGGAGACCTGGGCATCAAGTCTGACGGCGGGGCCCGCGATGCGCACACGCCTGGGATCGTCGGGGATAAACGGCTGCAGCTGGTTTTGAGCCAGCTCGCCAAAATCGACACCGAGCGAGGCGTTGGCGATCATCAGATCCGTCGAGCGCGCAAGACCTGCAATCCGCTTGCGAAAGGTGTCTGCAAAATCCAGCCGGCCTTCGGCGTTGGTCACCGACTGGTTGAGCATGGACTGGATGACGGTAAGCTGGTTCTTCGAGCGATGCGCCACTTCGCGCATCAGGAAGCGGATTTCGCTTTCGGCCTTGGCGCGCTCCTGCGCAGCATCCGCGATCGCCTTCGAGACCGTCTCGACTTCGGTGATCATATGCTGGCGCGCAGCGATCGGCCTGCCTTCGCCCAGGAGCCGCGCATCCCGCGCCAGCATCGTGACGCCCTGCGCAAGAATACGCGCAATCAGCGTCGATCCCGCGACGGCAAAGGCAGCAAACAGCACTGCGCCCGCAGAAAGCCAGAGAAATGACCAGAGCACGGGAGCATCGACCTCGGAAGTTTTCGCCCAGGCGACGATCCTCCATCCTGTCGTCATAGAGAACTCGGTTACGGTTCGATAGGCAACACCATCGTGTACGGCCTCGCTGATGCCGACTTTAAAGGCGGGCACCAGATCCATGAAGAACGGCTTGCCAACGGCAAGGGACGGATCGGAAGACGCGATCAGGTTACCCGTGCGGTCGAGCAACGCCGCATTCCAACCGGGAGAAAGGACGTCGCGATTGACGGCCTTCAGCATGTTGTGGGCATCGCCGGTCAACGTCAGCAGATAATCCGGATTACCCAGAGGCGTTCTGACCGGCAGATAGACATTGTAAACCCAGCGGTTTGCCGTCTTGCCGAAGAAGACGTCGGAGACCAGCGGCTCGCCCCTCTCAAAAGCCTGCCCCACTGATGACGGATCGGATGCCGGACCTAGCGCCGACCCGAAGGGCACCCGGGTATTGAGCAATTGGTGTCCGGCACGATCGATCAGGATCAGATTGTTTCCCGTATCGGCCAGGGCTGCGGTAGCGCGGGCGTGAAGGGCGGCAAGATCGGAGGGATCGATCTCATTTCCGGGCGAAAGAGCCTTCAATGTCGTCAGCATGCCGTCGATTTCGCGTTCGACAACGCGCGTCACTGAGCCGGTGGAAGCCTTAAGCAGCGCGGTCAGGACACGATCCTGCTCGTCGGTAATCCGCTTGAGGATGACGAGTGAGAACACGAAGGACGGCACGATGGCGATGATCACCAGCGCGGTCAGATAGAAGGAAAGAGGACGCCGAAGCCGATGACGCAGACGCGCTGCAAGGGCAACGCCAGGAACCCACATGCCCTTGTCACGCGTGTCTTTCAAACGCTGCCCTCGGTTGTCGCAGCACCGCTACGGCATCATTTCATGATCGCTAACGGCCAAACTGACGAATCTTCCCGTTGATCATGCGTCAGAGCGACATGGAAGGCAAACCGCCCCTTGTCGTAATCTCAGTCGGTATTGAACACCCGCTTAGGCCGAAACTCGCCTTCGCCGATCTCGCCGATGGCAACGAGCTTGCCGCGCGCTGTGGCGTAGGCTTCCGGTTCGGCAAGCGGGGCATCGCGGCCGCGCAGGATGATCGGATTGCCCATGCGCAGACGGTGGGCCTGATCGTCGCTGATCGCGATATGTGGCAGGTTCGACAGGGCTTCACCGGTATCGATCAGGAAAGCATCCAGTGCGGCAAGACGCTCCTGATCATCCTCGATTTTCTCAAGCGCCACGAGCGAGGCAAGCGGCACCATCTGCTCTTCGCCGAACGGTGCGACGAAGCTGCGGCGCAGCGAGGCGATGTGGCCGAAACAGCCGAGCGCACGGCCGAAATCGCGCGCCAGCGAACGCACATAGGTACCCTTGCCGCATTCGATTTCGAAATGCGCGAGATTGGGCGTGCAGCCGAGGAGCGACAGGCGGAAGACTTCCACTTCGCGGGCGGGAATATCGACGGTTTCGCCATCGCGGGCGAGATCGTAGGCGCGCTCGCCGTCGATCTTGATCGCCGAAAACTGTGGCGGGACCTGCGAGATGACGCCCGTATATTGTGGCAGAAGGGCGCGGATCGCCTCTTCGGTCGGACGTGTATCGGACGATTTGACGACCTGACCTTCCAGGTCGTCGGTCGAACGCTCTTCGCCCCAGGCAACAGTGAATTCATAAATCTTGCGGCCGTCCATGACGTAGGGGACCGTTTTCGTAGCGTCACCGAGCGCGATCGGCAACATGCCCGACGCCAGGGGATCGAGGGTGCCGGCGTGTCCAGCCTTCTGAGCCTTGAACAGCCACTTGATCTTGGAGACGGCCTCGGTCGAGCCGAAATCGAGCGGCTTGTCGAGGATCAGCCAGCCGGAAACGGGCCGACCCTTGGGCTTGCGGGGTTTTGACATTCTTCAGGCTCTTTTTTTGCGAAAGGTCGCGGCGGTCTTGGCGACGCTGCCATCCGGCATTTTCTGGCTGTTGCCCTTCTCGTATCCCAGGGCGTAGAGACGCCGTGCGATCAGATAACCGGCAGCGATTGTCGCACCATTGCCGACGCTATAGTCATCGCCCAGCTCTTGGCGGATCAGGGGCTCGATGGCGCCGAGCGGCGGCTTACCGGTCGTGGCGGCATCGATGAGCAGCTTTTCATTGTAGGGCGAATAGACAATTGCTTCGAGAACCTTCATCTCGCGATCACCGTGCGCGATCTCCTTGCCGCGGCGAAAAGGCAGGCCGGAGGCAACCATCATCTCGACGAGACGCACGGCCTCGGCATTGTCGAAGCGGGCAAGGTTATTGCGATAGAACGTCTGACGCCGCTCGAACGTCCAGCTGTTAAGCTCGTCGAGAGTGATATGCTTTGCCATCACGCCCCGTTTTTGTCTTCCGGGCCGTCTTCATCCTTCAAGTCGCGCTGGACTTCAGGCGAGCGCAGCAGTGCGTCGATTTTCTTGTAATTGTCGAAGCTCGTATCGTCCTTGAAGCGAACCTCCGGCATATATTTCATCTGCCGCAGATGCGGGGTGAGACGCCCGCGGATATATTTGGCATGACGGTTCAAGGCTTCGATCGGCTCGGCGTGATCGGCAATGCCAAGCGGCGTCACGAAGGCCGTGGCGACCTTCAGGTCGGGCGACATGCGCACTTCCGAAATCGAGATGACGGTCTTTTCGATCAACGGGTCGCGCACCTCTCCGCGCTGCAGAACCTGGGTCAGGGCTGCGCGTACTTGCTCGCCAACCCTCAGCATGCGCTGCGAGGGGGCGGATGAGGTTGGTTTGCTCATGGTTTTTCCGCTATCTGGCGTTTCTATGAACGCGATTGTGGCGGTCAAATGCCTCTTTCAGGCCCAAAGGTCAAGGCTTGCCGGGTTTTTGGCACCTTCTGCGTGGCGAGAACTTGGGGGAAGGTCTTGAAAGAGGCCTATCTCCATGCTCAATCAGAAGCGTGATTTTGACGACGGGAGCGGCAATGCGGGTTCTGGTGGTAGAGAACATGCCCCATTCAAAACTGGGACAGGTGGGCGTGGCGCTTGCGGAAGCAGGCGCCGACATCGACCTGCGGCGCCCCTATCAGGGTGAGGCTTTGCCGCAGAACGCAAGCGACTTCGACGCGCTGGCCGTCTTCGGCGGCGAACAGAGCGCCCTTGATGACGAGCTGCACCCTTATCTTCCTGCACTTGCCAGTCTGATGCGCAGCTTTACAGAAGCCGGCAAGGCCGTTCTCGGCATCTGCCTGGGTAGCCAGCTGCTTGCCCGCGGCTATGGCGCTGAAAACCTGCTGAACCGCACGCGCGAATTCGGCTGGCATGGCGTCACATTGACGGCGGAGGGGCGCGCCGATCCGGTGCTGTCAGCGGCTGGCGACGCCTTCCGTATCTTCGAGTGGCATTCGGATACTTTCACGCTGCCGGAAGAAGCCGTTCACCTCGCCGGCAATCCCGCCGTGGCACATCAGGCTTTTCGCGTTGGCCGGGCCGGCTATGGCATGCAGTTCCATTTCGAAGCTTCGACCGAGGTCGTGACCGAATGGAACGATACATTCCGTCATCAGATCGTCGAACGTGACGAGGAGTGGCTTGCGGATTATGAAACCCATGCCGCTGTTGATGGTCCGCAGGCCGATGCCGCCGGTCTTGCACTTGCGCGCGCCTGGGTGAAACAGATCCGGGTGGACGCCAAAACGACACCATTGCAGGCCTTGGCCGGTTAAGTCTTCTCCGGCGAGCGGCCGCGCGCCTTCAGTTGCACGATAATATGCCATGAGCGCCGGATAACGGTGATTGCGGAGCCGAGAACGACGATCATCAGGGCGATGATCAGCACGTCGTCGCGGCCGTACCAAAGCGGCTCGAAGACACTCAGGAGTGCGGCCCCGGTGATCGTCGCCATACGGTGCTGCTTGGCCATAGGGCCGGAAAAATCGGCTGGCAAGCCGCTCGCGTGCCCGAGTTCGCGGACGTAGGCCGTGAGGATCGCAAGCGCCGCAGCCGCCCAGCCGAGTTCCGGCATATCGACGCCGATACCGACACCAGCAAGGATCAGGAGATCGGCGACACGATCGGGAAACTCGTTCCAGAACGGCCCGTCAGCCGCCCCCTTCCCGCCTTCCACGGCTACCATGCCGTCGAAGAGATTGCAGAGCAGCCGCAGCTGGCAAAACAGGGCGGCGAGCAACAGCATGACGATGCGCTCGATATCCTCGCTGTGCCCGGCCCACCAGAAGGAGAGGCCTGCGAGTGCCGCGGCTACCATGCTTCCTTGAGAAATCTGGTTGGGCGTTACCGACCTCTGTGCCAGTAAGCGGGCGATGCCTTGAGCCCACCTCGTATTGCGGCTGGCGAGCGGACGCCGGTCCTTCAGCTCTTCATTCGTGCCTGTCATGTAAGCGACCATCCGAAACGAACGATATGAAAGAAGATCGGCGCGGAGAAGACGACCGAATCCAGCCGGTCGATCAAGCCGCCATGGCCGCCGATAAGATGGCCCCAGTCTTTGACGCCACGGTCACGCTTGATGGCCGACATGACGAGCCCGCCGAAGAAGCCCATGATCGCGATGGTCAGCGCAAGACCGGCAGCCTGCAGCGGCGAAAACGGCGTTATCCACCAGAGCCCTGTACCAACGAGCGTGGCGCTTGCGACGCCGCCGGCGAAGCCTTCAGCTGTCTTCGACGGCGAAAGTCTCGGCGCGATCCTGGTCTTTCCGAAAAGCTTGCCCCAGACATATTGCAGGACATCACTCATTTGCACGACGATGACCAGGAAAGCGATGAGCAATACGTTGCGCCCGTCATAACCGGGAATATTGAGGCTCAGAAGCGCGGGCACATGGGACGCGCAGAAGACGCAAATCATCAGCGCCCACTGCACCTCCGCGATGCGGATCAGGAACCGTTCAGAATCTCCGCGCAGTACCGAGATGATCGGCATGAACAGGAAGGCGTAGACGGGGATGAAGATCGAATAGAGCCCGTAATATTCGATGGCAACCAGATAATACTGGATCGGCAGGACAACGAAGAAGGCGGCTGCCAACGCCCAGTGATCGGCGCGCCGAGTGTTGGTGAGGGTCACGAATTCGCGCAACGCCGCAAAGGAGCAGAAGGCAAAGAGGATGACGACACCGACCCTGCCGGCGATGAAGGCGATGCCGATCAGGGCCACCATCACCCACCAGGCATTAATGCGTGCATTGAGATTTTCGACGACGGTATTGGATCCGTCAGGCGAAAGCCTGATCTTCAGGATGTAGCCGATCAGCGAAGCCAGTGCGAGAAAGGCCCCGGTGCCGATGAGCAGAAGGATGAGATCCGAACGCGCCTCGCTCATTCCGCCGCTCCCGTGATTTTCGGTGAAAGGGACAGGAGCGCCGCGCTGGTTCTGGCCAGAAAGGCTTCGCGGCTCTCGTCCGGCCGGAGACGCAGGGCATCGCCGAAAGTGACGGTGCAGATCAGCGGGATCGGCACGATCTCGCCCTTGGGCATCACCCGGTTGAGGTTGTCGATCCACACGGGCGCGAGATCGATATCCGGCCGGAGTGTCGCAAGATTGTAGAGCCCGCTCTTGAAAGGCAGAATCGGCTCGTCGGTCTCGTTACGGGTGCCCTCGGGAAAGAGGATCAGCGACGAGCCGGCGTCGAGCGTTTCAGCCATGCGGGCGATCGGATCGCCGGTGCGTTTTTCCCGGTCGCGCTCGATCAAGACGGCATTGAAAACATCACAGCCGATGAACCGTTTGAGAGACGTGGCCAGCCAGTATTCGGCGCCGGCCACCGGGCGGGTTTTCACCCGCATCCAGGGCGGGAGGACCGACCAGATCAGGATGAAATCGCCGTGGCTGGAATGATTGGCAAAGTAGACACATTGCCCCGCGGGCAGACCAGTCTCCGGCCATATCGCACGCACGGCGGTCAGCGCTCGTGCGAAAACGACGATCATCATGGCAACCGGTCTGGTGATCAGCGCTTTCATGCCTTCCCCCTTCGGCGGACAGATCAGCCGATGGCCGGGGGAATGTCAATTCCGTGACAGCGGATGGAAGGCGGCGCTCAGGATTGGGTGTGATACTCCGCCATGAGCCCCTCATAGGCTTCCATAGGCGGGAAGGTTTCGTAAGCGTGGCGGGCGCCGGTTTCCGCGAAGGCGAGCTTTTCCGACGTATAGGTTTCGATGAAGGGCGAAAACCAGCTGACATTATCGAGCATGGTCGGGCGCAGGTTGACGAACCAGTCCATGCCGGCAGGCCGCGTGAACATCCCGCTCATGCAGTGGCCGCAGAAATAGTGCTTGTGCTCGCCATGCAGCCCGCCGATCACCGGCTCGCCTTGTGTCACCTCGAAACCATCGGTCGGGATCGCGGCACCCAGCGAATAGGCGCTGGAGGACATGCGCTGACATCCAGTGCAATGGCAAGCCATGGTCAGGATCGGCGGCTTGGAAATCTTCAGGCGCACCCGCCCGCAGCGACAGGCTCCCTCGCTCGGCAATGTCGGCGTGTTTGTCATGATGTTTCTCCCATTCTCATATCGCGTGACTGTTTATCAAAGCGACGTCCACTTCGGGAGATAGGCGCGTGTTTAAAACGCGCAAGCGTCTTGTAGCGTGACAGCCATTTGCAGCCGCCGAAAGGTTTTCAGCAACGAGACAGAGAACTCAGTCGTGGGAAAAGTGCCCCAAAGCGGGCTAGGAGCATTTGCGAAGATATCGCTTAAACGATGACGAATGCGACCGGCTGCCTTTCGGCAGTCCGGTCCTCTCAGTCGAGGCGTTTTTCCGTGTCCGCTTCGCGTACGGCTTCGCCATGGTACCAGCTGCTTTCGAGGGCTTCGTAGCAGATGACTTCCGGCTTCCTGCGGAACGAAATGACGCTGCCAGCTTCGGAAAGCGGGCGGGAGCGTCTGAACATGCCTGCCGGGAACTGCACGATCTCGGCAGACCCGTGATGCGTATGTATTGCCATATTATGGCCTCCGGTGTTGGGGCGCGATCTGCGCTTGGAGGGAATATAACAACTTTGCCTGGTTTTTGCACTATCTACTGCAAAATATTTCGGCAAATGTTTCTTTTGTAAGCATATTACGACGCATGCGACTCAAAAAACCAGATGACACTCGTGTTGCACTGCAACGATGTCTAAAATATAGGCAAAAATGTCGCGCTTTTGCTAACCCCGCGTGACGACAGCAAGAATCCCCGCCGGGAAGGCTGATAACCGGCAAAGAGTTGGTTTTCTTTGCGATTGTCCGGTGTCTTCGATCAAACTGGCACACATTATGCTTCACAGATTTCCGGGTCCTCGGTGATCGGGCGGTTTTGGCCGCCCTGCCAACGGGGCGTGCTCGTTTTCGAAGCAACTCATGATGAGAGACGTCAAATGACAAAATACAAGCTCGAGTACATCTGGCTCGATGGTTATACGCCGGTCCCTAACCTGCGCGGCAAGACGCAGGTCAAGGAATTCGCAGAGTTCCCGACCTTGGAACAGCTGCCGCTCTGGGGCTTCGACGGTTCGTCGACGATGCAGGCCGAAGGCCGCTCCTCGGACTGCGTCTTGAAGCCGGTTGCGATCTATCCGGATCCAGCCCGCACCAACGGTGCTCTCGTCATGTGCGAAGTGATGATGCCGGACGGCGTAACGCCGCATTCGACCAATGCCCGCGCCACCATTCTTGACGACGAAGGCACCTGGTTCGGCTTCGAACAGGAATACTTCTTCTATCAGAACGGCCGCCCGCTCGGCTTCCCCGAGTCCGGTTACCCGGCTCCGCAAGGCCCGTACTACACCGGCGTCGGCTATTCGAACGTCGGCGACGTTGCCCGCGAAATCGTCGAAGAACACCTCGACCTGTGCCTCGCTGCCGGCATCAACCACGAAGGCATCAATGCCGAAGTGGCCAAGGGTCAGTGGGAATTCCAGGTTTTCGGCAAGGGCTCCAAGAAGGCTGCCGACGAAATCTGGATGGCACGCTACCTGCTGCAGCGCCTGACCGAAAAGTATGGCATCGACATCGAGTATCACTGCAAGCCGCTCGGCGACACCGACTGGAACGGCTCCGGCATGCACTGCAACTTCTCGACCAAATACATGCGCGAAGTCGGCGGCAAGGAATACTTCGAAGCCCTCATGGCTGCTTTCGAAAAGAACCTCATGGACCACATCGCCGTTTACGGCCCGGACAATGACAAGCGTCTGACCGGCAAGCACGAAACCGCTCCGTGGAACAAGTTCTCCTACGGCGTTGCCGACCGTGGCGCCTCGATCCGCGTCCCGCATTCCTTCGTCAAGAACGATTACAAGGGCTATCTGGAAGATCGCCGCCCCAACTCCCAGGGCGACCCCTACCAGATCGCTTCGCAGGTTCTTAAGACCATCTCCGAAGTTCCGCTCGCAGGCAGCGCCTCCGCGGCAGCTTGATTGGCAATCTCCCGAAACAGGAAACGGCGCGAACATTGTTCGCGCCGTTTTGTTTTTGAAGGATAGCTGATTCAGAACCCTTGGAAGAGGAAATCCGTTGCAGCGACGATCTCGTCACGGCAGTGGGAAACATTTCCCACTTTCACAGCAATCTCGTGAGTTGGTACAGCGGCCATGAGATGAGTTGCGAGAACATAGGTCCTGTTCTCCAGGACAATTCTCGGGTTCAAACGGCTCAACGGCTTGAAGAAAATCTCAGCGGGGATAAGCGGCGCCACGACGCGATGGTGTAGACTATCGAGAAATGTCGCTTGAAGATCGACGACCGGAAGATCCCCACCCTTGATCTGATAAACGTCGAAACGAGCCATTAGAAAGCGCGATATTTCGCCAATGGCAAACCATGTCTTTCGACATATTCATTGGACTGGCGGATTGCCTCCGCGTTTTCTAACAACCAAAGGCGCTCGCGCTCGGTCCGGATTGCCTGGGCTATGCCTTCAGCAGCTGCAACTGATACGTCAATCTTTAGCTCACGCGCTTCAGCGACGAGATGGCTATCGACGGAGAGTTGATCCAATGCACGAGCGGGTGACGACATATCCAGATCCATGTTCTATGTGCGAATTATAACGCACATAGAACATGAATGGAAAGATCACTCATCGCCCATCTTCAGCGCCGCGATGAATGCTTCCTGCGGGATTTCCACCTTGCCGAACTGGCGCATGCGCTTCTTGCCGGCCTTCTGCTTGTCGAGCAGCTTGCGCTTGCGGGTGGCGTCACCACCGTAGCACTTGGCAGTCACGTCCTTGCGCAGCGCCGAGATGGTTTCGCGGGCGATCACGTTGCCGCCGATGGCGGCCTGGATCGGAATCTTGAACATGTGCTTCGGGATAAGCTCCTTGAGCTTCTCGCACATGTCACGGCCGCGCTTTTCGGCCGCCGTACGGTGAACCATCATCGACAGCGCATCGACCGGCTCGCCATTGACGAGGATCGACATCTTTACCAGATGGCCTTCCTGGTGGCTGGTTATCTGGTAGTCGAAGGAGGCGTAACCCTTGGAGATCGACTTCAGCCGGTCGTAGAAATCGAAGACGACTTCGTTGAGCGGCAGGTCGTAGGTCAGCATCGCGCGGGTGCCGACATAGGTGAGTTCCACCTGGATGCCGCGCCGATCCTGGCAGAGCTTCAGGATGCCGCCGAGATAGTCGTCCGGCGTCAGTATAGTGGCGCGGATCCACGGCTCGTGGATTTCGGCGATCTTGACGACATCGGGCATATCGGCGGGGTTGTGTAGCTCACGCTCGGTGCCATCGGTCATGAACAGCTTGTAGACAACGGAGGGGGCGGTCGCGATCAGGTCGAGATCGAATTCGCGCTCGAGGCGCTCCTGGACGATTTCGAGGTGAAGCAGGCCGAGAAAACCGCAGCGGAAGCCGAAGCCGAGAGCGGCCGAGGATTCCATTTCGAAGGAGAACGACGCGTCGTTGAGGCGCAGCTTGCCCATGGCGGCGCGCAGGTCCTCGAAATCTGCGGCATCGACCGGGAACAGGCCACAGAAGACGACGGGCTGCGCCGGCTTGAAGCCCGGCAGCATGTTGGCGGTCGGACGCTTGTCCTCGGTGATCGTGTCACCGACGCGGGTATCGGCCACTTCCTTGATCGAGGCGGTGATGAAGCCGATCTCGCCCGGGCCGAGCGCGTCGACATTGACCATCTTCGGCGTGATGACGCCGACGCGTTCAACCTGATACTTGGCGTCCGTGCCCATCATGCGAACGGTCTGGCCCTTCTTCAGCACGCCATCAAGGATGCGCACAAGCACGATGACGCCGAGATAGGTGTCGTACCAGCTATCGACCAGCAGAGCCTTCAACGGGGCGGTCTCACCACCTTCGCTCTTCGGCGCGGGAAGCTGATGGACGATGGCTTCCAGCACGTCAGAAATACCGAGGCCGGTCTTGGCCGAAATCAGCACGGCCTGCGACGCATCAATGCCAATGACTTCCTCGATCTGCTCGCGGATGCGGTCTGGCTCGGCCGCTGGCAGGTCGATCTTGTTGAGGACAGTAACAATTTCGTGGTTGTTGTCGATCGCCTGGTAGACGTTGGCGAGCGTCTGGGCCTCGACGCCCTGCGACGCGTCCACCACCAGCAGCGAGCCTTCGCAGGCCGACAGCGAACGCGAGACTTCGTAAGCGAAGTCGACGTGGCCGGGCGTATCGATCAGGTTCAGGACGTATGTCTCACCATTGTTGGCGACATAGTGCAGGCGCACCGTCTGTGCCTTGATCGTGATGCCGCGCTCCTTCTCGATATCCATGTTATCGAGAACCTGTTCCGACATCTCGCGCGCGGCAAGGCCGCCCGTCGACTGGATCAGCCGGTCAGCCAGCGTCGATTTGCCATGGTCGATATGCGCGACGATCGAGAAGTTGCGGATGTGCGACAGGGGCGTCTTTGAAGGTGTTGTGCTCATGGGCCGCATATAGCAGTGGTCGCAACCGCCGCAAAGCGGGAAATGCACCGATTGTTGACTATAATTCCGGGCTCAGCGCCCAGTGTCCGCTGGCATTCCGTGGCCTTCGACCAGCCCCTCGGCATTTGGCATCTGCGCCGTCTTGATCTCGAAGCTCTCGCGCAGGTGCGCCGGCATGACTTCCCGGTGCAGCAAGCGGACCGCAACAAAGGCAATATAGGCAAATGCGATGCCGAGTACGGCATAGATAAAGGTCTGCGGTCCGAAAATGGGCGTCAACACCGTGACCCCCAGGGGGATGATGGTCGCCGCACTCGACCAGCAGAGCAGCATGGTCGAAGCCAATGGCACGAAATCGGCTGGTACCGTGCGGTCGTTGGCATGGGCATTGGCAAGCGAGTAGACCGCCTCGACTGCACCTGCCCAGATCGCGAAGACCAGCATGAGAACGAGCATTTGCGAGAACGGGACGAAGAAGGCGGCAAGAGCCGCAGCCGCGATCAGCAGGCATGCAATAATCAGCACGATGCGCCTGTCGATCCTGTCAGACAGGACGCCGAGCGGATACTGGATGAAGATCAGGCCGAGCTGCATGACAAACATCAGCAGCGCAACGTCCTGCTGGCTGACGGAATTTGTAGCGGCATAGATTGGCGTGAAACCCTGCACCGTCATCGAAAGCCCGCCCGCAGCCAGGACGCCGACGAAGGCGACAGGCGAATTGCGCCAGGTCATGGGAATATCGACGCTGACCTTGGCCGGCGGTGGCGGATTGGGAAGCCGCGTAAGGCCGACGGGCAGGATGGCGATGGCGGTGAAGCAGATCGTCAGCAATGGGGAGACATTGCCCTCCGCAGGAATCTGGCCGAAGATCCAGGCGCCGACGCCGAGGCAGATGACATAGGCCATATAGAAACCCGACATGGCACGGCCACGCCAGCTGTTGGCGCTCGCATGATTGACCCAACTCTGGGCGATGATGAAATTTGCGTTGCCCGACATGCCGTAGAGCATGCGTGCTGCCAGCCACAACAGTGGATTGACCCCGAGCGCGATGATGACGGCCGAGACTATGACGAATGCCATAGAGCAAGCAAAGGCACGGGCATGGCCGACGCGGCGTATGACCGGCCCTGCGATGAAACAGCCGGCAAAGCCGCCAAAGGCCAGCGACGTGACCGCAGCCCCGGTAACCCAGGAGGGAGCATCCGCCCGCGACAGCACGAAAGGCACGTAAGCCAGCATCAATCCGTTGCCCAAGGCGACGCAGGCCATGGAAAGGACGATGCTGGCAATGGACAAGAGCGAGCCGCCCGGTTCGCCAACCTGCGGGTGATCTGCGGCCGTCATGGAAACCCTCTGCTCCTTAAACGCTATCTAACATATTGCCATAGAACACGTTTCCGGGCAGACAGCGAGACCATCGTAGCGTTTGCCAAGTGCCCCGGCTATCGCCAAAGCGGCATGGCGAAAATAATTCCGGCGGGATGACCAGTCGCTTGACTCCATTATGAGAAAATACAATTCTCATATAATGGAAAACAACGACCCTCTCGAAGCCGCCATTGGCGAACGCATCCGCCTGCTGCGCCAACAGCGTGGCTTAACTCTCGACGACCTCGCCACGCGCTCGGGCGTAAGTCGCGCGATGATTTCCAAAGTGGAGCGATCGGAGGCAAGCCCGACCGCGCAGCTCCTCGCGCGGCTTTGCGCAGCACTCGGGACGACCCTCTCCCGCTTTTTCGCCACCGACGAGGCGCCCGCCTCGCCTTTTTCGCGCCGCTGCGACCAGCGTCAGTGGCGAGATCCGGAAACCGGTTATCTACGCCGCTCCGTTTCGCCCGAAGGAGTCGATTCCTCCGTCGATATCGTTGACGTCGAGTTTCCACCCGGCGCTCGTGTTGTTTTCGATCCACACCAGATCGAGACCGGGACAACACAGCATATCTGGCTGTTCAGCGGCCGGCTCAACATGACCCTTCGTGACGAGATCCATGTGCTGGAGGCGGGAGACTGCCTTTTCATGGCGCT
Source organism: Pararhizobium capsulatum DSM 1112 (assembly GCF_030814475.1). Taxonomy (NCBI): domain Bacteria; kingdom Pseudomonadati; phylum Pseudomonadota; class Alphaproteobacteria; order Hyphomicrobiales; family Rhizobiaceae; genus Pararhizobium; species Pararhizobium capsulatum. The sequence continues at coordinate 571,988 of NZ_JAUSVF010000001.1, read as the reverse complement.
GGGCGATGGTCACGTCTTCCATAACCCCTATAACGAGCCGGCGCGCTACGCCGTCGTTCTCAACCGCAAAAAGTGATACAGCGATGAACCAACCTGTCCTGCACGTCCTTTCCTCTGCACAGGCCGAAACGGCCATACCGGCGCTCTGCGAAATCCTCTCCGATTGTGTCGAAGGCGGTGCTTCCGTCGGCTTCCTGACCCCCTATTCGACTGCAGACGCCCTGCCCTATTGGCGCGGTGTTGTTTCCGCCATTCAAGTCGGTGAGACCGTGCTGATCGCCGCAAAGCTGGGCGAGGATATTGTCGGTACCGTGCAACTTGGCATCGGTACCATGCCGAACCAGCCGCACCGGGCGGACCTGAAGAAGCTGCTGGTTCATCGCAGGGCACGCGGCCTCGGGCTCGCCCGGCTACTGATGGAGCGAGCAGAAGCGGAGGCGCTCCATCACAAGAGACATGTTCTGGTCCTCGACACAGCAACGGGAAGCGCGGCGGAAACCATCTATTCGAAGCTCGGCTGGCAGCGTGTTGGTGTCATCCCACAATACGCGCTGATGCCGGACGGTAGTTATTGTGGCTCCACGTTTTTTTACAAATCGCTTTCGGCGATCTGAGCAGCAGATAATTACCAAAAATGGCGCAAACGGCTGGCTCCACCCCGTTTCGCAAGCCCGATTTGCATGCTAGCCAATACGCGTCGGCGGGGCGCCGATGCAAAAGGGGAAATCATTCATGTCCATCATTCGCCGCGCGCAGCTTGGCGCGCTTTCCGCTGCAATCCTGTTGGGTTCTGTCGCTGCCTCGTTTGCAGCCGACGTTACCTTCCAGATGCGCAACAGCCATCCGAATGCCGTCGAGCTCGAACTCTACAGCCAGGACCGTGACCATGTCTGGCCGGGCAACAATCAGGTCTATTATCTGGATGACGGCGAGACCAAGCAGATTCCGCTGGCCTGCGATGAAGGCGAAAAAATCTGCTACGGCGCCTGGGTTTCCGGTGACAAGGCTACCTATTGGGGCACCGGCCCGGACAATGCCGAAACCTGCGACGATTGCTGCTACACCTGCACCGGCGGCAACACCGAAGAAATTGACCTGACCGAGTAATGAGCCGGAGACAGCGCCGGGTTTTTGAACCGGCGCTGTCTCGATCTTCGCACACCGTTGCGCCGTCCCTAGGACGTCACCGGCTCCGTCTGCAACACGATATGCTCGTGTATATGCAACGTCTTCATCTTCCCGCCGCAATCGGTAGTATGAAGCAGGGAAGCACTTTTTGAGGACGAATGATTCCATGATCAAGAAAACTGCCATCGCGGCCATCGCGGCCGTCTATCTCTCCGGCTGCACGACCACCGATCCCTATACGGGCGAACAGAAGATGTCGAACACGGCTGGCGGCGCGCTGATTGGCGCGGGCCTTGGCGTGGCAACCGGCCTGCTCGTTGGCGGTAGCGCCCGTGGGCGGCGTGACGCAGCGCTCGTCGGTGCCGGGATCGGCGCACTCGGCGGCGGCCTGATCGGCAACTACATGGACAGCCAGGAGTCTGAACTGCGCGCCCAGCTGCAGGGGACCGGTGTTTCCGTGACCCGCGCCGGCGACCGCATCATCCTCAACATGCCTTCGAACATCACTTTCGCGACCGATCAGGACCAGGTGATACCGGGCTTCTACTCAACGCTGAACTCGGTGGCGATCGTGCTGCGCAAGTTCAACAAGACGCTTGTCGACGTCGACGGCCATACGGACTCGACCGGCAATCCTAGCTACAACCAGGGCCTCTCGGAACGCCGCGCCGCTTCGGTCGCCAACTACCTTGCGACACAGGGCGTTGACCAGCGACGCATGTCGGCCATCGGCTACGGCCAGGATCGCCCGGTGGCGTCCAACGCAAGCGAAGCTGGCCGCGCGCAGAACCGCCGCGTCGAAATCTCCATCGCTCCGATCCGCGAAGGCTAAAACCTTTGCTTCAACTATGCTTAAAGCCGGTCACCGTTTGCGGAGGCCGGCTTTTTTCATGCGCATGGGCGTGAGTTCGTTAGGAATTTACGCACCCGAAAAAGCCGGAAAAGCTTGCAGCCCTTTTTGGTTTGACCCCGGCCGAAGCGCGTATCTCGATGCCGCTCGCCAAGGGGACCGGCGCTGTCGATATCGCCGCCTAAAGAATGTCTGGTTCAGATTGTACGGGACATTCTTTAGATTCTTTTGTTTTCGTTTGTCTTTTTGGGAAAACCGGTTTCCACTTTTCCCTGACAAACTCTAATCCGGTCTCGCCTATGAAACCGTCCGCAGCCATATCCGCTCCATTTTCCGCAAGACCGAAACCGGGCGCCCTTTTCAGCAGGCTTCAGCTATAGCATCCCCAAAATAGATGCCCGCCACCGGTGTGCCGCACCCTCCCGAATCTTTCCCTGGCCAACTGCTTTTGTTCGTCCTCCTGCTGTCCCAGAGGTCCTTGGCTAGCCGTCCAATCTGCTAAAACAGCGACGCACAATTGTCTTTCAAATTCAATTTTTCATGATTAGTCTGCAGCTTACGTGCCTGAGGAGACTGGAATAACAGCTAAATTCAAGGGGTTTTAGCATGCCGATACCGAGGATTCTGCTCTCGACGCTTGCACTGGGAGTGCTTGTTGCAACCAATTTGACGGCAACCGCGAGCTTTGCCCAGCAGGCACCCGCACCCTCCGTTATCGTCGCGCCTGCGAAAATCATGGACCTGCGCGAAAGCGTCGATTTCACCGGCCGCCTCGTCGCCGTTCAGAAGGTCGATATCCACGCCCGCGTTTCCGGCTTTCTCGAAAAAATCAACTTCACCGAGGGCAAGAAGGTCACGGCCGGAACCGTGCTCTATGAGGTAGAGGACGGTTCCTACCAGGCTGCCTTGCAGCAGGTCGAAGGATCGCTGGCCGCAGCGCAAGCGCAACATGACCTGGCCGTAATCGAACGGGACCGCCAAAGGCAGCTCTTCGCATCCAACACCACGCCGCAATCCAAGGTCGATATCGCCGAAGCGCAGCTCAAAAAGGCGGAGGCCGATCTGGTCAGCCTGGAGGGATCCAAGGCGAAAGCGGAGCTTGATCTTTCCTATACCAAGATAACGGCACCGTTCGACGGCATTGTCGGCCTGACAACTGCCGATGTCGGCGCTCTGGTCGGCCCGGACAGTGGCGCCCTGGTGACCTTGACGCGGCTTGATCCGATCTACGTGCAGTTTCCGGTCGCAACAGCGCTTCTCTTGGAATATCGCGAAGGCGTAAAAAGTGGAAAATACAGCGGCGGCGCCAATGTCGGCATTACCTTGCCCAACGGCAGACAATATCCCGAGAAGGGCACGGTCGACTTTATCGCGAGCAATGTTTCTCAAGGCACCGATACGGTGATCGTGAGAGCGGCGTTCGACAATGCCGACTCTACCCTGCTCGACGGCACGCTCGTTCGCGTCAACCTTGAACAGGAAGACAAGCAGGAGGTTCTGGCGGTTCCGGAGCAGGCGATCCAGCGCGACCAGCAGGGTGCCTTCGTCATGGTCGTCGGCACCGATTCCAAGGTCGAGCTTCGCCGCGTCGATGTTACGCGTTCCGCACGCGGCCAGGCGGTGATTGCTTCGGGCCTGAAGGAAGGCGAGCAGGTGATTACCGACGGCGTGGGCAAGGTTCGCCCGAGCGCGACCGTTGATGCAACCCCTGCAGCGGGCGGTTGAGCCATGATCTCCGAGATTTTCATTGATCGCCCGCGCTTCGCCGCGGTCATTTCCATCGTGCTAACGCTCGCCGGCCTGATTGCGCTGACGCGGCTGCCCGTTTCACAATTTCCTGACATCGTGCCGCCGCAGATCAGCGTGACCGCCTCCTATCCGGGCGCCGGCGCAGATGTGGTCGAGGCAACCGTTGCCCAGCCGATCGAGAGCCAGATCGTCGGTGTCGATGACATGCTCTACATGAAATCGACCAGCGGCGCTGACGGTTCCTACAATCTGACCGTCACCTTTGCGGTCGGCACCGATCCGGACATCGCCACCGTCAACGTGCAGAACCGCGTCTCGCTTGCCGAGGCGCGACTGCCCGCCGAGGTCAAGCAGACCGGTGTGAGCGTGCGCAAGAAATCCTCGGCGCTGATGCAGGTCATCGCGATCTACGGCGAAGGCAAGGATTTCGACGCGCTCTTCCTATCGAACTATGCGACCATCAACCTGATGGACACGATCAAGCGCATTCCCGGCGTCGGCGATGCCTCGATGTTCGGCGCCAAAGATTATTCGATGCAGATCGTGCTCGATATCGATCGTCTCACCAGTCTCGACATGACGCCTTCCGACGTCATTGCCGCTCTAAAGGCCCAGAACGTGCAGGCGGCGATCGGCCGTATCGGCGCCCAACCGATGACCGACGACCCTCTCTTCCAGCTGAATCTGCAGACCCAGGGGCGCCTGACCGACCCGAAACAATTCGAAGACGTGGTGCTGCGGGCGCAACCCGATGGTTCCTTCATCCGCATCCGCGATGTCGCCAAGGTCAAACTCGGCCCAGCAACCTCGGATTCCAGCGCCAGCTTCAACGGCAAGCCGGTCGCCATGATCGGGACCTATCAGGCTCCCGGCGCCAACGCGCTTGCCGCTGCCAAGGGTGTTCGCGACACGATGGAAAAGCTGTCGAAAAGCTTTCCACCCGGCCTGAAATACGAGGTCAATTACGATACCTCGCAGTTCGTCTCGGCCAGCGTCGACAACGTCGTGCATACGCTGATCGAAGCTTTCGCGCTCGTCATACTGGTGGTCTTCCTCTTCCTCGGAAACTGGCGGGCCACGCTTATTCCGCTGGTCGCGGTGCCCGTGGCGCTGATCGGTACTTTTGCGGTTATCCTTGCCCTCGGATTCTCGCTCAATACCATCTCGCTTCTGGCTCTCGTTCTCGCGATCGGTATCGTGGTCGATGACGCGATCGTGGTCGTCGAGAATATCGAGCGGGTGATGGAGGAAAATCCGGGCATGCTGGCGCCGGAGGCGGCGCGCGTGGCCATGGGCGAGATCACCGGTGCGATTGTCGCGATCACCCTCGTTCTGCTCTCGGTCTTCGTTCCCGTTGCGTTCATTCCTGGCCTGAGCGGCCAGCTCTTCCAGCAGTTCGCGGTTGCCGTTTCAGTCTCGATGGTGCTCTCCGCCATCAACGCCCTGACGCTCAGCCCTGCGCTTTGCTCCATTCTGCTCAAACCGCATCATGGCGAAAAACGTGGCGTCCTCGGCTGGATTTCACGGCGGATCGACAATGGCCGGGATGGCTATGTCTTCGTTGCCGGTCATATTGCCCGTCGCGCCGTCATCGGCGTCGTCCTGCTTGCCGTCGCCATCGGTGCCAGCGGCTGGTTGTTCCGCATCGTGCCGACAGGCTTTCTGCCGAGCGAGGACCAGAGCGCCTATTTCGTCGAAGTCCGCCTGCCGGAAGGCGCATCCTTCAACCGCACAAGCGAGATTGTTTCCAACGTGGAGACGATGCTGCGCGGGGTCGAGGGAGTTTCGAACGTCTTCACCGTCAGCGGCTATAGCTTCCTCGACGGTCTTTCGAAATCCAACAGCGGCTTTGCTCTGGTGACGATGAAATCCTTCGAAGAGCGCCAGGCCCCCAGCGCATCTGTCGATTCAGCCATCCGCACGACGATGATGAAAGGTCAGGCCATTCGCGGGGCGCAGGTCTTTGCCTTCAACCTGCCGCCGATCATGGGTCTTGGCACCGGTTCCGGCTTCGAATATCAGCTTCTCGATCTGCAGGGACGACCGCCGGCCGAGCTGTCGGCGACGGCAGGCGGTCTGATCGTCGCGGCCAACCAGAATCCGTTGCTTGGCCCGACCTTCACGACCTATTCGGCAAGCGCACCGCAACTCTATCTCGATCTCGATCGCGACCGGTTGCAGGCACTTGGCGTCTCCGTCAGCGACCTCTTTACCACGCTGCAGGGCACGCTCGGCTCCTACTACATTAATGACTTCAACCTTTTCGGCCGAAGCTGGAAGGTCACAATGCAGGCCGCAGAAGCAGATCGCAGTTCCGTCGATGATATTTCGCGGCTGCATGTGCGCAACTCATCCGGCGAGATGGTGCCTGTCGCCTCGGTTGCGCGGGTACAATATATCGTCGGCCCGCAATCCATCGTGCGCTACAACAACTACCGCTCGATCACCCTCAATGGCCAGCCGGCGCCGGGCGTATCCTCCGGCGAAGCACTGGCGGCGATGGAGCAGCTTTCCGCCACGACCTTGCCTTCGGGTTATGGCTACGAATGGACCGGAACCGCCCTGCAGGAACTGGAGGCAGCCGGCCAGACCACCGTCATCCTCGCGCTCGCGGTGCTGTTTGCCTATCTGTTCCTCGTGGCTCTCTATGAAAGCTGGACCATCCCGATACCGGTCCTGCTTTCCGTTGCGGTCGGCGTTGCCGGCGCGTTGATTTCCATCCTGGTGGCCGGGCTGTCCTTCGACATCTACGCCCAGATCGGCCTTGTCGTGCTGATCGCGCTTGCCTCCAAGAATGCGATCCTGATCGTCGAATTCGCCAAGGATCGACGCGAAAAGGGTGCCAGCATCATCGATGCGGCAATCGAGGGTGCGCGTACCCGTTTCCGCGCCGTGATGATGACCAGCTTCGCCTTCATCATCGGCCTCGTGCCACTGATCGTCGCGCAAGGCGCCGGCATGCTCAGCCGGCGGGCTGTCGGTACCGGCGTCGCCGGCGGCATGCTCGCGGCTGCCGTCGTGGGTATTTTCCTTATCCCCGCCCTCTATGTCGCCTTCCAATGGTTGCGCGAGCGGGGTCACCAGATTACGGGTATCGGAAGCAGATCACCCGCTGCGCCAGCCGAGCATGTCGAGGATCACACCACGAATTGAAGCGGCGGCAGCGCTTTGTCCTGTCAGCGTCGCCTATCCGAGGCGACGCTTCTACTCCGATCGCGGCGGATAGTTATGCGCGTTGCCGCGAAAATCGGTGACAGTGAAACACCCTCCGCCCTCGTTTGCGATCGTGCTTGCGGAGATTACCGCCTTGCCGTGGCCACCGGGAATATCGAGGATATAGGCAGGCTGGCAAAGCCCGGAGATCCGGCCACGCAGTGCAGCGACCAGCGCTTGACCTTCTTCGATGGTCAGCCGGAAATGGCTTGTGCCCGGCGCGAGATCGGGATGATGCAGGTAATAGGGCTTGATGCGGTTTTCGACGAAGTTGCGCATAAGCAAAGCCAGTGTCTCGACGTCATCATTGACGCCTCTCAAGAGCACCGACTGGCTGACCATAACGATGCCGGCATCGACAAGCCGGGCGCAGGCTTGGCGCGCATCGTCGGTAAACTCCCGCGGATGGTTGGCATGAAGGGCGAGATAGACAGCCTTGCCGCTGGCCTTGAGCGCTTCGATCAGTGCAGCATCGAGGCGGGCTGGTTCGACGACAGGAACGCGTGTGTGGAACCGCACGACCTTCACATGATCGATAGCGGCCAGTCTTTCCGTGATCGCCCGCAACCGCCGGGGTGAAAGCACCAGGGGGTCACCGCCGGTGAGGATCACTTCCCAGATCTCCGGATGACCGGCAATATACTCGAAAGCGGCGTCCATTTCGGATGGCGCCAGCGTTCCCAGACCCTGGGGCCCAACCATTTCTCGTCGGAAACAGAAGCGACAATAGACCGGGCAGACATGCACGGCCTTGAGCAACACCCGATCCGGATAACGGTGAACGATGCCGGGAACGGGGCTGTGCGCCGCGTCCCCGATCGGATCGTCGCGTTCTTCCGGCAGGCGGATCAGTTCGGCCGGATCGGGGATGAACTGGCGGGCAATCGGGTCATTCGCGTCAGCGGGATCGATCAAGGCCGCAACGGCCGGCGTTACGGCTATGGCATAGTGTTCGCCGATGCTGCCAAGGGAGGGTGCTGCCTCTGGCGCGATCAGCCTGGCAGCCTCCAGGTCTGCCACGCTTTTCAGGGCGCGGGCGACGGGCGAAGGGATTGGCGCGTTCAAGAGGCAGTCTCCGCAACCGGCGCCCAGATCACCTGATCGATCCGCTGCGCGCCTGTCGCCAGCATCACCAGCCGATCGAAGCCAAGAGCGGCACCGCTTGCCTCGGGCATGATATGAAGCGCCGACAGGAAGTCTTCATCCAGCGGATAGCTCTCGCCATAGACGCGTTGTTTTTCCGCCATTTCGAAGCCGAAGCGTCGGCGTTGCTCGCCGGCATCCGTGAGTTCGCCGAAGGCATTGGCAAGCTCGACACCGCAGGCATAGAGCTCGAAACGCTCTGCCACGCGCGGATCATGCGGCGTTGGGCGCGCCAACGCTGCTTCGGCAACCGGATATTCATAGAGGATCGTGGCGCGGCCAAGCCCGAGATTGGGTTCGACCTTCTCGACGATGACGCGGCTGAAGAGATCAGCCCATGTATCATCCAATGCAACGCGGATGCCCACTTGCCGGAGGCTTCCCGCCAGTTGCTCGCGGTCGGTTTCACCATCGCCGTCTATGGAGGCGAGCAGATCGACGCCGGCATGGGCGGCGAAAGCCTCTGCGACGGTGATGCGCTCCGGAACGGCGAAAGGATCGGTGACGCGGACGCGATAGCTCAGGACATCACGCCCGGCAGCCTGGGCGGCGAGCGCCAGAATGGCGGCGCAATCGTCCATCAGCGCCTGATAGGTTTCTCCGACACGGTACCATTCCAGCATGGTGAATTCTGGATGGTGGAGAGGACCTCGCTCGCGGTTGCGATAAACATGGGCGAAGCAGGAGATACGTTGTTCGCCGGCTGCCAGAAGCTTCTTGCAGGCGAATTCAGGGGAAGTGTGAAGATAGAGCGGCACTTCGCTACCATCGGCATTGATAGCTGCGGTGGCGAAGGCGTGAAGATGAGCCTCGTTGCCCGGAGAAATCTGCAATGTCGCCGTGTCGACCTCGATGAAATCCCGATCCACGAAGAAGCCGCGCAGGGCCGCCTGGATCCGATTGCGACCGAGCAGAAACCCGCGACGATCGGCATGAACATCGGGTGTCCACCAGGGAGATGCGACGGATGTCGTGCTGAGCGAGGCCATTCGATCGGTTCCGGTTTGACGGTGAACAACGCCTTCTGCGCGTCTTTCCGCCTTTCTTCTGCCTCGCGTGGTCGTCCCGCTGGCAATTTGCATGAATATAGGATAGGTGCGGCCCGAAAACTCTGAAATCAGCGTCTGGGCAGGCTTTGTGCGCTCCTCTACGACGCGACAGCCTCTGTTGCAAGGAAGACTTATGGTCAAGGTAATCGCCTCTTCGGTCCGCAAGGGCAATGTTCTCGATGTCGACGGCAAGCTTTACGTCGTTCTGACGGCCCAGAACTTCCACCCTGGCAAGGGCACGCCGGTGACCCAGGTCGATATGCGCCGCATCTCCGACGGCGTGAAGGTTTCTGAACGTTACCGCACGACTGAGCAGGTCGAGCGTGCCTTCGTCGAGGACACCGAACATACCTTCCTTTACGAAGACGGCGAAGGCTTCCACTTCATGAACCCGCAGTCCTATGACCAGCTGGTCATGTCGACCGAAGACATCGGCGACCTGAAGAACTACCTGCAGGAAGGCATGACCTGCATTCTTTCGGTTCACGAAGGTCTTGCGATCGCCATCGAACTGCCGCGCCACGTCACGCTCGAGATCGTCGAGACAGAGCCGGTCGTCAAGGGCCAGACGGCGTCGTCGTCCTACAAGCCCGCCATCCTTTCAAACGGCGTTCGCACCCTCGTCCCCGGACACATCAACGCCGGCGTCCGTGTCGTTATCGCGACCGAAGACGGCTCCTATGTCGAGCGCGCCAAGGACTGATCCTATCGGTTGGACTAGAGGACGTCTGGTTCAGATTGAACCAGACGTCCTCCAGATTTTTTTGTTTCCGTTTGTCTTTTCGGGAAAACCGGTTCCCACTTTTCCCTGACAAACTCTACAACACTTCAAATTGCGAAGGGCGCGGTCTTGGAGCGCGCCCTCCTTCATTTTGGCGATTTCTTCCGGGACGATCCTCCCCTCAGTGGCGATTGGCCGTGCTGAGTTCGGGATATGCCTCCGCAAGATCCGTCGCGCCGACATGACTGTCGTCATATCCTTCGAGCGTGACGGAAATGGCATCTTCAACATTAAGCCCGCCCTCGCGCTTCACGGCGATCCGGGCGCCGTTGTTGCGAACGAGAACAGCCTCGCCACTGAAGCCTTGCTTCAACAGCCAGTCACGCGGGGCGTTGAGACGGATGCGAACCTGACGGGTATTGTCATCGTCCTCACGGGCAACGACCAGTTCATAAGCTACCGGCTCTGAATAGCCGTTGAGTTCAAGCTTGCCCTGCCCGTTTCCCTCTGCCGCAAACGTCAACATCGTCTTCTCCTTGGCTGACTGGTCGGCCTAGCGCCTGATGGCGCGACCGGCCGCAATGAGTATGCAGGCGCCGATAAAGCCGATCACCAGATAGGCGAGCCAACCGGCAAACGCCATGCCGGCAAAAGCCAGGATCGCGTTCAGCACAACAGCGCCGATCATACCCAGAATAATATTCATCAAGACGCCCATATTCGACTTCATGAATTGTTCGGCGAGCCATCCGGCCAGACCGCCAATCAGGAGTGCTGCAATCCATCCGACACCGTTCACGTCCATTGTCGTGCTCCACTTGGTTCAACTCCCAAGAAAACGGCGGAGAGCGCTGTTTGTTCCCGAACCGGCACAGGCATCGAGATAAAACACAGCCGGCCGCGACGTCCATCAAATTTCCTCATCCCTGTTCCCGACAAATATGAATTTGCCGGCGCACAAGCCCTTGGTTACGCGCCGGGTAACCGAATTTTCACCGCTTCACTTCGACACGCTTTGCGTGCCTAAATCCTCTATTATTTCCGCGCTTTTTCAAAAGCCGGTGATAGGATGCCCTCGTCAGGAAGCCACGATATCGCTTGAGGGAATGTATGTTTCCATTGTCGCATATGATGAAGGCCTTTATCCGCAAGGGCCAGTTGACCGTTATCGACGCTGCCGGAAAACGGCATGTGTTTTCCGGAACACCCGGTCCCGAAGTGACCATGCGGCTCACCGAGCCGAAGCTCTACCGCTCGCTCGTCTTCAATTCCGAACTCGCCGCCGGCGAGGCCTATATGGACGGTACGCTGCGCTTCGAGGAAGGCTCGACGCTCCGCGATTTCCTGCAGCTTTTCTCGCTGAACCGCCTGTCGCTCGGCGCTTATCCGGTGCAGAAATTCATTCGCTCGATCAAGATGCGGTTTCGCAACCGCCAGCAGTCCAACATCAAGGGCGAGGCACAGCGCAACGTCGCCCATCACTACGACGTCGGCAACGATTTCTACAAACTCTTCCTCGACGACAACATGCTCTATTCCTGCGCCTATTTCCGCGATCCGGAGGAGACGCTGGAGCAGGCGCAGCGCAACAAGCTGCGGCTGCTTGCCTCCAAGCTTTGCCTCAGGCCCGGCATGAAGGTGCTCGATATCGGCTGCGGCTGGGGCGACCTCGCGCTCTATCTCGCCCAGCTGGAGGATGTCGAGGTGCTCGGCGTGACGCTTTCCAAAGAGCAGCAGGCCTTGGCGACGGAGCGGGCAAAGGCAGCCGGCCTTGAAGGCCGCGTGCGCTTCGAACTGCGCGATTATCGCGATGTCGACGAAACCTTCGACCGCATCGTTTCCGTCGGCATGTTCGAGCACGTCGGCGTGCAGCACTACGACGAGTTCTTCAAGAAGGTCAATGCGCTGATGCCGGACGATGGCATCGCTGTTCTGCATTCCATCGGCCATATGAGTCCGCCCGGCATGGCAAGCGCCTGGCTGCGCAAATACATTTTCCCCGGCGCCTATTCGCCGGCACTCTCAGAGGTCTTCGAGGTTGTCGAGCAGAACAGCCTGTGGGTGAGCGATCTCGAATTCCTGCGCGTCCATTATGCGACGACGCTCAAACACTGGTGCGAACGCTTCGACAAGAACCGCGACAAGGTGGTTGCCATGTATGACGAGCGCTTTGCCCGCATGTGGGAATTCTATCTCATCAGCTGTGAAATGATGTTCCGTACTGGCAGCCAGCTTGTCTTCCACATGCAGCTTTCCCGCACCCGCGATGCCGCACCGATCGTGCGCGACTACATCACCGACCGGCAGAAGGCCTATATCGTGCGCGAGCAGACGCTGAACCTGGCGCTTTAATCCTCGCCCGGCTCCCACTGCAGCCGCTTATAGTCGAAGCCATATTCGAGCGTCGGCTTTACCACGGCAAAATAGGGAGAGAGGTCGAAGTCGCGCGGCGTGTAAAGCGAGTGGTGGCGGATATGAAGGATCTCGGCCCGTGAATAGGTCGAGGTTGCAGCTGCCCGGCCGGGCGCACGGGTGATTTCCGGCAGGATCGGATACTGGATGCCGGCAAAGGCCTCGGCAACCAGCGTCGAGCAGATCGCCCGCGTCGGATCGCCGGAACCGAAGGCCAGCATGCGCCGTCGCCAGCGCACGGGCACGGGTGGCGCCGGCAGGAAATACCGCAGCATGTCGAAGATATTCTTCAGATCATATTTGAGGCCAAGTCGCGAGATCATGAAGGACAGGACCTTGTCGCGATCGTCCGGCGTGAGGCCGACCGGCCGGCAGATGCGGGTGTTGTAGGTCGAATACTTGCGGAGCGGCACAGCTACACAGCCCTCCCCCAGATTGACCTCGATCAGCTGTGGGCGCTGGATCACGGGCAGCGTTGCCTGGTCTAGTGTCAGGGGGATTTCATCGCCTGCAAAGAAGGCGGCATGCGACCAGGTCGACTGGGTGAGATATTTGATCGCCGAAGAGATCTTCTGGTTTCCCTCAATCAGCAGGATATCGCAGGGGCGCAGCGTTCGCGCCAATGTTTCGGGATCGGAGGGTGTATAGGGCTCGTAGCCCGAGGTCTGGGTCGTCAGCCGACCCGCAACACGTCGGCCGACGCGATCGAGAAACGTATCCTTGCTGGCATAGAGCGGGTTCATCGCGGCGCTTTCCGGCTTATCTTTCCTTCATTTAGGAAGCGTGACGGGTGTCTGTCGAGTCCACCGCATCACGAAGGACAACACTCCTTACGGTTCGGGGTACCGCGACCTTGACGCGGTCACTACTCTCTCCTAGATTTAGAATTATTCTAAACTAGGTTTCCGCATGTTTTTCTCCCGCCTTCGTTCCCGTCGCCCGCTTTCGGCGCTTTCCGAGCAGGAAATTCTCGCGCTCGCCATCTCCTGCGAGGAGGATGACGGCCGCATCTACCTCGCCTATGCCGACGCGCTGCGCGCAAACTACCCCCATTCCGCTGCCATCTTCGACGAGATGGCGGAAGAGGAAGACAGTCACCGACAGATGCTGATTGACCTGCATGTGCGTCGGTTCGGCACACGTATTCCGCTTATCCGTCGCGAGCATGTGCGCGGATTTCGCGATCGCAAGCCGGACTGGCTGGTGGCTTTCATGCCGATCGAACAGGCCCGTCTGCAAGCGGAAGCGATGGAGGAAGCAGCTCAGCGTTTATACGAACAGGCGGCGGCGAACGTGACGGATGCCGAAACACGCAGGCTTCTGGGCGACCTCGCCATGGCTGAACGCTCCCACCATTCGCTTGCCCAACGCCTTGTTGAACAGCATAGAGCGGGGGATGCCGGAGACGAGGAGCGGCAGACAGAAAAGCGGCAATTCCTACTGACCTATGTGCAGCCCGGTCTTGCCGGCTTGATGGACGGGTCGGTGTCGACACTCGCGCCGATCTTCGCTGCAGCCTTTGCAACGCAGGATACCTGGCAAACCTTCCTCGTCGGTCTTTCGGCCTCGGTCGGCGCAGGCATTTCCATGGGTTTTACGGAAGCGGCCCATGACGACGGCAAGCTTTCCGGCCGTGGCTCGCCCATCAAGCGAGGCCTTTCATCGGGCGTCATGACGGCGCTCGGCGGGCTCGGCCACACTCTGCCCTATCTGATATCGCATTTCTGGACTGCGACTGCGATTGCCGCAGCCGTCGTGTTCTTCGAACTCTGGGCGATCGCCTTCATCCAGAACAGATATATGGAAACGCCTTTTTTCCGCGCCGTCTTCCAGGTGGTGCTCGGCGGCGGGCTGGTGCTGGCGGCGGGCATTCTGATCGGCAACGCCTGACAACAGGTCAACAAAAAGGCGCCTCGAAGGCCGCCTTTTTTAAAAACCGTCCGGTCCTGATCAGTTGCCGACCGAGCCCACCAGAACTTCGGCACCGTTTTCAATGGTGACCCAGCGGCCGGTGTTGAAGGAAGCCTGGCGCTTCAAAAATCGATAGGGCGTCTTGGTCCAGAGCTTTGCCTCGTTGTCGAGGTTGTCGAGGATGAAATCGCCCTGGGCGGTGCGTACGGTCAGCACCGCGTGGCCTTCTCCATCCGGTTTACGAACGACGGTCATCAACAGGTCGGAGGCGGAAAAGCCCTTTTCCATGAGACGCTTGCGCTTGAGAAGCGCGATGTCTTCACAGTCGCCAGCCGTTTCGGGATAGGTCCAGAGTTCTTCCTGGCCGTAAAGGTCTTCGTCGGTGACAGGGGTAATGTCGCGGTTAACGGTCTGGTTGATCTTGTTGATCACCTGCCAGCCGAATTCGGTCACGCGCGGAGCTGGCGCGGAAGCCGACTTGATCTCGCACTCGGATTTGTGACTGCGGCAGAATTCGTAGTGGCCGATCGGCTGAGATGTCACGGCGCCGGTCTGCATGAAGAGCGATGTGGCGTTCGGTGCCGGAATGGCCGCACCCGCCGATGCAACAATGGTGGCAAACCCCACGATCATTGCTTTAACCCCAGTCAACTGCGCCATGCAAATCCCCTGTGGCGCGGTATTCCGGATCATTCCGGAAGCCCCGCAAAATCTGGAACTCTTGCCGGCTTCGCGAACTGTTCCCCTCGCGCACCGCTCTAATCGTTAAAAAAGAGTTAACAACGCAGATCGGGTTTCGTCAATCTTCAGAATTAGGGATCGATCCCTATGGTTAACGGGCGGAAAGGCAGGTTTTGCACGCTTGACAGCGGCGCAAAGGTTAACCTGCTGAGTCGAGATGAGGCGCAGCATCAGGCCCGGCTCGCCGGCTGGGGTCCATAACCAGATTAGCCCTCCCCCAACGGTGAGGCGTGAGAGGGGTCTTGTTGTAACTCGGAAGGATTGCTCAGCCGGCCAGCATACCATCGATTGCAGCGAGCATTCGGGCGATATCCTCGGGCCGGGACAGGCGGTGGTCGCCATCGCGGATCAGGGTCAATACCACGTCGTCGGCTGGAAGATGCTCGACGAGCCTCAGCGCATGGGTATACGGAACGTCGGGATCCTGCATGCCCTGAAGGATATGAACCGGGCAACCGGTTTCGATGATGCCTTTCAGCACGCGATTTTCCCGCCCGTCATCGATGAGGATGGCGGTATAGATATTGGGTTCCGGCCCGTAAGGCGTGGGCTCCTCGAAATAGCCGCGTTCGATAAGGGAAACTCTTTCTGTCTCCGTCAGGTTGGGTTCGATCAGTTCCGAGGTGAAGTCCGGTGCCGGGGCGATCAGCACGAGGCCGGCGACACGATCTCCTTCGCCGCGCTTGCGCAGCTCCTCGATCAGCCGCAGCGCAATCCAGCCGCCCATGGACGAGGCGACAAGGATCATCGGCTCTGCGACAGTATGATCCACAACGGCAAGACTTTCCTCCAGCCAGCGGGAGATGTTGCCGTCGCGAAAGGCGCCACCCGAAACCCCGTGACCGGAATAGTCGAAGCGTATGCAGGCCGCGCCGAGCGCTGCCGCATGTCTCTCAAGCTCGACCGCCTTCGTGCCGCTCATGTCGGAGCGATAACCACCGAGCCAGACCAGGGCCGGCAGCTCGGTCTTGCCGGCCGGGAGAAAAATCACGGCGATCCGGCGCGATTCGTCTCCTGAACCGACATCGAGGTAGGTCGGCTCGGTGTTTTCCGGCGGGTTCGTCATGGAATTTTCCTCGAAGTCTCGTTCAGATGCCGTTTTTCTTTCTAAAACAGATTCTTCAGGTGCATGACAGGTGGTGATTTCCAAATAGACCTGTGCTAAAGACTTCGCCTCAGCAATTCATGCAGGCATTCAGCAGCAGTTGAGCGGCCCTTGGCCGGGATTGCGCAATGCCCCATATACTACATATCGTAACAGCTCGAGGAGAGTACGACCATTCGCAGACCTTTCAAAACGGACGCCCCAGTCAAGGACGGGCCCCGCTCAAACAAGGAAATCCGGATTCCCCGGGTTCAGCTTATCGATGCCGAAGGCAACAACCAGGGCATCGTGCCCACGGACCAGGCGCTGCGCATGGCGGAAGAAGCCGGCCTTGATCTGGTTGAGATCTCGCCCAACGCCGAACCGCCGGTGTGCAAGATCCTCGATCTCGGCAAGCTGAAATATGCGACCCAGAAGAAAGCCGCCGAAGCCCGCAAGAAGCAGAAGGTCATCGAGATCAAGGAGATCAAGATGCGCCCCAATATCGACACGCATGATTATGACGTGAAGATGAAGGCGATGAACCGCTTCTTCGAAGACGGCGACAAGGTAAAGGTGACGCTCAAGTTCCGAGGCCGTGAAATGGCCCACCAGGAACTCGGCATGAAGCTGCTGCTTCAGGTCAAGGAAGACACCACCACCATCGCCAAGGTGGAAGCCGAGCCAAAGCTCGAAGGCCGCCAGATGATGATGGTGCTGGCACCGAAGTAATCAAGCGAAAGCTTGCTTTGATGAAAAGGCCGCCTTTCGGGGCGGCTTTTTCGATGAAATGGCTTGATCGATCGAAATAACGGAGGTTGCGGCGAATCCCGTTGCACTTTCCCGGTAGTTCGGTTACAAGCCCCCGTCCGAACGGTCCGGCAGGGCATGCCGTGGCCGTTCTTTACGCTGGAGACGACCTTCGTCAGTCGATCTCATATCAAGAACATGGAGTAGCAAAATGCCCAAGATGAAGACGAAGTCCTCTGCCAAGAAGCGGTTCAAGATCACCGCAACCGGCAAAGTCATGGCGGCTGCCGCAGGCAAGCGTCACGGCATGATCAAGCGGTCCAACAAGTTCATTCGCGATGCCCGTGGCACCATGGTGCTGGCTGAGCCCGATGGCAAGAAGGTCATCAAGAACTACCTGCCGAACGGTCTCTAAGACATCTGGCACTTTTGGATTTTAAGGAGATCATGACATGGCACGTGTAAAACGCGGCGTAACTTCCCACGCCAAGCACAAGAAGACACTGAAGGCAGCCAAGGGTTTCTACGGCCGCCGCAAGAACACCATCCGCGCTGCAAAGGCTGCGGTTGATCGCTCCAAGCAGTTTGCTTACCGCGACCGCAAGGTCAACAAGCGCAACTTCCGCGCTCTGTGGATCCAGCGCATCAACGCTGCTGTCCGCGAATTCGGCCTGACCTACGGCCGTTTCATCGACGGTCTGAACAAGGCCGGCATCGAAGTCGACCGCAAGGTTCTGTCCGACATGGCTATCCATGAGCCGGCAGCCTTCGGCGCGCTGGTCGAAGCTTCCAAGAAGGCGCTTGCCTATCTCAAGGATGCCGGCACGGCAAACGAGTTTGAAAGCGCGGTCAAGTAAACCAGCGCTTCCCAGACTTTATTTCTAGTACTTGGGAAACCCGCGCTGGTAGGCTGGCGCGGGTTTTCTTATGGGCCGGCAGGCCTCCTCATCAAGACGCCAACAGCAAGGCAAAGGGCGGCAGATGCTACCCGAACTGAAGGACGACGATATCGGGTTGGTGCTGGCAACGCTTGCCGGCGGGACAGACCGCGTCCAGCGTGTCACTCTTTCCGATCAGACGGTTTGGGTGAAGCGCTATGCACGCCTCGGCCCGCGGTTCCGCAAACGCATCCTCTGGTTATTGGCGCGGCTCCTGCGCCAATCGGTGCTGCGCCCCGCACCGCTCCTGAATGCTCAGGGCATGGTCGAACGCGAAATCCGCCGGATCGAAAATTTCACCGCAACCGGATTTCTCACGCCAACCGTTCTCTACCGCAATGACACCACGCTCGTGCTCTCCCATCTCGGCCAGAACGTGCTGCAGCAAATGAACGGCCTGGCCAAAGGTGACCCCGTCGCCCACGGTGCGCTCCTCGTCCGCTGTGGCCTCGAACTTGGACGCCTGCATGCTGCCGGGCTTTGCCACGGGCGGCCGCACCCACGCGATTTCGTGCTTGACGGTGATGCATTCGGGTTTCTGGATTTTGAAGAGGAGCCCGACGCGGTTATGCGGTTGGCGACGACCCAGGCGCGCGATATCTGGCTTTTGTTTCTTCAAGTCGCAAGCCGCTGCCTTCACCCCGAAACGCCTGCAGCGGTGCTTGAAGCCTGGCGCAGCCATCGACCCGAGCACGCGGAGATCGCACTTGGGCAGATCGTGCCGTTCTTTAGCCGGCTTTTGCCGTTCGCTCGCTTTGCGGCGCGCCTTCGGGCCGGAAAAGATATCATGCGATTTATTTCCGCAACTGACTTCCTTCGGTCGGCGACGATGACGACGCTGGCACACTATTATTCCCGCACTCAAGGCAGGACAGAATGAGCGAACTCGATACACTGCAACACACCCTTCTCGCCGACATCGCCGCGGCCGCCGACGAGCCCGCGATCGAGGCCGTACGCGTTGGCGCTCTCGGCAAAAAGGGTTCTATCTCCGAGCTTTTGAAGACGCTCGGCACGATGACACCGGAAGAGCGACAGACCCGCGGTGCGGCGATCAACGCGCTGAAGACCGTCGTCGGCGACGCGATTTCAGCCCGCAAGGCCGAACTCAAGGATCAGGCGATCAACGAACGCCTAGCCCGCGAGACCGTCGATATCTCGCTGCCGGTCCGCTCGTCGCCCACCGAGCGCGGCCGCATTCATCCGATCAGCCAGATCATCGACGAGATCACCGCGATCTTCGCCGACATGGGCTTCTCGATCGCCGAAGGCCCTGATATCGAGACCGACTACTATAATTTCACGGCACTCAACTTCCCCGAAGGCCACCCGGCCCGCGAGATGCACGACACCTTCTTCTTCAATCCCGATGAGAAGGGCGAGCGCAAGGTTCTGCGCACCCATACGTCCCCGGTGCAGATCCGCACGATGGAAACCTCTAGCCCACCCATCCGCATCATCATCCCCGGCAAGACCTACCGGCAGGATTCGGATGCCACCCACTCGCCGATGTTCCATCAGGTCGAGGGTCTCGTCGTCGACACCAAGTCGAACGTCGCCAACATGCGCTGGATCCTGGAAGAATTCTGCAAGGCCTTCTTCGAGGTGGACAACGTGACGATGCGCTTCCGCCCGTCCTTCTTCCCCTTCACCGAGCCGTCGTTCGAAGTCGATATCCAGTGCGACCGCTCCTCCGGCCCGATCGTCAAGTTCGGCGAAGGCACCGACTGGATGGAAATCCTCGGCTGCGGCATGGTTCACCCGAACGTATTGCGCGCCGGCGGCCTCGACCCCGACGTCTACCAGGGCTTTGCCTGGGGCATGGGCCTCGACCGTATTGCCATGCTGAAATACGGCATGCCGGACCTCAGAAACTTCTTCGACGCCGACGTGCGCTGGATGAGCCACTACGGCTTCCGCCCGCTCGACATGCCGACGCTGTTCGGCGGCCTCAGCGCCTGATCGCCCGGCCCGCATAGATATTAGGAAACGAGCAAGACAATGAAGTTCACTCTCTCCTGGCTGAAAGACCATCTGGAAACAGATGCCACCCTCGAACAGATCTGCGAGCGCCTGACGGCGATCGGGCTTGAGGTCGAGGATGTCGACGACAAGGCGGCCTTCAAGCCTTTCGTTATCGCCAAGGTTATCTCCGCCGAAAAACACCCGCAAGCCGACAAGCTGAAGGTGCTGATGGTCGATACCGGTGCCGGCGCACCGGTACAGGTCGTCTGCGGTGCGCCGAATGCCCGCGCCGGTCTCGTCGGCGCCTTCGCGGCCCCCGGCGCCTATGTTCCGGGCATCGATGTGACGCTTTCCGTCGGCACGATCCGCGGCGTGGAAAGCCGCGGCATGATGTGCTCCGAGCGCGAACTGCAGATGTCCGACAATCATGACGGCATCATCGACCTGCCGGAAGACGCGCCCGTCGGCCAGAGCTTTGCCGCTTACGCTGGCCTCGACGATCCACTGATCGAGATCAACCTGACGCCGAACCGTCCGGATTGCACGTCCATCTACGGTATCGCCCGTGATCTCGCCGCCTCCGGCCTCGGCACGCTGAAGTCTGCGGCTGCAAACACCTTCGCTATTAAAGGCGAAACGCCGGTCAAGGTGAAGCTCGATCTCGGCGCTGATACCCATCTGTGCCCCGGTTTCGCACTTCGCCTCGTGCGGGGTGTCAAGAACGGCCCGAGCCCGAAGTGGATGCAGCAGCGCCTGCTCGCCATCGGCCTGCGCCCGATCAACGCGCTGGTCGATGTCACCAACTACCTGACCTTCGACCAGGGCCGCCCGCTGCACGTCTTCGATGCCGCCAAGGTCAACGGCAACCTCACCGTGCGCCGGGCAATCGAAGGCGAGAAGGTTCTGGCGCTGGATACCCGCGAATACACGCTGTCCCCAGCTAACGTTGTTATCGCGGATGAAAAAGCCGTCGAGTCCATCGGAGGCATCATGGGTGGAGAGCATTCCGGCTGTGACGAGAACACGACCGACGTTCTGATCGAATCGGCGCTCTGGGACCCGATGAACATCGCCAAATCAGGCCGCGGCCTCGGCATCATCACCGATGCCCGTTACCGCTTCGAGCGCGGCGTCGATCCGGAATATATGGTTCCCGGCCTGGATGCCGCGACGCAGCTGATCGTCGATATCTGCGGCGGCACGGCGGCGAAAGCCGATGTCGTCGGTTATGCCGGCTACACACCAAAGGTCGTCGATTTCCCGGTTTTCGAGGTCAAGCGCCTGACGGGCCTCGAAGTCAGCGCCGAGGAAAGCATCTCGATCCTGTCGAAGCTCGGCTTTGGTGTTGAAGGTTCGGGCGAGCGTGTCTCGGTGTCCGTTCCCTCCTGGCGGCCGGATGTTGATGGCAAGGCCGATCTGGTCGAGGAAGTCATGCGCATCCATGGCGTCGATTTCATCAAGCCTGAGCCGATCGAAAGCCATACTTCGGTCAACGGCCGCATCCTGACGACGCTGCAGATCCGCACGCGTCTTGCCAAGCGCGCGCTCGCCTCGCGCGGCATGCTGGAGGCCGTCACCTGGTCGTTCATCTCCGGGGCCCAGGCCGAGCTCTTCGGCGGCGGCGCGGCCAGCCTTTCGCTCGCAAACCCGATTGCGGCCGATATGTCCGACATGCGCCCCTCGCTGCTGCCGGGTCTGTTGACGGCTGCTCAGCGCAATGCCGACAAGGGCTTTGG
This sequence comes from Pararhizobium capsulatum DSM 1112, assembly GCF_030814475.1. Taxonomy (NCBI): domain Bacteria; kingdom Pseudomonadati; phylum Pseudomonadota; class Alphaproteobacteria; order Hyphomicrobiales; family Rhizobiaceae; genus Pararhizobium; species Pararhizobium capsulatum. Next base: position 550,598 of record NZ_JAUSVF010000001.1, on the reverse strand, counting down.
CGACGTCGCGATCTTCGAAGTCTCCGGCACCTATGAGAACGACACGCCAACCGGCCAGCGCCGCGTTGCCGGCGGTATCCGCCGCGGCACGGCATCGCTTGCCGGTTCCGGTCGACTGTGGTCGAACACGGCCAAGGGCGGCGGCAAGCCGGTCGATGTCTTCGATGCCAAGGCCGATGCGATCGCGGTTCTCGAAGCCTGCGGCGTGCCGATGGGCAATGTGCAGTTCGAGGCCGGCGGCCCGTCCTGGTATCACCCGGGCCGCTCGGGTACGATCAAGCTCGGCCCGAAGATCGTGCTCGGCACGTTTGGGGAATTCCACCCGAAGACGCTGGAAGCGCTCGATGTCTCCGGTGCCTTGGCCGGCTTTGAAATCTATGTCGATGCCATGCCGGACCCGAAGAAGAAGGCCACCCGCACCAAGCCGGCGCTGGAGCTTTCGCCCTTCCAGGCCGTCAAGCGCGACTTCGCCTTCGTCGTTGACCGCACGGTGGAAGCCGGCGCGATCCTGAAGGCTGCGTCCAGCGCTGATCGCAAGCTGGTGACCGGCGTCTCCGTCTTCGACATCTTTGAAGGGGCGTCGCTCGGCGAAGGCAAGAAGTCGGTGGCCATCGAAGTCGTCATCCAGCCCGCCGAACGCACGCTGACGGATGAGGATTTTGAAGCCCTCACCGCCAAGATCGTTGCCAACGTGACGAAGTCCACCGGCGGCACGCTGCGGGCCTGAGAAGGAACCTGCCCTGACAATCGTCCTCGGCCTTGAGCCGGGGACCATTCCCGTCGGCGTGAAAGATATTCGAGTCGAGCCGGAGCTTCCTCTAGATTCCTTTGTTTCCGTTTGTCTTTTCGGGAAAACCGGTTTCCACTTTTCAGTGACAAACTCTAGGCCGGATGCAGGTGGTAGAGCTTGTTGACGATGATCCAGCGGCCCTCGATCTTCAGAAGCGAAAGATAATCGGTAAAGCGCATGCCGGCGAACTCGTCGGTAACCTTGACGCTCGCCGCATCGCCGGAAATGTCGATCGTCTCTATATCCATGACAGGCTGGGTATCCGGTGGCGCTGGCGGCTCTGCAAGGACGGCGCTGATGAATTCATCACGCGTCAGCCATTCGACCGAACCTTCATAGTTGCCGATAACCCGCGCATTGGCATGAAAAGCCTTTCGCAGGGCCACTTCGTTGCCGAAGGCCATGCCATCGACATAGAGATGCAAGATCGTCCGGATCGCCTGTTCTTCGGACATCCCGTTTCTCCGCTCGCCTGCCAGCCAACGGAGAAATTGTACCATGAAGGCGACATCATGCGAAGCTCGGCACTTGCGCCGTTATCGGCCTGCGAACCTTGGCGGTATTTGCAAGCACTTCGAGGTGGCACGAAGACCACCTCCGTCTGTTGCGAGGTCAAGCTTTGGCGACCTTGCCATGGATTTTGACCGCAAGGCACCGAGCCTGCAGCTTCGATTAGCCTATCTAGGCTATCCGCCAGCTATCGCCGTGTTTAGCCCTTTTAGAAAGGCAGCTTCATGCCGGGCGGGATCGGGAGGCCTGCGGTCAGCGCACGGGTCTTTTCGGCGGCGATGGCCTCGGCCTTGTCCTTGCCGTCCTTATGGGCAGCAACAATCAGGTCTTCGAGGATCTCGACATCGTCTTCCTTGAACAGCGAAGGGTCGATCTTGATGCCCTTGAGGTTGCCCTTGCCATCCATGCGAACGGTCACCAGCCCACCGCCGGACGCACCATCGACTTCGAGAGCGGAGATTTCATCCTGCATCTTTTCCATCTTGGCCTGCATTTCCTTGACCTTGCCCATCATGCCCATGAGGTCGCGCATCGGATTTTCCTCTTCGAAATGTGCTTAAAAGCTAGAAATAGAGGATGTCTGGTTCAGATTGAACCAGACATCCTCTAACTTCTTTTGTTTCTGTTTGTCTTTTCGGGAAAACCGGTTTCCACTTTTCCCTGACAAACTCTAGTGCTCGATATCATCGCCGGGAAGGATGTCGCCTTCCTCTGATTCGGCAACGGCAACGACCTGCGGCTCCTCAACTTCCGGATCCGGCCCCTTGATGCGCACGTCGGCGATCTTGGCGCCCGGGAAGCGAGCGAGGATGGCGGCGACATCGGGGTCCTGCCGAGCGTCGCTGAGGCGCTTTTCCTGAGCCTGCTGCTCGGCCTCCAGTAGCGTTTGCTGGCCGGGTTCGCGGCTGAGGATGACCATCCAGCGGATGTCGGTCCATTCCTCCAGCCGCTTCTGCAGATCGGCCACCAGCGTCTTCGGCGCTTCTTCGGGGAGGTTGATCTCCAGGCGCCCCGGTTCGAGATTGACGAGCCGCACGAAGCCACGCACCAGCGTCTTCAGGCGGATATCGCGGTTTTTCGCGCAGAGTTCGGCAATGTCGGCAACGGAATTGACCGGAACCTTGGGCTGGGCCTTCGGGGCAGCGCTGACAATAGGCGCTTCGGCGGGCTTTTCCTCGATGCGGCCGACAATCTGCACAGCGGGCGTTGGTGTATCGGGCACTGCCCGCAACATCGTTGCACCATTTCCGTTAGCGCGCTGGGCAGGCGGCGTGTCGATGGATCGTGCCTGAATGTTCGATCCCTGGAAGGCCTGCGGTGTTCCCGCACCGTTACCATTGACCGTCGGTGCACGGCCGGCATCGCCACCCGAAAGTTCGAGCAGGCGACGTGCAGCATCTTCCGGCGCCGGCAGGTGGGCAGCATGGGCAAGCCGGATCAGCACCATTTCGGCGGCACCGGCTGGGCGCGAGGAGCTCTCCGTTTCAGGAATACCCTTCAAGAGCATCTGCCAGATACGCGACAGCGTGGTGACCGCGATTCCAGAGGCGAACTCGACGCCGCGGGTGCGCTCGATCTCGCTCAGCGACTGGTCATTGGCCGCATCCGGCACATATTTGAGCTTGGTGACGAGATGGGTGAAATCAGCAAGGTCGGTCAGAACCACGGACGGGCTAGCACCAGCCTCGTATTGGCGCGCGAACTCACTGAGCGTTGCAGCGACATCCCCCTTCACGATATGATGGAAGAGATCTACGATGCGGGCGCGGTCGGCAAGACCGAGCATGGAGCGCACGGCCTCAACTTCGACGGAACCGGCCCCATGGGCAATTGCCTGATCGAGCAGCGAGAGGCCATCGCGGGCGGAACCCTCGGCTGCACGGGCGATCATCGCCAAGGCATCCGGCTCGGCGGCGACACCTTCCTTTTCGAGAATGGTGGTGAAGAGGACAACGAGATCGATCGCGGCGATACGGCGCAGGTCGAAGCGCTGGCAGCGCGACAGCACCGTGATCGGAACCTTGCGGATTTCCGTCGTGGCGAAGATGAACTTCACATGCTCCGGCGGCTCTTCGAGCGTCTTCAACAGGCCATTGAAGGCCTGCGTCGAGAGCATGTGCACTTCATCGATGATGTAGACCTTGTAGCGCGCAGACACCGGGCGGTAGCGCACCTGTTCGATGATCTCGCGGATATCGTCGATACCGGTATGGGAGGCGGCGTCCATCTCGATCACGTCGACATGGCGGCCTTCCATGATCGCCTGGCAATGCTCACCGGGGATGCGCAGGTCGATGGTCGGCTTGTCGATTTCTGATGTCTTGTAGTTCAGCGCGCGAGCAAGGATGCGGGCGGTGGTCGTCTTGCCGACGCCGCGAACCCCGGTCAGCATATAAGCTTGGGCGATTCGACCGGTCTCGAAGGCGTTGGTGAGCGTGCGCACCATCGGCTCCTGGCCGACCATAAGGTCGGAGAAGTCCTTCGGCCGGTATTTTCGCGCAAGGACGCGGTAGGCGGCGGGCTTTTCGGATGTCGGGATCAGACTATCTTCGCTCATCGCCCTCTTTTCCCCACGATGGGGCCGCTTGGCTGCAAATCGTGTCCAGACAGGACAGTAAGGAAAAGGGTGGGAGGCTGGCACGATGACCCGTGCCTGGCTCGTTGGGGCTGCTTCCTTCCGGACCTGACCCGGTTGGCGAGTGGCTCGTCCACCACCAACCTCCCGGCTCTCATATCGGCAATATCGCCAGCAAAAGCAAGCCAAGCCTTCAAAAAACTGCTATTGATTTGCAAAACAACGATAATTCGCAAAGCCCGGAGTTCTTCTTGTCTGACTTTTCCCTTGATCCCCGCCTTGAACGCGATGGGTTGCTCGTTTCCAACCTCGGACTCTGCCAGCTCCGGGTGATGAACGACCGGCGCTGGCCCTGGCTGGTGCTCATTCCGCAGCGAGACGGTATCTCGGAAATTTTCGACCTGACCCCGCTCGACCAGACGATGTTGACATTCGAGACCAACATGGTGGCTGCGGCATTGAAAAAGACGACCGGGGCGACCAAGATTAATGTCGGAGCGCTCGGCAATATCGTCCGCCAGCTTCATGTCCACGTCATCGCCCGCAGCGAAGGCGACGCCAACTGGCCGGGGCCTGTCTGGGGTTTCGGCACGGCCGAGCCGTGGAGCGACGAAGAACGCAAGGCATTCGCAGCCCGCCTACTGGAAAACCTCTGACCATGACGAAATCGATCTTCGACCTGCACAGCCCGCATCCCGAACCCAGCACCCTCGTCGCCTTTGCCGAAAACCACCTGGACCGCCAGTCGGAGCATCGAGCCGACGATTGCGTCGAAAAGGCCTTCCGGGCTGAGGGGGCGCATGTATTGGCCTTCTCCGGCAGCCGGCTGGTGGTCAAGCACGACGAGAAGATCATCGATCCGCTCTTCGCACCTTACGAGCTTTCGGGATTGCAGCCGGAACTTGACGACGCGATCCTGCTCGGCTTCCTGCCAAATGGCGAGCCGCGGCTTGCCGTGCCGATCGGGCTGACAGAGGAGACGCTCCCCGAGCCGTTCAAGATTGCGGACGGGCGCACCCTCTATCGCCAGCAGATGCTCACCGACGAGCTTCTGGGACAGTTCGCGCAGGCATCGAGCCTGATCACCTGGAACGCCAACAATCGTTTCTGCGGCAAATGCGGCAGCGCGACTGAAAGCCAGGCCGGCGGTTACAAACGGATCTGCACCGCCTGCGGCCATCTTAGCTTTCCGCGCACCGATCCCGTCGTAATCATGCTGACGATCGATCTCGAGCGCGATCTCTGTCTGCTTGGCCGCAGTCCGCATTTTCCCGAAGGCATGTATTCCTGTCTTGCCGGCTTCGTCGAACCGGGCGAGACGATCGAAAATGCTGTGCGCCGCGAGACGCACGAGGAATCCGGTATTCGCATCGGTCGCGTGCGCTACCATGCCTCGCAGCCCTGGCCGATGCCGCACACGCTAATGATCGGCTGCTATGCGGAGGCGAAGAACCGCGATATCCACCGCGACGAACAGGAACTGGAAGACTGCCGCTGGTTCACCCGTGAGGAAACCGCCACCATGCTGGCGCGAAATACCGGCGTCAGCCTTGCCGCCGGTGAGCTCGGTCCGCCGCCGAAGGGCGCGATCGCCCATCAGCTTATGCGGGACTGGCTGGACTGGCACCGCTAGAGGATGTCTGGTTCAGATTGAACCAGACATCCTCTAGATTCTCTTATCTTCGTTTGTCTTTTCGGGAAAAGCCGGTCCCCACTTTTCCCTGACAAGCTCTAGCAGGCAAACGAAAACCGGCGCCCCAAGGGCGCCGGCTTTGTATTTAGTGCCTGCTGATCAGAAATCTCGCTGGAAGCGGACGGTGCCGCCGAAGGCATTGCCGTCGCCACGCACGCCACCGAAATCGGTGTAGTTTATTTCCGGCATGATCTTGAAGCCAGAGACCATCTTGTATTCCACGTTCAGGGCTGCGGCGAAGGTGCCGTCTTCTTCATAGGCTGCCTGGCCATTGATCGTAGCCTTGTCAGTTACCTTGGCAGCAAAGCCACTCCATGCTGCCCATTCGCCGTTCCACGAACCGAAGAAGTTGCGCTGGCGCGAGCCTGCCGGGCCGTCTTCATTATCCCAGCCAGACTGATAGCCGCCCATGATGAAGATCGAGAAGACATCGTTGAGGGTCAGATCAAGGCGGGCCTTGGCTGCCATTTCTTCGGACTGGGCGTCGTAGCCGATGATTGCGGAAATGCCGCCCCAATCCTGCTTGTACTTGAAGCCGGCCAGCGGATCCGGCCAGTCTTCGTCCTTGTAGTAGACCGTCGTGCCGCCGGCACTATAGGTGCCGTTGCCCTCTTCCAGGCCAATCAGTAACTCGAAGCCGTTGTCAGTCTTGTAGACATAGCTCACCTGAGGGGTGCGGTTTGGCGAGTAATCGATGACATCGTCATTGATGATGTTGCCGGCCGAATCCAGCCATTTGTCGAAGCGCGAATCCGAATAGCCGGCGCGGAAGCCACCCAGCTCGATATAGGAACTGATCAGCGTAAACTTCTCCACGCCATCCGTGTTATCCCAACGATGCTCGATAAAGGAACGCAACGTACCATATTCCGTATCGGAGGCTGCGTCATAGCGCAGCGTGGCACGGGTATGGCCAACCCAGCCGTCGTTGATCCCGTTATAGGGGCTCTCACCCAACATATTATCGAAACGAACGTAGCCGCCGATCTTCAGACAGGTCTCGGTGCCCGGTATGTAGAAGTAACCTTTTCCGAATGCGTCGCAGACGCGAACATATTCCATCGGCTCTGGCTCGGCCGCGACAATGGCGTCCGCTGCTGTGGCGTTCTGAAAAGCTGCAAGCGCGGTTGCCGAAGCAAGCAAAAGGCTCTTGATGGTCATCAAATCCCCAATCGTGTCAAATGACAACACATGAATTTCCGGTGCCAAGCCGCCCGACCAACTCGGAATCGCGGACGGACTCAGCGCGCCAGACGGCGTAAAAAGACCACGGGTCTATGTCACATTCTATCAGGTAAACTGTCATAGTTACCCCCACGCAACACGAAAATATCGAATGTGGCAAAACTACAGCACTCGCGAGCAGGTTGTCCAGATGGTCGCAATTTATCAAAAATCGCGATTATTGCGAAGGATGCAGCGATTTAAGGTTTACCCTCAACCGAGACGTCGCTTTACATGTGGCCTGGATCGAAGGGCGAGAATACGCGTCCTTGTTGAACGCCGGGTGGGATTTGATGACGGGTATGACGACAAAGCAAAACCGGCACCTAAGGAAAGGTGCCGGTCGTTTTGGCGCATGGGCGCTGATCAGAAGTCGCGCTGGAATCTGATGGTGGCACCGATAGCATCGCCATCACCGCGCTCACCGCCGAAACTGGTGTAGTTGAGTTCCGGCATGAAGCTCAGGCCGTCGGCAACCGCATAATCGACATTGAGGGCGCCGGCGAACGTGCCGTCTTCTTCATAGGCCGCCTGAGCGTTGAAGGAGGCCTTTTCACTGGCCTTGACGGCGAAGCCGCCCCAGGCTGCCCAGTCGCCATTCCAGGCACCGAAGTAATTCAAGCGACGGGTGCCGCCCGGACCCTTGTCATTATCCCAGTCGGACTGGTAACCGCCCATGACCCAGGCGGAGAATACGTCGTTGAAGACCACATCAAGGCGCACCTTGCCGGCAAAGCTCTCCGCGAACGGGTCATACCCTCCGACGGCGGAGATTCCGCCCCAATCCTGCTCGTACTTCACGCCCACGATCGGTTTCGGCCAGTCGCCATCATCGTAAAAGGCGGTCGGTACTGGAGCATAACCGGTGTCGTAATCGCCGGCGCCTTCCTCAAGGCCGATGAGAGCGCTGAACCCGTTCCCGCCCTCATAGACGTAGCTCACCTGGTTGGTGCGGTCGCCGGTATAGTCGATGACATCGTCGTTGATGATGTTGCCGGCCGAATCAAGCCAGGTGTCGAAGCGCGAATCGGCATAGCCGGCGCGGAAACCGGCTGCATCGATATAGGCTGCGTTAATGTAGGTATCGCCATCCGATTCGGCGCGAAGCTCGATGAAGGAGCGCACGGTGCCGATCTCGGTATCATTGCGGGCATCGAAGGTCAGCGTGCCGCGGGTAAAGGTCGAAAAGCCGATATCTTCGCCGCTGTAGACATCGTCGCCGAGGCCGAGGTCGAAGCGGACATAGCCGCCGATCTTCAGGCAGGTCTCACCGCCCGGAATGTAGAAATACCCGGCACCATAGGCGTCGCAGACGCGCACATATTCCATCGGCTCGGGTTCGGCCGCTACAACGGCATCGGCAGCATAAGCTGCTGGAACGAAGGTAAGCGCGGCAACCGAGCCGGCAAAAAGAGCTTTGATTTTCATAGAGATCTCCGTGTCTATGCTGGAAAAATCAGCGCCAGCATTCAAACCGCGGCGGCGTGTCGGATCGCGATGGCAGGAGGCCATGCGAACTGAGTCGCGTCGTCACGACGGAGAAAATCATGCAAGACGGGGAAACTCCACCCCGCAAATCTAGCCAGTTATCGCTAGCCGGACAATCAATGCGCGACCGTGACAGAAGCGCCACGGCCGCAGGCTTGTCAGAGCGTCAATCGCATCGGATGAGCGCGGTAGGTGCCGAGGATTCTTACCTTTTCGGAAAAATACCGAAGTTCATCGAGTGCCTGGCGCACATGTGTGTCCTCCGGATGGCCCTCGATATCGGCATAGAACTGGGTGGCGATGAACTTACCGCCGAGCTGGTAGCTCTCGAGCTTCGTCATGTTGATACCATTCGTGGCGAAGCCACCGAGCGCCTTGTAGAGCGCCGCCGGAATGTTGCGGACATTGAAGACGAAGGTGGTGACGATCACGTCCTTGTCTGCACCTCGACGGATATCCTGCGCATCGCGCGACAGGACGACGAAGCGGGTGACGTTGTTTTCGGTGTCTTCGACGTTTTCGGCAATGATTTCCAAGCCGTAGAGATCGGCGGCAAGCCGAGGCGCGAGCGCTGCCATGGAGCGATCTCCCATCTCGGCAACGAGCTTGGCGGCACCTGCGGTGTCACCGGCAACCACCGGCTTCCAGCCATTGGCGCGGACGATCTTGCGGCATTGGCCGAGCGCATGGATATGGCTGTGAACCGTGCGGATTTCATCCCGCGAGACGCCCGGCAGCACCATGAGCTGGAAGCGGATCGGCATGAAATACTCGCCGACGATGTGCAGGCGCGACTCCGGGAGAAGATGATGGATGTCGGCAACACGACCGGCAATCGTATTTTCGATCGGGATCATCGCCAGATCCGCCTCGCCGTTCTCGACCGCCAGAAAAGCATCCTCGAAGGTCTGGCAGGGCAGCGGTTCCATGTCCGGAAACATGTCGCGGCACGCCATATCGGAATTGGCGCCGAAATCTCCCTGGAAGGAAATCCTGTTGGTTTTGGTGATCATGGAAAATCAGCCTTTCGCGGCAAGCAGGCGCCGTGCCTTTTCGAGATCGGCCGGCGTATCGACGCCGAGCGGAATGGAGCGGACGATCTGCACATCGATCCGCATCCCTGCTTCCAACGCACGCAACTGTTCAAGCGATTCGCGCTTTTCCAGTGCGGAAGGCGAAAGCGCCACGAATTTTTCGAGCGCAGCGCGCCGATAGGCATAGAGCCCGATGTGGTGGTAGAGCGCGCCGGCACCATGGGGCGCGGTAGCGCGGGTGAAGTAAAGCGCCCTGAGTCGATCCTCGGCAATCGGTGAACCGACGACCTTGACGACATTGGGATTGGTCTTTTCCGCCTCATCCTCGATCTCGACCGTCAGGGTGGCGATATCGACCGAAGGATCTTCGAGGGGCTTCAGCGCGGCGCGGATGGTTTCCGGCTCAATGGTCGGCAGGTCGCCCTGGACGTTGATGACGATCTTGGCGCGACCTTCCGGGTCACACTTTAGAAGCGCTTCATGGATGCGGTCGGAACCCGACTGATGGTCGACCCTGGTCATCACGGCCTCGAAGCCCGCCCCTACGACCGCATCGAACGTATCCTGGTGGTCGACGGCGACAACGATTCGCCCGACTGCGGCGGCGCGTGCGCGAAGCGCCACCTGGACGATCATCGGCAGGCCGCAAATGTCGGCCAACGGCTTGCCGGGCAAGCGGGTGGAAGCCATCCGTGCGGGAATGAGGACAAGAGTTTCATGCAAATTGTCGCTGGTCATGCTTTGGCCTTCAAAGTACACAGGAAAAGTGTCAAAACGTCACGGTTCGGCGTGGAGAATGTCTGTTGCAACACAAAGCCAAAAGACATAGGTTCCGCGCGATTTCAAGATGGGCCGGTTTTTTGTTTGTGCCGGCCGCAAGGGGAGCGTTTACAGATGAACTCATATGTGAACATGGGCGTAGGTGCCTTGCTTGGTACCGTCTTTGTTCTGATGTCCGTCTCGATCGCGTCGGAGGGCATTTTCCACTCGGCGGAACCCGAGAAGGAAGGTTTCGCGATCGTCGCTGAAGAGGGAACGTCGGAAGCCGCTGGCGGCGCCCAGGCGGAAGCCGAAGTCGACATCAAGCCGCTGCTTGCTGGCGCGGATGCCACTGCCGGCGCGACCGTCTTCAAGAAATGCGCGAGCTGTCATAACGCCGAGAAGGGAGGGCCGAACAAAGTCGGTCCGAACCTTTGGGGCGTCGTCGACAGGCCAATCGCATCGCATGAAGGTTTCAGCTATTCGGCAGGCATGAAGACTTTCGCCGAAGCCAACAAGACCTGGACCTATGATCACCTGAGCTTCTTCGTCGAAGCACCGAAGAAGCACGTGCCTGGCACCGCCATGGGCTTTGCCGGCGTCAAGAAGCCGGACGAACGCGCCAACCTGATTGCCTGGCTGCGCGAGCAGTCCGACAGCCCGTCGCCGCTTCCTGAAGCTTCCGCAGCCGCCGCGACCGAGGGCGAAGCCAAGCCTGCGGAGCCCGCTCCGGCCAAGTGAGCCTGATCCTATAGTTTAAGATAAAAAGCCCGGTCATCATGCCGGGCTTTTTCGTCGAACGGTCTCAGACCTTGCCGGCTTCCCAGCCGAGCATGGCGCGCTTGCGGGTGAGGCCCCAGTGGTAGCCCGTCAGCGCACCGCTCTTGCCCAGCGCCCGGTGGCAGGGGACGACAAAGGATATGGGATTGCGGCCGACAGCAGCGCCGACAGCGCGGGACGCCGTCGGCTGACCGATATCGCAAGCGATATCAGAATAGGTGACGGCCTTGCCCATGGGGATCTTCAAAAGCGTCTGCCAGACGCGGACCTGGAAATCGGAACCGATCAGCACGATGCGCAACGGCTCCTCGGCCTGCCAGCGATCCGCGTCGAAAATGCGAGTGGCATAGCCGGCGGTCGCGGCGCTGTCTTCCACGTAATTCGCATTGGGCCAGCGTCCCGCCATATCCTCAAAGCTCTCCCGTTCATGGCCGGGATCATTGAAGGCAAGACCGGCCAACCCGCGATCCGTCATCATCACCAACGCAACGCCGAAGGGCGAGGGATGGAACCCGTAGCGGATCGTCAGACCCGCTCCGCGCTGTTTCCATTCGCCGGGCGACATAGCCTCATGGGTGACGAAGAGATCATGCAGACGGCCAGGGCCGGACAGGCCGAGCTCGTAGCTGGTTTCCAACAGCGGCAACTCTTCCTGCCGCAGCAGGCGCTTGGCATGGTCGAGCGTCACAGCCTGCAGGAAAGCCTTGGGCGACAGGCCGGCCCAACGCGTGAAGGTCTTCTGCAGTTGTGTTGGTGATTCACCGAGTTCACCGGCGATCACCTCGAGCGATGGCTGATCGCGATAATTTTCGGTCAGCAGTTCGACCACACGGCTGACGACTTCATAATCGCTGCCCTTGGGCGTGATATCCGTAGGGATTGGGGTCGTGATGTTCATGATCATATCTCCTTATACGGGAGATAATCACTCCAGCCCCTTCGCTTCCACCCGTTTCTTGCCTCAGCGACGTTTGACGGTCGCCAGCGCACCGGAAAAGGCCTTGGCGAAGCTTTCCCGGTCGTCGCGATTGAGGAACATGCCGACATCGGTGACGCGGCGGCGATCGGCGACCTGCATGGAGACGATACCGATCTCGGAATGGCGGGAGATATTGAAGCGTGTCCAGAAGGGATTGAAGTTATGTTCGGTCATATGGCCGGTCGGCGTGAATTTCCGAACACGGACATCGGTGCGCGATACCGAGACTTCTTCGCGGGCGCGGGCGGCTCGATAGTTCAGCCAGAAGGCTCCGAACAGCAGCAGGTAATCGAGCCCAAAGAAGAAGACGACCGGCCAGGCGCCTATGACCACGAAGACGAAGATGTGCACAAGGCTCATCAAGCCAGCAATCAGGAAGAAGACCTTGAAGCCTTTTATTCCGAGCGAACGATAGGGAGTCAGCTCGGCCTCGAAAACCGGCTTCTCAGGGATCGCGATCTCGCCATTGCCATCGTTCATGGCTGCCAACTATAGATGGCTCATGAGAAACGTGAAGTCGAAAACAGCATCCGCGCCGGCAAAAACCCGCCCCGCGACGCCCGGTCGCGGCAAGGCGCCGATGAAGACCGCCTATAGCCGGGACGAGATTGAGGAAATCTTCCGCCGCTTTTCGATCCAGCGACCGGAACCGAAAGGCGAGCTTGAACACGTCAATCCCTTCACCCTGGTCATTGCTGTGGCCTTGTCGGCACAGGCGACCGATGCCGGCGTCAACAAGGCGACCCGGGCGCTCTTTGCCGTGGCCGATACGCCGGAAAAAATGGTTGAACTCGGCGAGGAAAAGGTTCGCGACTACATCAAGACCATCGGGCTCTATCGCAACAAGGCCAAGAACGTCATCGCGCTCAGTGAGAAGCTGATTGCGGATTTCGGTGGAGAAGTTCCCCGCACCCGAGAGGAATTGATCACCCTGCCCGGCGTCGGCCGCAAGACGGCGAATGTCGTCATGTCCATGGCTTTCGGTCAGGCGACCATGGCGGTTGATACCCATGTCTTCCGCATCGCCAATAGGCTCTGTCTGGCGCCGGGGAAAACCCCGGATGAGGTCGAGGACAATCTGATGCGGATCATTCCGGATCACTATCTCTACCATGCGCATCATTGGCTGATCCTGCACGGGCGCTACTGCTGCAAGGCCCGAAAGCCCGAATGTCAGCGCTGCGTGATCGCCGATATCTGCAAGGCAGCGGAGAAGACCAATGCCATCCCCGCACCTTTGGTTGAGCTACCCCAGCAGTTCACGGAACCGCCGCAGCCCTGATCAGCCTTTGTCACGCCCTTCCGTCAGGGAATAGGCGAGCGCTGTGAGTGGTAACGCAAGCCCGAAGGTCGATGCCGCCCACCAGCCGCCATCGGCATAGAGCCATGCTCCCACGGCCGAACCGATCGCGCCGCCGGCAAAGAACGTTGCCATATAGAGGCCATTCAGTCGGCTGCGATATTCGGGACCGAGGACGAAGATCGCGCGCTGGCCAAGGACGAGGTTGGTCGTCACCCCGAAATCGAGCAGGATCGCCGCGAAGGTCAGCAGCACCAGAGCGAGCATCGAGCCTGTGGGCGCGATGTGCGTGATCAGGAAGGCCACCGCGACAGAGGCCATCGCGGCGCGGCTTGCCCAATAGCTCCAGCCACGATCGGCCATGCGCCCAGCTATGGGTGCCGCGACCGCGCCCGCAGCGCCGGCGAGTGCAAAAAGCGCTATCTGGCCCTGCGACAGGCCGAATTCCGGCCCAGACAGCAGAAGCGGCGTCGTCGTCCAGAATAGGCTGAAGGCACCGAAGAGACAGGCCTGATAGAGCGCCCGGCGGCGCAGGATCGGCGTCGTTACCACCAACCGCCCCATCGAGGTCAGAAGGGCGCCATAGCCGAGGCCTGTCTTCGGCACGCGATCCGGCAAGGCCCGGCCGAGCACGACCATCAGGGCGACGAGCACGGCGGCGGAGATAAAGAAAACGGAATGCCACGGCAGGAACTCGGCAATGAAACTCGATACCGGCCGCGCGAGCATGATGCCAACCATCAGGCCGCTCATGACATTGCCGACGGTCGCACCGCGATGTTCCTCAGCCACCATATGGGCGGCATAGGGCACGATGATCTGCACCGCGACCGAGCCTATACCGATGAAGAGCGCTGCAGCGAGAAACTGCATGGGCGTATTCGCCAGACCTGCGGCAACGACGGCAAGGGTGCCGAGCCCGGTGATGACGAGGATGAGCCTGCGGTTTTCGAAGAGATCGCCAAGTGGCACGATCAGCAGCAGGCCCAGCCCATAACCGATCTGCGTCAGCGTGACGATGAGGCCGGCCGCGGCCGGCGTCAGACCCAGCGACGAACTGATCAAGCCGATCAACGGCTGCGCATAATAAAGATTGGCGGCAATCAATCCGCAGGCCGCAGCGAGCAGAAAGGTCATGGACGGCGAGAGCGATGCCGGCGGGGATTGCGCTGCATCGACGGCGGTTATGGTGGCCACGGAAAATCTCCAGTCTGGCGTTATCGGTGTTGCGTTAGCCGAGCATGGCCATGGCCACATCGACGATGCGGGCCATGTCTTCACGGCTACGGGAATCGGTCTTGCCGACAACACGCATGCCCTGTTGCAGGCAAAGCATGGTGCGGGCGGTTGCTTGAGCGTCGATCTCAACGCCAATCGAGCCATCCTGCTGTCCAAGGAGGATCAGATCCCGGAGCAGCCCCTCGTTCGAGGCGTGGGCTTCATCGACATCGCGGGCAGCAAGCGCATCTGTTGCGGCAAGTTCGGTTGCTGTGGCCACGACAAGACAGCCCCGCTGGCCGGAACCACCACAGGCCGCATCAGCATAAAAGCCAAGCACGGCACGGATTTTCTCGCGTCCGGTTCGTGCGTGTGCGATGGCACTCAACAGCAGGGTCCGGCGCACTTTCCGGTAACGCGCGAAGGCCGCAAGCAGAACGCCGCGTTTATCGTCGAAAGCCTTGTAGATGCTGCCGGTGGTCAGCCCCATCGCATTGGCGAGATCGCCGATCGACGTGCCGTGGTAGCCACGCTCGCTGAAGACAGCGATGGCGCCATCCAGCACCGCATCGACATCGAAAGCCCGTGGACGTCCGCGGGCGGGTTTGAGGAGATCGCAGGTTGCTGGGAGCGTGTTCATGGCGGCTATATAGGAAATGATCGTTTCCAAAATCAAGAAAAATCTACGCCCTTCGTACGATTTCAGCATTTGCGCTTCCCAAGACCCACAAATTCGCTATTACCGGATACCGGCTGAAGCATATTTTCCAGGCGGTTCCCCATGACGAAATTCGACGTGCTCACGGTCGGCAATGCGATTGTCGACATCATCGCCCGTTGCGAGGACGCATTTCTGGTTCACAACGGCATCATCAAGAGCGCGATGAACCTGATCGATGCCGAGCGCGCCGAGCTTCTCTACTCCCGCATGGGCCCGGCCCTCGAAGCCTCCGGCGGCAGTGCCGGCAACACGGCGGCGGGCGTTGCCAGTCTCGGGGGACGCGCCGCCTATTTCGGCAAGATTTCAAGCGACCAGCTGGGCGACATCTTCACCCACGACATTCGCGCCCAGGGCGTGCATTTCGAGACAAAGCCCCTTCCCTCGGAGCCGCCGACCGCGCGCTCGATGATCTTTGTCACGCCCGACGGCGAACGCTCGATGAACACCTATCTTGGCGCCTGTATCGAGCTCGGCCCGGAAGATGTCGAAGCCGATGTTGTCGCCGATGCCAAGGTCACCTATTTCGAAGGTTATCTCTGGGATCCGCCGCGCGCCAAGGATGCAATCCGCGAATGCGCCCGCATTGCCCATGCCAACGGTCGCGAAGTGGCGATGACGCTCTCCGACAGTTTCTGCGTTCACCGCTACCGTGCCGAATTCCTCGACCTGATGCGCTCCGGCACCGTCGATATCGTCTTCGCCAACCGGCAGGAGGCACTGGCGCTCTACGAGACGGAGGATTTCGATCTTGCCCTCGACAGCATCGCCAAAGATTGCAAGCTTGCGGCCGTGACGATGAGCGAGGAAGGCTCGATCGTCATTCGGGGCGGCGAGCGCGTTCGTGTTGAAGCAACGGAAATTGCAGAGGTCGTCGATACGACCGGCGCCGGCGATCTTTATGCGGCAGGTTTCCTGTTCGGCTACACCGCCGATCGTTCGCTTGCCGATTGCGGCAGGCTCGGCAGCCTTGCCGCCGGCATCGTCATCGAGCAAGTGGGACCGCGCCCGATGATTTCGCTTTCGGATGCAGCGAAAGAGGCGGGGCTCCTCTGAGCCCCCGCCGAGTTACTTGAAGGCTTCGCCCGGATAAGCGCCCCAGATTTCGGTTTGGGCGATCCAGCCCTCAGTGCCCTGAGCGTCCGCATGACACCAATCGCCATTGCACTCGCCGACATGCACGACGACGCCCGGCTGAAGACGCGCGATAATCGCAGCACTTGACTGGGGTTCCCGCCGCATGTTGACGAAGATATCATCGCCTTTGCTGCGCATCCATGGCGCGGTAATCGCCGTTCGGTCGCCGGAAAGCAGGGCCTGGTTGACCCAGCCCTCTGCACCGTCAGCATCGCGGATACGGCGCCAGTTATCATATTCCTGGATGATTTCGACCGGAACGCCGGAGCGCATATAGCGCCACGCGATCGCATAATCGACGCTCGGGCCGACGCGCAGATTGACGCTTTTCGACTTGAGGCTGACGAAACGTGGCAGCGGCAGACCGCTTGCGCCCTTGGCGGCCTGAGCAAAGGCCGGCGCGGCAACGCTTGCACAACCGGCCAGAACGACCGCGGCGAGAACGAACCTGGAGAGGACCTTACGCATGACGAATCCGTTTTTTCCAAAACAATCAGAAGCTTGCAGGCAAAAATCAGATCGGCGCGATAACTCGCAAACAATTCGCCGGAGAAGTTTCAGAGTTTCGTTTGTCTTCCGCACCGGGTCTGGTAGAAAATGCACTGCAGGGAGAACGATCACTCATCTTGGTTAAGAACCCGTCAACAAGCACAAGACAGGCATAGATGACCGCGAAGAAAAAGCCCAAGGTCTATATCACCCGCAAGCTGCCGGATGTCGTGGAAACGCGCATGCGCGAGCTGTTCGACGCCGAACTCAATATCGACGATGCGCCGCGCAGCCAGCCGGAACTGGTGGCGGCCGTCAAGCGCGCCGACGTGCTCGTGCCGACCCTTACCGACCGAATTGATGCTGCCCTGATCGAGCAGGCCGGACCGCAGCTGAAGCTGATCGCCAGCTTCTCCAACGGCGTTGACAACATCGATGTCGATGCCGCCGCCCGTCGCGGCATAACGGTCACCAATACGCCAAACGTACTGACCGAGGACACCGCCGACATGACGATGGCGCTCATTCTCGCCGTGCCGAGACGGCTGATCGAGGGTGCCAATATCCTCACCGACAAGAAGGGCGAATGGGCCGGGTGGTCTCCGACCTGGATGCTCGGCCGTCGCCTTGCGGGAAAACGCATCGGTATCGTCGGCATGGGCCGTATCGGCACCGCCGTTGCCCGCCGCGCCAAGGCCTTCGGGCTTTCGATCCATTACCACAACCGCAAGCGTGTCAGCCACGAGACTGAGGAAAAGCTGGAGGCGACCTATTGGGACAGCCTCGACCAGATGCTCGCCCGTGTCGATATCATCTCGGTCAACTGCCCCTCGACGCCCGCAACCTACCATCTCCTGTCGGCTCGGCGTCTCGCGCTGATGCAGCCGACAAGCTACATCGTCAACACCGCGCGCGGCAGCATTGTCGATGAGGCGGCGCTGATCAAATGCCTGCGAGAGGGCAAGATTGCCGGCGCCGGGCTCGACGTTTTCGAAAACGAGCCGGCCGTCAATCCGAAGCTCGTCAAGCTCGCCGCCGAAGGCAAGGTCGTGCTCCTGCCGCATATGAGTTCGGCGACGCTCGAGGGACGTGTGGATATGGGCGAAAAGGTCGTGATCAACATCCGGACCTTCTTCGACGGGCATCGCCCGCCGGACCGCGTTCTTCCGAACAGGGTTTGAATTCAGAGGGCCTTGCGCATCTCGATGTAGGTCGCGCGCGTGAAACCAGGATGTGCGCGTTCTGCCGTCGTTCGGAAGCCCCAGCGGCTGAAGATCGCATGGTTCTCAATAAGCTCGATACGAGTCTGAAGCCGCAGCTGTGGCAGACCCAGAGTTTCGGCTGTGTGGATTGCTGTATCGAGAAGTGCGCGACCAATCCCCCTGCCCTGCATGGTCGGATCGATTGCCAGTTTGCCGATGTAGAGACAATCTGGTTCCGGGTTCAGGAAAACGCAGCCGAGGATCTGCCCCTGCTCCACAGCGACATAGGCGATTTCCGTTGCTGCCTTTTCGCGCAAGGAAGAGACGTTCAGAAGATGCGCCGACGATGGCGGATCGATCCGCGGCTCCATATAGGCGAACGCGGCCAGGATCAGCGACAACAAGTCTTCCAAAGCCGTAAAGCCGTCGTTGATGCGCTCGATTATCATTCTACCTCGTGCGGTGCGCGCCGCCTGTAGCGGATCGTTTCGAAACGCGCGGCCACGGCATCATAGAGAAGAAGTCGTCCGATCAAGGGCGCTCCGGCTTCCGTAATCAGCTTGATCACTTCCATAGCCTGCAATGTACCGATGACGCCGGTTAGCGCGCCGACAATCCCGGCCTCGGCGCATGACGGCACCACACCCGGTGCCGGTGGTTCTGGAAAAAGATCGCGGTAGCGCGGGTTAAGCCGCCCATCCGGTCCTTGCACCCACGGGCGAAGTACAGTCAGGGAACCGTCAAACCGGCCGACGGCACCGGTCACGAGAGAGATTTCCATCCGCTCCGCCACATCGGCCACGAGATAACGCGTCTCGAAATTGTCGGACCCGTCCACCACGATGTCATAGCCGGAGAAAATGCGCTCCGCGTTGGAAGCGTCAAGACGCTCCGCGTGCGTGACCACTGCGACATGCGGGTTGATCCGCGTCATGGCATCTTCGGCGCTTTCCACCTTGGGCTTGGAAATATCCGGCGTGCCATGGATGATCTGGCGCTGCAGATTGGAGAGAGAAACCTCATCGTTATCGACGATAGCGATCGTGCCCACGCCAGCGGCGGCTAGATAGAGCAACACCGGCGCGCCCAGCCCTCCTGCACCGATAACGAGGACACGCGCCGCCTTCAGCTTCTGCTGTCCCACCCCGCCAACTTCCGGCAGGACGATATGGCGGGCGTAGCGTTCGATTTCGTCAGGACTGAGCGGGGAAGTGGACATGATATAGCTTCACTCGGAAACGGCGCCGTTGGCAACCGTGAGGTAACGGGCTCGATCGCCAAGCGCGGAAAACATCGCGCGATCCGTACCGGTCATGAAGGCCTGACCGCCGAGCCCATCGACGAGATCGAACAGTGCGGCCCGCCGGCCTTCATCGAGATGGGCGGCAATTTCATCGAGAAGCAACACGGGGGCGTGGCCAGTGAGATTGGCGACGAGGCGGGCGTGGGCAAGCACCAGGCCGACGAGAAGCGCCTTTTGCTCTCCAGTGGAACAACGTGCTGCTTCCATGTCCTTGGCGCGGTGGCGAATGAAGAGATCGCTGCGGTGAGGGCCTTCCAGTGTTCGGCCTGCGGCGGCGTCGCGGTAGCGTCCGGTCTGCAGCATGCCGAGATATTGCTCCTCCAGGTCCACGGCGGGGCGATGCCATTCGCCGTCCAAGAACCCGGAAAGGGCAAGGCTGGCTGCGGGAAATGCGCTGCCCTCTCCGTTTTGCTCGATCAAGGTCGCGAGCAGGCCCAGCATTTCGTGGCGGGCATGGGCCATCGACACACCAAGTTCTGCCATCTGCCGCTCCAGCCCCGTCAGCCACGCAGGATCGGGTCGCGGCTCGGAAAGCAACTTGTTGCGGCTTCGCATGGCTCGCTCGTAGTCGGTCGCCCGACGGCCGTGCTCAGGATCAAGCGAGAGAACGAGACGATCCAGAAATCGGCGGCGATCGCCGGAACCACCGGTAAAAAGGCCATCCATGGCCGGTGTCAGCCAGAGTATCCGCAGATGATCCAGCAGTTCATCGACACTTTTGGCCGTCGTGCCATTGATCCGCAGACGGCGCGACTGCCCCTCCTCGCCACCCAGTGTGCCGGTGCCGAGCTCGACACTGCCGTCCATCCCTTCCAATTCGGTAAAGACCGAGAAACCACCATCCGACCCGACACGCGCGACATCGCCATAGGCGGCGCGGCGCAGCCCCCGGCCCGGAGACAGGAAGGACACCGCCTCCATCAGGTTGGTCTTGCCTGCCCCGTTCTCTCCCGTCAGCACCACATGGCGCTCATCGAGATCGAGCGCGAGCCCCGCATAGTTGCGGAAATCGGCAAGCTTCAGGCGGGTAAGGAAAACCTTGTGCGGCATGGTCTGTCCGGTTGCACTTCACGGGCAGAGCTATGCCGCCTTGGGCTGGATGGCAAGACGCAAGAGGGCATGAATAAAAATTGCGGCGCCGCAGAGAGGTGATTGCGCAGACGCAGCAATTGAATTATGGGTGCTTAAATTAAGGATGCTTAAGATATTTCGATGAGCCTCAATCCACCGACCCTCGGTTTCCTTCTGCATGACGTTGCCAGGCTCTTGAGAAAGCGCTTCGAGCAGCGTGCGCGGGATATTGGCCTTACTCGTTCCCAGTGGCAGACGCTTGCCTATCTTTCGCGGAACGAAGGTATCCATCAAAGCGGGCTCGCGGAGCTGCTGGAGATCGAGCCCATCACCCTGATGCGTGTCCTGGAAAAGCTTACCGAGCGCGGTTTCATCGCGCGCAAGCGGCACGAGACCGACCGACGTATCTGTCTCCTCTATACAACGGAGGAAGCCCGCGCGCTTCTATCAGACATGCGCGCCATCGGTGACGCAACGCGCAGCGAAGCGCTCGATGGCATCTCCGACGACGATCGGGACCGGCTCGTCATCATCCTCGATCTTATGAAGTCCAACCTCCTCCAGGCCTGCCGCGCGCCGGCTGATAAAGAAACACACCATGGCTGAACCTACCTCCCTTCGCGTCCCTGCCAATGTCAATGAAACCGTGGAAACGGTCGCGGAAGCGCCGGCTACATCAGCGGCTGCCCTGCCCGTTCCGGCTGCAGAGCCCGTGCGCCGCAAACGCAGCGTTAAGCGTCCGGTGCTGTTTGCGCTGCTGCCGATCGCGCTCGTCGCCGGTGGCTACTACTACGTAACCGGCGGCCAGATCATGGAAACGGACAACGCCTATCTTCAGGCCGACATGGTCGGTGTGTCGACCGACGTTGCCGGCATTGTCGCTTCTGTCGATGTTCAGGAAAACGAGGCCGTGAAAACCGGTCAGGTATTGTTCCAGTTGAAGTCGGACAGCTTCCGCATCACGCTCGAAGGCGCCCAAGCAAAGCTGGAAGCCGCCCGCAACCAGCTCCTGAACCTCAAGGCCGGCTATAAGCAGACCCTGGCGCAAATTGCCCAGGTGGAAGCCGACATCCCCTACTACCAGACCGTCCTTGAGCGCCAGGAGAAACTGATCTCCAACGCCGCCGCGTCCCATGCCACCTATGACGAGGCAAAGCACGATCTCGATGCCGCCGGACAGAAGGTTTCGGTCGCCAAGGCCCTGGCGGAAGGGACGCTGGCACAACTCGGCGGCAATGCCGACAAACCGATCGAAACGTATCCGGCCTATCTCGAGGCGAAAGCCGACGTCGATGACGCCCAGCGCGAACTCGATGATACGGTCGTGCGCGCGCCTTTCGACGGCGTTGTCACCAATGTCAACGCGCTTCAGGTCGGCAGCTATCTCGAAGAGGCCCAGCAGGGCTTTTCGCTGGTCTCCACCAGCAACATGTGGATATCGGCCAATCCGAAGGAAACCGAGCTGACCTATGTGAAGCCCGGGCAAACCGTGTCGATCAGCGTTGATGCCTATCCGGGCGAGGAATGGACCGGCAAGGTCGCGAGTGTCAGCCCTGCCTCGGGTGCCAGCTTCTCGCTCCTGCCGGCCCAGAACACCTCAGGCAACTGGGTCAAGGTCGTTCAGCGCATTCCCATGCGTGTTTCCATCGACCCCGCAGAAGGTAAGCCGCCACTCCGTGTCGGTATGAGCGCTGTCGTCGAGATCAACACCGGCCACGCGCGCGGTCTGCCAGACAGCATCGCGAAGCTCCTTGGCCAGTTTACGGCCCACGCGCACGAGTAAAGCCGATGACACCCACCGCAGCCGCCACGGCACCGGTCGCCAATCGCGGCGCGATCACGGCCTGCATCATCCTGGCCGTGATCATGCAGGCGCTCGACACCACGATCGCCAACGTGGCACTGCCCTATATCCAGGGTAGCGTTGCCGCCAGCGCCGATCAGATCAACTGGGTGCTGACGTCCTATATCGTCGCGGCCGCGATCATGACACCGCCGTCGGGCTTTCTTGCCGCGAAATTCGGCCGCAAGCGCGTTCTGATGGTCGCCATTGTCGGCTTCGTGGTCGCCTCGATCCTCTGCGGGCTCGCGCAGTCGCTCTCCCAGATCGTTGGCTTCCGTCTGTTGCAGGGGCTTTTTGGCGCGGCCCTCGTGCCGCTTTCGCAAGGCATCCTGCTCGACATCTATTCCGTCGAGGAACGTGGCTCGGCGATGGCCCTGTTCGGCGTCTCGGTCATGGTCGGGCCGGTGCTTGGGCCCGTCATCGGCGGCTGGCTCACCGATAATATCAGCTGGCGCTGGGTATTCTATATCAACATACCGATCGGCGCGCTCGCCCTTGCCGGCATCAGCATCTACGTGAAGGAAACCAAACTCGACAGCCTCGCCAAGCTCGACTGGTTCGGCTTCGGCATGCTGAGCCTTGCAATCGGTTCGCTGCAGCTTTTTCTCGACCGCAGCGGCCAGCTCGACTGGTTTTCCTCGGGCGAGATCATTCTTGAGGCGATTGTCTGCGCCAGCGCCTTCTACCTGCTGATCGTCCACACCCTGACGGCCGAAAAGTCGTTCATCAATCCGCGGCTGTTCCTCGACCAGAATTTTACCGTCAGCATGCTGTTCATCTTCGTGATCGGTGTCACCTATCTTGCTTCTCTGGCGTTGATGACACCTTATCTGCAATCGCTGATGGGCTATCCGGTCATCACCGCCGGCATTGTCATGGGACCCCGCGGGCTTGGAACTATGCTGTGCATGTTCGTCGTCGGACGGCTGATCGGCAAGGTCGATACCCGCATCCTGCTGTTCATCGGCCTGGGGATCACCGCCTGGGCGATGTACGACATGATAGGCTGGACGCCTGATGTCTCGCAATGGACGATCGTTTCGGTCGGCTTCGTGCAGGGCGCCGGGCTCGGCTTCCTTTTCGTGCCGCTAACCACCATCGCCTTTGCGACCCTTCCCGCCCATATGCGCGGCGATGGCACAGGCCTCTACAATCTCTCGCGCAATATCGGGTCGAGCGTCGGCATTGCCGTGGTCGCAGCCCTTCTCGTCGAGAACACCCAGGCCAATCACGAAACGATCGGCGCAACGGTGACGCCGTTCAACCACGCCTTTCAAGCGACTGCCGCCCAGGGCCTCAGCCCCTTTACCGAAGCCGGGCGCGCTTCCCTCGACAGCATCATCACGCTGCAGGCGACGATCATCGCCTACATGAACGATTTCAAGCTGCTGATGATCATGTCGCTCTCGGTCATGCCGCTGGTGTTCCTGCTGCGCAAGCCCAAGGCTCCGCCAGCCATCGACCATAGTGCTGTGATGGAATGAGAGGGTGCGAGGCGGCGAACCTTTCGCCGTCACGGCCTGTTCAGGACATCAAGCTCCGGATAGTGGCGGAAAATGCCGGATTGATTGAAAGCAAGCCGCCGTTCTGAGCCAAGATAGGCGCTGATCGTCGGCAGTTGCGATACGCGGTCATGCAGTGCAATCAGCCGCTGATAGCGCGCGCCGTCGCCCTCCATGGCCTGCGGAAAGGCGTAGCGCAGTCCCTCGACAAGATGGAAGAGCGACAGGTCGATATAGGAAAAACTGCTCCCGACCGCGTGATCCGACTTCGGGTTGTGGGCCAGAACCTTTTCGAAATAGCCTAGAAATTTGGGCAGCCGCTCCGCGACGAATGTCTCGGAACGACGTTTCGCCTCATCCTTCTGCTCCTCGTAATAGAGCGATGTACCTATCGGATGATGGCAATCGTGAACTTCGGCGACGAAATCGGTGATCGTCAGTTGCAGACCGTTGGCAGTCAGTCGCTCGATCTCGCTTTCTGGCGCCAGACCCAGCCGACTGCCGAGATAAAGAAGAATGTTGGCGACATGGGAGACAAGGATCTCTCCATCCTTCAGGAAAGGCGGCGCGAAGGGTACGACATTCGCATTTTCGCCCTTCATCAGAGCAAGCAGCTGTTCCGTGCCACCGTTCATGCGTGCGACATCGACATAATCCGCCCGCGCATATTCAAGCGCCAGACGAACGAATTCGCCCCGTCCCGGAATGCCGTCCCAATAGTAAAGTTCGTAGGCCATGTCACCCCCGCTATCGTTTCATCCTCATCAGAGAACAAAGCTAAGCGAGGGAAATGGTTCCGGAAAGGGTGCCTGCGTAAAAGAACAAGGCCGGAAACCCGAGCTTCCGGCCTTGAAAAACGTCTTGTCCCGAAAGGAGATCAATCGCTAAGCGTGTCGAAGAAGTCTTTCATGCGGGAAAAGAAACCCGAGGATTCAGGGTTATTTTCTTTGGAGGAAATTTCCTCGAACTCCTTGAGCAGCTCACGCTGGCGCTTGGTGAGCTTCTGCGGCGTTTCGATCTGGATCTGGATATAGAGATCGCCCACCTGGGTCGAGCGCAGCACGGGCATGCCCTTGCCTTTGAGACGGAACTGTTTGCCGGCCTGGGTTCCTTCCGGAACCGATACACGGGACTTGGTGCCATCAAGGGTCGCCACGTCGAACTTGCCCCCAAGGGCCGCCGTCGTCATCGAGATCGGCACGCTGCAATAGAGATCGGCCCCGTCGCGCTGGTAGAAGGCATGCGGCTTGACCGACAGGAAGATATAGAGATCGCCGGAAGGACCGCCGCGCAGGCCGGCCTCGCCCTCACCCGACAGACGAATGCGGGTACCATCCTCAATGCCCGAGGGAATGTTGACCGACAGCGAACGTTCTTCCGTTGTACGGCCCTGGCCGTGACATTTGGAGCAGGGATCGGAAATCGTCTGGCCGCGGCCGTGGCAGGTCGGGCAGGTGCGCTCGATCGAGAAGAAGCCCTGGGCGGCGCGCACGCGACCGGAACCCTGACAGGTGACACAGGTCGAGGGCTTGGTGCCCGGCTTTGCGCCGGTGCCGGTGCAGACATCGCAGGTGATCGAGGTCGGAACCCGGATCTGCGCCGTCTTGCCGGCGAAGGCTTCTTCAAGGCTGATTTCCATGTTGTAGCGCAGATCGGCGCCGCGCTCACGGCCGCCCGAGGAGCGACGCTGGCGCCCACCACCCATCATCTCGCCGAAGATATCCTCGAAGATGTCGGAGAAGCCACCGGCACCCATGCCGGCACCACCGCCGCCACCCATGCCGCCATGCTCGAAGGCAGCATGGCCATAACGATCATAGGCCGCTCGTTTCTGCGGGTCCTTCAAAGTCTCGTAGGCTTCGTTGATTTCCTTGAACGTCTTTTCGGATTCGGCGTCACCGGGGTTCTTGTCCGGATGATATTTCATCGCCAATTTGCGGAAGGCGCTTTTCAGCTCCTTCTCGTCCGCCGTTTTCGCAACGCCGAGCGTTTCGTAGAGATCACGTTTCATTCGTGCAGGTTGTCCTGTTGAATAGACGCGCCGAGCCCGGCCGTCCGGTGGTCGCCTGATTTCCTTGCAACAGGATTTAGTGAACCTTCAAGCGCGATACCATAGCCAATACTGCTGACATGCGGTTTTTTGCCTCAAAATCGACAGTTCAGGCCGGGGCGTTGCGCCGCTGCACCTTGCCGGCAGCCTCTGGTTCGCCAAAGAGCCGGTTGAGGCGTTCACTGACGGGCTTTTCGAAGTACCGATCCGATGCCATGGCAAGGAATATTGTCGCAACCATGGGCACGATCCAGAAGACATAGAAGCTCATGACCTCGAGCGGTGCGAGGAAATGCTGCCAGACGATGGCAAGCAGGATCGTCTCAACCATGGGGTGGATCAGGTATATGCCGAAAGACGCGCGGCCCGCCGGAGAGAAGACAGAGAGCCACTCCGCGTCAGCAGGATTGTTACGCTCGGCAAGGGCTGCAAAAAACATGGACAGGGCAAGCAGGAAGACCGTGACATAGGACGGCCAGAGCAGCAGCATGCCGACAATCGAGATTGCAAACACGCCCCAGGCCGGCAGATGCGAGCGCAATTGCCAGCGGCTGTCGCGGGCGCACATCATGACCACGCCGCCGACCGCAAAATCGGCAAAGGCGCGATAGGCGCCCCAGGTATCCGCCTGGAGCCAGCTGTCGAACGGGATGATGCCGGCGGCTGTTGCAACTTCCAGCGCGATAACACTCAGGACAGCGAGCGTAGCAAGACCCACAAGGCCGCCGCGCCGGATCACCAAAACGTAGACCGGCAGCAGAAGATAGCAGAACCACTCGGCTGAGAGCGACCAGGCGACATAGTTGAAACTGAGATTTTCCGTCGTTCCCCATGCCTGGACGAGCAACAGGTTCTGCCAGAGCAGATTGTAGTCATAGCGCTCAGCCTGGGTCGATTCCACCATACCGAGATGCAGGGCAATGGCGACGACGACGAAAAAGACCGATGTCACCAGATAGAGGGGATAGAACCGCGCAAGTCGCCGAACGATGAAACGCCGGTAACCTGCAGTGTCCTTCAACCGGTCGCCGTATCGCAGCAGGATCAGGAAGCCCGAGATCATGAAGAACATGTCCATCAGCGGCAGCAGCCGATGAAGAACTTCGCCGGCGGCAAACTGCTGGGGTGTACCTGGACCGAAGCGGAGGAAATGATAAGCCATCACCAGGAGCGCGGCCATCAGTCTCCATGTCTCGAAGATGCGGAAATGCACGCGACGTCATCCCCTGCAGAAAAGCGCCAATCCGGAAGCCAGCCCGTGGACCATACTTCCAGCTGAAGAAGCCTATCAGCACTCTCTCAAACAACTGTTAATGGGTTGATCGCGGCCAAAAAAAAGCTCCGGAGCGTGTGGCGCTCCGGAGCTCGATCATTCAGTTGATGAAGATCAGGCCGACTTCTTGTCGTCGTCGTTGATCTCTTCGTAGTCGGCATCGACGACATTGTCGCCATCGCGGGCAGCATCGGCGGCAGCGTCGGCGTGGGCGCTTTCAGTCTGCTGGGCCTCATACATGGCCTGACCGAGCTTCATGGATGCTTCCATGAGGGTCTGCGTCTTGGTCTTGATGTCTTCAGCATCCGGCTCGGATGCTTCGACAGCCGTCTTCAGGCTGGCGATCGCATCCGAAATCGCATTGCGGTCGGCTTCGGTGACCTTGTCGCCAAACTCCTTCAGGGACTTTTCCGAGGAGTGGATCAGGCTTTCGGCCTGGTTCTTGGCTTCCACGCCCTCACGGCGCTTCTTGTCAGCCTCGGCATTGGCTTCCGCGTCCTTGACCATCTTCTCGATGTCGGCGTCGGACAAGCCGCCCGATGCCTGGATGCGGATCTGGTGCTCCTTGCCGGTGCCCTTGTCCTTGGCCGAAACCTGCACGATGCCGTTGGCGTCGATATCGAAGGTGACTTCGATCTGCGGTACGCCACGCGGTGCAGGCGGGATGCCGACGAGGTCGAACTGGCCGAGCAGCTTGTTGTCGGCTGCCATTTCACGCTCGCCCTGCGAGACGCGGATGGTGACGGCCGACTGGCTGTCTTCCGCCGTCGAGAAGGTCTGGCTCTTCTTCGTCGGGATCGTCGTGTTGCGCTCGATCAGACGGGTGAAGACGCCACCGAGGGTTTCGATACCGAGCGACAGCGGGGTCACGTCGAGGAGCAGCACGTCCTTGACGTCGCCCTGGAGAACGCCGGCCTGGATGGCGGCGCCGAGAGCGACGACTTCATCCGGGTTGACGCCCTTGTGCGGCTCCTTGCCGAACAGCTGCTTGACGACTTCCTGTACCTTCGGCATGCGGCTCATGCCGCCGACCAGAACGACTTCGTCGATCTCGGCTGCGGTGACGCCGGCATCCTTGAGGGCTGCCTTGCACGGCGCAACGGTACGCTGAACCAGATCATCAACCAGGCTTTCGAACTTGGCGCGCGACAGCTTCATGGTCAGGTGCTTCGGACCGGAAGCGTCTGCCGTGATGAACGGCAGGTTGATTTCGGTCTGCTGCGAGGACGAGAGCTCGATCTTGGCCTTTTCAGCAGCTTCCTTGAGGCGCTGCAGAGCCAGCTTGTCGTTCTTCAGGTCGATGCCCTGGTCCTTCTTGAACTCGCCAGCCAAGTATTCGACCAGACGCATATCGAAGTCTTCACCACCGAGGAAGGTGTCGCCGTTCGTCGACTTCACTTCGAAGACGCCGTCGCCGATTTCGAGAACCGAGATATCGAAGGTACCGCCACCCAAGTCGTAAACGGCGATGGTCTTGCCGTCCTTCTTGTCGAGGCCGTAAGCAAGTGCAGCAGCCGTCGGCTCGTTGATGATGCGCAGGACTTCAAGACCGGCGATGCGGCCGGCATCCTTGGTTGCCTGGCGTTGCGCGTCGTTGAAGTAGGCTGGAACGGTGATGACGGCCTGCGTGACCTTTTCACCGAGATAGGATTCGGCGGTTTCCTTCATCTTCTGAAGGATCATGGCAGAGACCTGAGACGGCGAATATTTTTCGCTGTGCGCAGCGACCCACGCATCGCCGTTGTCGCCCTTGACGATCTTGTAGGGAACGAGACCCTTGTCCTTTTCCACGAGCTTGTCGTCGTAACGGCGGCCGATGAGGCGCTTGACGGCAAACAGCGTGTTTTCAGGGTTGGTGACGGCCTGGCGCTTGGCTGGCTGACCAATCAAGCGCTCGCCGTCGTCGTTGAATGCAACGATCGAAGGGGTCGTGCGCGCACCTTCAGCATTTTCAATGACCTTCGCGTCCTTGCCGTCCATGACGGCGACGCAGGAGTTGGTCGTTCCCAAGTCGATACCGATTACTTTAGCCATGTCGTTCTCTCCTTGCAGCGGACTGTCGGAACCCGGTCAGGCATTCATGGGACAGCCCCTAACGGGATGGTCTGTGATGGGCCGCGATCGATGACCGCGGTGATGGGGCGTATATAAGGAGGGGTTTTGGGGACTGCAAGGCATTCGAGGCGGGGAAAACAGGCAAAAACTGACCAAACACCCGCGCCGCATGCGCCCGTTAAAATTTACGGTAACGCGGCGCTCTCTCGGCGAGGCAATCCCGTCAGCCGCCGGTCAGGATATCGAACAATGTCGTGCGCCGGCTCGTGGCTCCTGTCGTCTGGCCGACATCGGCAGGGGGCACCAGACCGGAACCATTGCCCTGCGGCGGAAACTGTGCCGCCTGATTGCCGTCCCCCTGCGGACGATCCGGAAACTCACCGGCCGGCGCACCCCCGAAATTGCCCGAAATCACGTCGCCGATCGTCGCAGGCGGCTGGCCGTTCTGGTCGAAAACAGGCTGCACGCCGGCCGTTCCGAAGATCGGAGACGGCGAAAGTCCTTCATGGGCAGCCGCCATATATTCATGCCAGGCCTTGGCGGGAAGACCGCCGCCGGTCACCTTCTTCATCGACTTGCCATCGTCGTTGCCAAACCAGACGCCGGTCGTCAGGTTGCTGGTAAAGCCTACAAAAAGAGCGTCCCGGAAGGATTGAGTCGTGCCGGACTTGCCGGCAGCTTCCCAACCCTTCAGCCGGGCATTCTTGCCCGTGCCATGATCGATGACGCCGAGCATCATCTGGTTCATTTCGCTGACAACCTCCGGGTCGAGTACACGCGGCGGGCTGTCATAGGTGTTTTCATACAGCACCGTGCCGTCGGCAGTCGAAATGCGGCGAATGATGTGCGGCGTCGCCTTGAACCCGCCATTCATGAACGGCGCATAGGCAGATGTCAGCTCGAGCAGGCTGACCTCCGATGTTCCGAGCGCAATCGACGCATTGGACTGAAGCTCCGATTCGATGCCGAGCCGGTGCGCCAGCTTGATGACATTCTGCGGCCCGACTTCCATGACAAGCTGTGCAGCAATCGTATTGAGAGAATTGGCGAGCGCCTCGGCGAGCGAAACCTCGCCGCGATATTTCTGGTCGTAATTTTCAGGCGTCCAGTTTCCGATGCGGACCGGCCCATCGTTGCGCACCGACATCGGCGTGCGACCTATTTCCATTGCGGCCGCATAGACGAAGGGCTTGAAGGCCGAGCCTGGCTGACGTTTGGCTTTCACGGCACGGTCAAACTGACTGGTGGCATAGTCCCGTCCGCCGACGATCGCCCGAATTGCGCCAGTGCCATCCACCGAAACCAGCGCCGCCTGCGAAACATTCAATTTCTCGCCCTCGGCGTCGAGGCTCGCCGCCAACGTCTCTTCGGCCT
The DNA here is from genome assembly GCF_030814475.1 of Pararhizobium capsulatum DSM 1112. Classification (NCBI taxonomy): domain Bacteria; kingdom Pseudomonadati; phylum Pseudomonadota; class Alphaproteobacteria; order Hyphomicrobiales; family Rhizobiaceae; genus Pararhizobium; species Pararhizobium capsulatum. Next base: position 520,231 of record NZ_JAUSVF010000001.1, on the reverse strand, counting down.
TCTTCTCAAGCGTCAGATCGAGAGTGGTATCGACGATCAGATCCTGATCGACCTTGCCGATCATTCCCGGCAGCTGGTCCATCACCATGTCGGCGGCATAATATTGCGCGCCCGACCAGAAGCTCTTTGCCTTTGTCGGCGGTTGCGACATGGCGGTCTTGATCTCGGAATCCGAGATATAACCTTCCTCCCGCATCGCGCCGAGCACGACTTGGGCGCGCGCTTCGGCGGCCTTGGGATCGCGCGCGGGGGAAAGGCGTGACGGCGCTTTGAGCAGACCGGCGAGCAAGGCTGCCTCGCCAAGGTTCACGTCGCGGGCGGACTTGTTGAAGTAGCGCCGCGAAGCTGCCTCGACGCCATAAGCGTTTGAGCCGAAGAACACCCGGTTCAGATACATCGTCAGAATCTGGTCCTTGGTGTATTTCTGCTCCAACCAGAAGGCGAGGAGCACTTCCTGCACCTTGCGCTCCAGCGTACGCTCGGGTGACAGGAACATGTTCTTGGCAAGCTGCTGGGTGAGAGTCGAGCCGCCCTGCACCATGCGCCCGGTGGTCAGGTTGGTGACCATGGCGCGGGCAAGACCAAGCGGATCAACGCCGAAATGCGAATAGAAGCGCCGGTCCTCAATGGCGACCACAGCCTGCGGAATGTAGGGCGACATTTCTTCCAGCGAGAGCGCCTCGCCGCCGGTTACGCCGCGATTGGCAAGAATCGTGCCATCGACTGCGAGAATCTTGACGTTCGGCGGCCGTTCTGGAATAGCCCAGCTCGTCGCGCTCGGCATGCGTGAGCCGTAGTAGATGACAAGGCCGCCGACCCCGATCGCGCCCCATATGCCGAGAACGACGCACCAATAGATCATCCTTCTGACAGGACCGAAGAAGCCGCCGCCGGAACCGCGCTGTCGCCGGCTCGTCTTCCTGGCGGGTGTTTTGCGGGATGATGATTTGCCTGCAGGCTTCGCAGATGCTTTTCGGCTCCCGCCCGACACACGTTCACCGGCACCGATGTTCAGGGAATCGCCATCGGTTGCCTCCTCTTCAAAGGAGGGCTCCATTCTCTGCCGTGATCTGTTGTGTGATGCCATGCCGAGGCAGTCTGCTCCCGAAACTGGGGTTAAAGAGGCCGTTTATGGCCCGCTTGAGCGATCCGATGGACTCTAAATGCGGCGATTTAAGGTGTGGTTAAGAACTTGCAAACGGATTTCCCAAAGTTCTCAACCACTTCGCTACAACAGTTTTCGGCGCCTGAAAAATGCCTGGATATACTGGATTTGATGCGCGGAACCAACGCGAGAGCTGATCGTTCTCCTTCGTCAACTGGAGAACACAGCCATGGCTATCGAATCAACCCGTGACCTCGATGCACTGCGCGAAGAGGTCGCTCGTCTCTCAAAAATCGTCAGTGCCCAGAGTGCCGAAGCCTATTCCGACCTTCGCGACCGGGCTTCCAGCGTCGCAGATGCCGCGGCGCCGGTTGCCCGCAAGGCAGCCGCCGTTGCTAAGGCCGAGGGCAGCGCCATCGCGCAGACAGCTCGCGAACATCCCGCAGCAGCCGGCTCGGTGGTTTTCGTTGCGGCGGCAGCCGGCATGGTGATCGGTTACATTCTCGGCGCTGCATCCCAACCGGAACCGCCGCGCCGCCGCTATTGGTAAAACGGAACACAACAATTGGCGGGGCCGATCAAGGCCCCCTGAAATGACCTGCACCGGCCTTGGTGGAAATAAGGCACACGCTATATAATCAATCCGGGCAGGGCTGAACCCTAAGGAGAACCCAATGAACAGGACCATCGCGACAGTCGTTGCCGCAGCATCTTTGGCGCAAGCCTTTGCAATGGCGGCCAATGCCGCCGATCCGGTCGCCACCTACCGGGAGGCGGACGACTATAACGGCGTCAAAATCGGCATGCTGACCTGCAATGTCGGTGGCGGTGTCGGCTATGTTCTCGGATCCGCCAAAAATCTTGACTGCGTCTTCAACTCGACCACCGGCAAGCAGGATCGCTATACCGGTGTCATCCGCAAGATAGGCGTGGATCTCGGCTTCACGACGCAGGGCAGCCTGGCTTGGGCTGTGTTTGCACCCACCGCCGGCTATCATCGCGGCTCGCTCGGCGGTCTCTATCAGGGCGCCACGGCTGAAGCGACGGTCTTTGCCGGCATCGGAACCAATATCCTCATCGGGGGTACGTCTGGCTCCATCCAGCTCCAGATCATCAGCGTAACCGGACAACTTGGTCTCAATGTCGCGGCCACGGGAACCTCGGTCACCCTGACGCCCAGCTGACAATCAGCCGCAGGGGCGCTTGACACACAGCAGGCCTTCCGGCGTTTATTTCGGCTGGTGCGCATCCCGCACCGGCCGAAATCTTATAGGGATCCAATGAAGCGCGTGACGGGCAAGCTTGAAGGTGAATTTCATCAGGAGATGCTGGCCATCTATGATCGATGCGCCAAGATCGGCTTTCGTCCGGTGCTGCTGCGCCGTTTCGTCCTGCTGAAAGGCGGGGTTGCCGCCGCCCGCGCCCTTCTGGAACAGCCGGGAACGACCGGTCTGGAACGGCTACAGCAGCACGGCATGGCCGCTATCTCCATGGAAGCACTGATCCTCGATCCCCGATACGAACTGCTCTTCACTGCACAGGAACGCAAACTGGCCACCACGCTTCTGGCGGCACGCACGGCGTCGCGCTCTCGGGGTCGCCTCAACGCAGTTGCCGACCGGACGTAAGTCCATCCGGGTCGCGTTTGAAGAGCCGATCGGGAACCATCGCGGTTCCATCCCGTTCCTTTTTCGAGCGTCGTTTCAAGACGCATAGCCCGCTCGAAAAGGAGAAGCATCATGCCAAATCGTGATCCGCTGCCGGCGCCTTCGTCGGAAACCCCACGCGGCCCCCAAACGACGCCAGGTGTGCCCGATCGCAGCCAGGATAAGCCAGCAACGCCGCCGATCCTTGATGACAGCGACAGCAAGAATCCGAACGACCCGACGCTTGAGCCGGCCCTCCTGCCGATCGGCGATCCCGCCGGCATGGCGTGATTTTTTTCGGAACGAACCGCCATCACGGGCATTTACCGCTCCATGGCTAGACAAAAAATCGAAAGGAGTTGGCCATGAAGACCAAGATTATGATCCTCGCCGCAGCAACGCTGGGCATGACGTCGACAGCAGCACTGGCCCAGGAAGGCACCGTCACCGGTGCCGCTGGCGGTGCAGTTACAGGCGCGATTGTGGGCGGCCCCGTCGGTGCCGCGGTCGGTGGTGTCGTGGGCGCAATCGCTGGCACGGCCGTCGATCCGCCGCCGCAGCGCGTCGTGACCTATGTTCAGCAGCAACCGGTTGCGCAATCCGTCGTGGTGCAGCAACCCGTTGCCATTGGCAAGCCGATTCCCTCGGATGTAGTGCTGGCCCCGGTCCCGGAAGACAATCGCTACGCTTATGCGATCGTCAACAACCAACGCGTGATCGTTGATCCGCAGACCCATACGGTCGTGCAGGTCATCCAGTAAACGTGAATACTATCTATTCTCAGAAGGCGGCCTCTCATACGATGCCGCCTCCTTTGCTGTCCGGCTTCGAGAACCCAGAAAATCGAGGAAGTTTCCATGTATCAGCGTCTTCTTCTTGCTCTCTGCCTATTCGCTTATCCCGCCATCTGTGCGGCACAGGAGCCCGCCTATAGCGATGATCGTTCGGACGGGGCGGCCCTTGTGCGCTCGCTCTACAACGCCATTGCCCGCAAGGAATATGCCCGCGCCTACAGCTATTTTTCCGACAAGAGCGCCCTGGCGGACTATCGGACTTTCGCTGAGGGTTATGCCGACACCGTGACGGTCGAGGTTAAGACGGGCACTGTCACGCCCGAAGGTGCAGCCGGCAGTCTTTATATGCCGGTACCGGTCGCGGTTCGCTCTGTCGACAAGGCGGGCAAGGAACATTTCTTTGCCGGCTGCTACGTGACACGCATGGCGGATGCAGCCATCCAGGAGCCGCCTTTTACCCCCTTGCTGATCGACAGCGCCGAACTGGAAGAAACCGACGGCCCGCTCGACACTGCCGTTCCGGCAAAGTGCCACCCACCATCATGACGGCGGGGAGCACGGCGGCGTAGGGAGTGCCTACCGCTCTGCGTTTTCTGCCGGAACCGTCCTCTCCCGCTGCCGCTCGGCGACATATTGCGATCGTTCAAAGACGATTACGACGCCAAGCGCCATGATGAAGGGAATGATCAGGTAGAACAGCCGGAAAATGGCAAGCGCAGCAAGAACCGCGGCCGGGTCCATTTCCGGCAGGGCCGCGATGAAGACCAGCTCCAGCACTCCCAAACCACCTGGAGCATGGGACAGCAGTGCGGCGGAAAATGAGGCGAGGAAGACCCCGAGAACGATCAGGAAACCAGGGTTCCCTTCGATCGGCAGCGCAAAGTAGATGATTGCACCCGCACCAATCAATTCCAGTGGCGCGATGAAAAGCTGCTTCAGCGCCAGAGTGGGCTTGGGATACTCCAGCCGAAACCAGCTCGTTTTCACGGGGTGAAACCCGATCAGGCTTCCGACCAGGTAAAGTCCGATCAGCGCAAGGATGATCAATGCTGTGGAAATCGAGGCCTCGACCGGCAGGAAGGATGCAAAGCGTGTCGTGATATCCGGTTCCAGCAGAAGCACGATCGCTGAGAGCAGCAATGTTCCGAGCGCGAAGGTGAAGGAACAAAAGGCGACGAGAATGCCTGTCTCCCCGGCAGAAAGCCCTTTTGCTCCGTATGCACGGTATCGAACCACCGCACCGGAAAAAACCGAAGCCCCGACGGTATGGGAAAGGGCATAGGCGGTAAACGAGCAGACGGTAATGAATGTAAGCGAGATATGGCGGCCCAGATGCTCCAATGCGAGATGGTCATAGGCCGCGAGTGCTGCGTAGGCGAGAAGCGTAGCGCAGGCAGCGAGAACCCATTGGCCGCTTGAAACCGCCTCCAGGCTCACCAGCACGTCCCTGATCGAGAGACCTTGCAGCTCGTGATAGAGGCCGTACAGGGAGAAGAGAATGGCAGCCAATCCGATGACCGGCCAGACGAACTTGCGCGCGGTCCTCATGTGGCCAGATATTTCAAAGGCTGTCTCAGGCGGTAATCCATCCACAAATGAGACCATCCCCGGCCGACAGGGTCAAGTCATGGCCGGGGAAGCAGCGGCGCTTTGCCGTTAATCAGGCGGCAATCGCATCCAGGATGCGTATCCAGGAGCGGATGCCCTTGTGGAACGACTGCAGTTCGTACTTCTCGTTTGGCGAATGGATACGGTCGTCTGAAAGACCGAAGCCGACAAGCAGGGATTCCATGCCGAGCATCTTCTGGAAATCGCCGACGATCGGGATCGAGCCGCCCATGCCGATGATGACCGCCGGCTTCGGCCACTCGTCCGACAGCGCGCTTTTGGCCGTGTTCAGAAGAGCCGAATCATAGGGAAGCTGGATGGCCGGCGAACCGCCATGGGGATGGAACTCCACCGAACAATCGGCGGGGATTATTGAGCGGACATAGGCGCGGAATGCTTCGCGGATCTTGTCCGGGTTCTGCTGGCCGACGAGCCGGAAGGATACTTTCGCAGAGGCCTTGGCTGCGATCACGGTCTTGAAGCCTTCCCCGGTATAGCCGCCCCAGATACCGTTGACTTCGGCTGTCGGACGCGCCCAGGTGAGTTCGAGAACTGAACGGCCCTTTTCACCGGATGGAACGGAAAGGCCGATCTCGCCGAGGAATTTTTCGGCCGTCAGGCCGAGCGTTTCCCAGGCGGCCTTGATCTGGCTCGGCGTTTCCTCGACACCCTCATAGAAGCCATCGAGTGTTACGCGACCCTGGTCGTCATGAAGACCGGCAAGCGCCTTGGTCAGAATATGGATAGGGTTTGCGGCAGCACCACCGAAATAACCGGAATGCAGGTCGCGGTCGGCAGCGGTGACCACGACTTCTTCGCCGACAAGGCCACGCAGGCCGGCGGAGATCGCCGGGGTATCGCGGTCCCACATGCTGGTGTCGCAGACGAGGGCGTAATCGGCCTTGAGTTCGGCAGCATTGGCCTCAAGGAATGGCTTCAGCGACGGCGAGCCGGATTCCTCTTCGCCCTCGAACAGGATCGTCACCTTGCAGGGAAGCGAACCCGCCGTTTCTTTATAGGCGCGGCAGGCTTCGACGAAGGTCAGAAGCTGACCCTTGTCGTCGGCTGTGCCGCGGCCGGTGATGACCTTGCTGCCGTTCAGCTCCTTGATCGTCGGCTCAAACGGAGCGGTATCCCAAAGCTCGATAGGATCGACCGGCTGGACGTCGTAATGGCCGTAAAACAGCACATGCGGCGCGTCCGGCTTGCCGCCCTCGTGGTGGGCGACGACCATTGGATGGCCGGGCGTGTCGCGGACAGAGGCGGTAAAGCCGAGGCTGACAAGTTCCGCCACCAGCCATTCGGCCGCCTTGCGGCATTCGCCCTTATAGGCCGGATCGGTCGAGATCGACTGGATGCGCACCAGCTCGAACAGCCGTTCCAGGCTTGCGTTGAGATTGTCGTCTGCGCGGGAAAGAACGCTTTGCGTCATGATACGAATCCTTTTGGTTCCGGCGGAACCTAGACAAAGACGGGGCCGGCTTTAAGCAAAAACTTTTGATCGATCCATTCGCGGCACGCTATTCACGCGCACTGTTGGCAATCGCCATGCGCATATATTCCAGCATCAGTTCGCGCTCGAAACGGCGGAACCCTGAGAAAAGCGACTGGTCGGCGGCTATCGCGGCCTCCTTCGCCTCGCTTTCCATCTCGCGCGCCCGTTCGGTCAGAAAAATCTGCTGCGCGCGGCGATCCGTCGGGTGACGACGACGCACGACCAAGCCGTCGCGCTCCATGCGCGAAAGCGTATTGGCCATGGTTGCCTGTTCGATATCGAGACGGTCGATGAGCTGCTTCTGGGTCAACCCTTCCTCGCTCCATAATTCCAGGAGGACGGGAAACTGGCCGGGCGCGAAGCCGAGTTTATGGCCTCTCTCCTGCAAGGCGCGGGAGAAATTTTTTGCCAGCAGACTGGCCAGGTATGTCGCAGAATCCATTCTGTCGAAGGCCATGATATATGGGTACGCCCCCAGCCGTTTGATGACAAGTTACATTGACGTAACACGGCTCTTTGACAGGCTTTTCACGGGTTTTTGATCCCTGAACTTTTCCGATCGGGTTTGCGCCGATTCAATCCGGAAAAGTTCACAAAGAAAAACCGCCATGGCGGAGGCGGAGCCATGGCGGTTTCGGCATTATCTGGACAAAGGCCCGGAGAGGGGGATAGGCCTTTGTCCTGACATCTGACGCGGGCGGGGGACAGGCCACTTGCCAGACGACGGCGTGTTCGTTTGCCGTTGACCTAGATTTGTGTGTGCAAATGTGGCTTTTCAAGGGAAGCGGGCATTTTAGAAGGATTACAATTTCGTAACGTTCCCGTGAAGTTTTCTTCCGGCAAATTTCGGTCCGGCTGTGGCAATGAACGATGGACGCCCAAGGCGCCTCGCGCTATCCCTTGTCGCCATGAAAAAAGGCGATCATCTCTTCCTCGTCGACGGCTCCGGATTCATCTTCCGGGCGTTCCACGCTATTCCCCCGCTGAACCGCAAATCCGACGGATTGCCGGTCAATGCGGTCTCGGGCTTCTGCAACATGCTGTGGAAGCTTCTGACGGATGCGCGCGATACCTCGGTCGGCGTGACGCCCACGCATTTCGCCGTCATCTTCGATTATTCCTCGAAGACGTTCCGCAACGAGCTTTATGATCTCTACAAGGCGAACCGCACGGCACCGCCAGAAGACCTGATCCCGCAATTCGGGTTGATCCGTCATGCGACGCGCGCCTTCAACCTGCCCTGCATCGAGAAGGAAGGTTACGAGGCCGACGATCTGATCGCCACCTATGCCAGGATGGCGGAAGCAGCTGGCGCGGATGTGACGATCGTCTCCTCCGACAAGGACCTGATGCAGCTCGTCACGGCCAATGTGTCGATGTACGACAGTATGAAGGACAAGCAAATCTCGATCCCCGAAGTGGTCGAGAAATGGGGCGTCACACCGGACAAGATGATCGATCTGCAGGCGATGACCGGCGATTCGACCGACAACGTGCCGGGTATTCCCGGCATCGGCCCGAAAACCGCGGCGCAGTTGCTGGAAGAATTCGGCGATCTCGATACGCTGCTTGCCCGCGCCAGTGAGATCAAGCAGCAGAAACGCCGCGAAAACATCATCGCCAATGCCGACCTTGCCCGCCTCTCGCGCGAGCTTGTGACGCTGAAGGTCGATACGCCGATCGATGTCCCGGTGGAAAATTTTCACCTGGAGCCGCAGGACGGCCCCAAGCTCATCGCTTTTCTGAAGGCCATGGAATTCACGACATTGACCCGTCGCGTTGCGGCTGCAACCGAAACGGATGCCGATGCGGTGGCCCCGGCAAATGTTCCGGTCGAATGGCGCGCGCAAGCGCGTGGTCCCGATCTGGACAAGGGCGAAGCTTCATCTCCCACTCCTTCACGGGCCAGCGCCTCAGCTGAAAGCGCTGAGGATGCCGCCCAATCCTTTATCGCTGCCGGAAAAACGCCGACCGAGGATGCCGCAACCGCACAGTCGCTTGCGCAGGCGCGGGCACAGGCCTTCAGCACATCCGAGATCGATCATTCAAGCTACCAGACGATCCGCGATCTCGCCGCACTCGATGCCTTTATCGCCCTTGCTCGCGAAACCGGCATCGTCGCCTTTGATACGGAGACCACGTCGCTCGATGCTATGCAGGCAGAGCTTGTCGGCTTTTCGCTGGCCGTCGCCGATAATGCCCAGGACCCGACGGGAACGAGCATAAAAGCAGCCTATGTGCCGCTCATTCACAAGAGCGGCGTCGGCGATCTCCTGGGCGGCGGACTGGTCGAGAACCAGATTTCAACCCGGGATGCGCTCGACAGGCTGAAGGACCTGCTTGAAGACACGTCGGTCCTGAAAGTTGCGCAGAATCTCAAATACGATTACCTCGTGATGAAGCGCCACGGCATCACCGTGCAGGGCTTCGATGACACGATGCTGATGTCCTATGTGGTGGATGCCGGAGCCGGCACCCATGGTATGGATGCCCTCTCGGAACGCTGGCTGAACCACAAGCCGATCGCCTACAAGGACGTCGCCGGCAGCGGCAAATCCATGGTCACCTTCGACTATGTCGATATCGACCGCGCGACCGCCTATGCCGCCGAAGATGCCGATGTGACGCTGAGGCTGTGGCAGGTGCTGAAGCCCCGGCTCGCGGCAAGTCGTCTGAGTTCAGTCTATGAACGCCTGGAGCGGCCGCTGGTGCCAGTCTTGGCCCATATGGAAGAGCGTGGCATCAGCATCGATCGCCAGATCCTGTCGCGGCTCTCGGGTGAGCTGGCGCAAGGTGCCGCGGCACTGGAAGACGAAATCCACAAGCTTGCCGGCGAGACATTCAACATCGGATCGCCCAAGCAGCTGGGCGACATCCTCTTCGGACGCATGGGCCTGCCTGGCGCTTCGAAAACCAAGACCGGCCAATGGTCGACCTCTGCCCAGGTGCTGGAAGACCTTGCCACTGCCGGCCACGAACTGCCGCGCAAGATCGTCGACTGGCGCCAGCTGACCAAGCTGAAATCGACTTACACCGATGCCCTGCCGGGCTTTGTGCACCCGGAAACAAAACGGGTTCATACATCCTATGCCTTGGCCGCGACCACAACGGGCCGCCTCTCCTCTTCCGATCCGAACCTGCAGAACATTCCGGTGCGCACCGCTGAAGGCCGCAAGATCCGCACGGCCTTCGTCTCGACACCCGGCCACAAGTTGGTATCCGCCGACTACAGCCAGATCGAACTGCGGGTACTCGCCCATGTCGCCGATATTCCGCAGCTGAGGCAGGCCTTTGCCGACGGCATCGACATTCACGCGATGACCGCTTCGGAAATGTTCGGCGTGCCGGTCGAAGGCATGGCGAGCGTAATCCGCCGTCGCGCCAAGGCGATCAATTTCGGTATCATCTACGGCATCTCGGCCTTCGGCCTTGCCAACCAGCTGTCGATCGAGCGCTCCGAGGCCGGCGATTACATCAAGAAGTATTTCGAGCGTTTCCCCGGCATTCGCGACTATATGGAGCAGACCAAAGCCTTCGCCCGCGAAAACGGTTATGTCGAAACCATCTTCGGCCGTCGTGCGCATTATCCGGACATTCGTTCGTCCAACCCGTCGCTGCGCGCCTTCAACGAGCGTGCCGCCATCAACGCGCCGATCCAGGGATCGGCCGCCGACGTCATTCGCAGGGCGATGGTGAAGATGGAACCGGCGCTGGAAGAAGCGGGGCTTGCTGAGCGCGCCCGCATGCTCCTGCAGGTGCATGACGAACTGATCTTCGAGGTTGAGGACGCGGATGTTGAACGGACAATCCCGCTCGTCGTCTCGGTTATGGAGAACGCGGCAATGCCGGCGCTCGATATGAAGGTTCCTCTGAAAGTGGATGCACGCGCTGCTCATAACTGGGACGAAGCGCACTGAAATAACGCTTCCCGGCCGAATGCCTATGCTCCAACAGAACGAAAACTCGCGAAAAGATGCTGAAGGCCTTTCTTGCCCTCGGCCGGCAGGTCGAAACGGCGTCCGAACATGAGCCATTCACTGCACAGGCCTTTCATGGTCCAGCGCAAAAGGTTTGTGGCGGCCTGCGGTGTCCAGCGCGCATCCATCTGGCCTTTGCTGAGCGCGCGTTCGAAAGCCATCTCCAGAATCCGCGTATGATGATCATCGACTTCCTGCTGTCGTTCCAGAACAGGGGCAAGATCGCCGGAATAGTCGCAACGCAACAGGATCGAGAGAATACGCTGGCGCTGTTCGTCCGTGTTCATGATCTCCAGCCAGTCGCTCGCGCCACGCTCGATATCCCCGAGAATATCCTCGGCCTCGATCGTCGGCTCGATCATGTCTTCCTGCGGGATCTTTACGGTGTTGTAGAGTTCGAGGAAAAGATCCGTCTTGTTGGCGAAATGCCAGTAGATGGCACCGCGTGTGACGCCGGCGGCAGAGGCTACTTCCTCCATGGTCGCGGTGGATACACCCTTTTCATAGAAGACACGTTCCGCCGCGCACAGGATGTTCTGGCGCGTCTCCTCCGCCTCGGCCTTCGTTCTTCGCATGTTTCCTCCTATGGAAAGGCCCGCCGTTGACCGGCGGGCCGCTTCCCTGTCATTCCGCCGGAGCAGCCGGTGTTTCTGTCGGCTCGGTCTTCACATGCACGTCCTTCGTTCCGAAAATCCTCATCACGAAGACGAAGAAGACCGGCACGAAAAAGATCGCAAGGATCGTCGCCGAAATCATGCCACCCATCACGCCGGTACCGATGGCGCGCTGGCTGCCCGAGCTTGCGCCGGTAGCGATCGCCAGCGGCAGAACACCCAGCGTAAAGGCGAGCGAGGTCATCAGGATCGGGCGGAAGCGCAGATGCGCCGCCTCGATTGTGGCCTCCATCAGCGATTTGCCAGCCTCCATCTGCTCTTTGGCGAACTCGATGATCAGGATCGCGTTCTTGGCGGACAGACCGATAATCGCGATGAGGCCGACCTTGAAGTACACGTCGTTCGGCATGTCGCGCAGCGTGACCGCAAGAACCGCACCGATGACGCCGAGCGGCACGACCATGATGACCGAAACCGGGATAGACCAACTTTCATAGAGTGCCGCCAGGCACAGGAACACCAGAAGGCACGACAGCGCGATCAGGATCGGCGCCTGCGAGCCGGACTGGATTTCCTGTAGCGACTGACCGGTCCACTCATAGCCGAAGCCGGAGGGGAGCTGGGTCATCAGGCGCTGCATCTCGGCAATCGCATCACCGGACGAATAGCCCGGCTTGGTGTCGCCGCTGATGCGGATCGACGGATAGCCGTTGTAGCCGACCGTTTGCGTCGGCGCCTTTACCCACTCCACCGTGGCGAAGGAGGAGAGCCGCACCATGCCGCCGTTAGAGTTGCGGACGTTCAGATTAAGAAGATCCGAGGTCTGCATGCGCTTGTTCTCGTCCGCCTGTACCGTCACGCGTTGCATGCGGCCGGCATTCGGGAAGTCGTTGACATAGGACGAGCCGAGGTTGGTCGAAATCGTCGAGTTGATGTCAGCGAAGGTGACGCCGAAGGTGTTGGCCTTCTCGCGATCGATCAGGACATTCGCCTGGGCCGCATCCGGCATGCCTTCGAAGCGTACGCCGGCCAGCACCGGGCTCTGGGCCGCAAGACCGAGAAGCTGGTCGCGAGCCTGGGCCAGCGCCTGGTCGCCGAGACCAGCGCGGTCCTGCAGGCGGAACGAGAAACCACCCGTGGTGCCAAGACCCTGGATCGGCGGCGGCGACAGCGCAAACGAGATCGCATCCTTGATCTGGCTCATGGCCATGGTCGCGCGGCCGGCAATCGACTGGGCCGAGTTGTTGGCGTCGCGCTTTGCCCAGTCATCCAGCGTCACGAACGCGAGCGCTGCGTTCTGGCCGGCACCGAAGAAGGAGAAGCCGTTGATCGCGACGATCGTATCGACGGCCTCTTCCTTGCTGAAGATGCCTTCAGCGCTGGCGATAACCTCATCCGTACGGTGTCCCGTCGCTTCCGACGGCAGCTGCATCATGACGATGACGAAGCCCTGGTCTTCATCCGGAAGGAACGACGACGGCAGTTTCATGAACAGGTAGCCGAGACCGCCGAGGATGATCACATAGATCAGCATGAAGCGGCCGGCGCGGCGGATCAGCCATGAGACCGAGCCGCTATAGCCATGCGACGTCTTGTCGAATCCACGGTTGAACCAGCCGAAGAAGCCACGCTTGGCATGGTGATGACCCTTCGGAACCTGCTTCAGGAAGCTGGCACACAGAGCGGGTGTCAAGGACAGCGCCAGGAACGCAGAGAACAGGATCGAGACGACCATGGTCAGCGAGAACTGGCGGTAGATGACGCCGACGGCACCGGGGAAGAAGGCCATGGGAATGAACACCGAGGCCAGAACCAGCGTGATGCCGATGACCGCGCCGGTGATCTGCTTCATCGCCTTGCGGGTTGCTTCGCGCGGCGTCAGCCCTTCCTCGGACATGATGCGCTCGACGTTTTCAACAACGATGATCGCATCATCGACGAGAATACCGATCGCCAGCACCATGCCGAACATGGTCAACACGTTGATCGAGAATCCCATGCCGTACATGACCGCGCAGGTGCCGAGCAAGGCAACCGGCACGACGAGCGTCGGGATAACCGTGTAACGGATATTCTGAAGGAACAGGAACATCACGAGGAACACCAGCGCCACGGCTTCGAGCAGCGTGTGCAGCACCTTCTCGATCGATACCTTGACGAAAGGCGAGGTGTCGTAAGGGATGGAATATTCGAGACCCTGCGGGAAGTAGGTCGAAAGCTCCTTCATACGCTCCTGAATGGCAGCCGAGGTTTCCATCGCGTTGCCGGTTGGCGACAGCTGGACACCGATAGCGGCCGATGGCTTGCCGTTCAGACGCGTGGAGAAGCTGTAGCTTTCGCCACCGACTTCGACGCGCGCAACATCGCGCAGGCGCACCGCGGAACCGTCCGGATTGGCGCGCAAGACAATCGCGCCGAACTCCTCCGGCGACGTGAGCTGACCCTTGATGATGACAGGGGCGGCGATCTGCTGGGTGATCGGGTTCGGCTGCGCGCCGATGGAGCCCGCGGCAACCTGCGCATTCTGAGCGCCGATGGCCGCGGTCACGTCGCTTGCCGTCAGGTTGAGGCCAAGCATCTTGTCCGGATCGAGCCAGACACGCATCGAACGTTCAGTCGCAAAGAGCTGCGCACGACCCACACCCGGAACACGCTGGATTTCCGAGAGAACGTTGCGGTTCAGGTAGTCGCCAAGCCCGATGGCATCCATGGTGCCGTCGGTCGAGGTCAGCGCGATGATCAACAGGAAGCCGGACCCGGCTTCATCGACCTGTACACCCTGCTGCTTGACGCTGTCGGGCAGGCGCGGTTCGACGCGGCGAACGCGGTTCTGGACATCCACGGCAGCATCGCCCGGATCGGTGCCGGGCTGGAAGGTCGCGTTGATTTCCACCGAGCCGGAGGCGCTGGAGGTCGATTCGAAATAGAGCAGACCATCGATACCGTTCAGCTCGTCTTCGATCAGGCGCGTGACGCTCTGATAGGTATCCTGCGACGATGCGCCTGGATAGCTGGTATTGATCGAGATCTGCGGCGGCGCCACGTCCGGATACTGTGAAATCGGCAGCATCGGAATGGCGATGATGCCTGCGATCATGATAAAGATCGCAACCACCCAGGCGAAAATCGGCCTGTCGATAAAGAAACTGGGCATCCTGCGATCCTTACTTCTGCTCGGCCGGCTTTTCGCCTTCAGCCGGCGCGGCGGCCTTGTCGGCGCCCTCGGCTGCAGGCTTTACCACGTCACCGGCCTTTGGTTCGGCTGCAGCAGCAGCGGGTGCGTCACCGGCCGGCTTGGCGTTCGGATCCCATTCCGCCGGAACAACCGGAGCGCCGGGGCCGATCTTCTGGAAACCTTCGACGATAACCTTTTCATCCGGCTTCAGACCGCTTGCGACCAGCCAGCGATTGCCGATGGTGCGGCCCAGCATGATCGTGCGGAATTCGACCTTGTTTTCAGCCGTCACCACATAGACCAGCGACTGGCCACCGGCGTTGCGTTGGACGGCCTGCTGCGGAACCGCAATGGCATTCTTCTCGACACCCTGCTGGACCTGAACACGGACATACATGCCCGGCAGCAGATCGCCGTCCGGGTTCGGGAACTCGCCGCGCAGGGTTATCTGGCCGGTCGTTTCATCGACGGCAGCTTCGGAGAACAGCAGTTTGCCCTTTTTATCATAGGGCGTGCCGTCATCGAGGATCAGTTGTACCGTCGCCTCGTTCTTGTCGGTCATCATCTGGCCGTCCTGCAGCGCCTTGCGCAGGCGGATCAGATCGGTCGCGGGCTGGGTGAAGTCGGCATAGACCGGATCGAGCTGCTGGATCGTCGCGAGATTTTCCGTGCTGTTGGCGCTGACAAGCGCGCCTTCTGTGATCAGGGCACGACCGATGCGGCCGCTGATCGGCGCCGTGACGCTGGCGTATTGCAGATTGAGCTGTGCCGTGGCGAGGCCCGCCCGGGCGCCTGCCACATCCGCATCAGCCTGGGCAAGCTGGGCGATGGCATCGTCATAGGCCTGCAGGCTGGCGGCATTGGCCTTGCGAAGCTGCTCCTGGCGGTCCGCCGTCTGGCGGGCCTGGAGCTGAACGGCCTTGGCGCGGGCGAGCGTTGCGGCAGCACTATCGACCTGCACCTGGAACGGCGCCGGATCAATGCGATAGAGCACGTCGCCCTGCTTGACCACTGACCCCTGCTCGAACACGCGCTCCACTACAATGCCCGAAACACGCGGACGGACCTCAGCAACCCGGGTCGCGGCAATGCGCCCTGGCAGCTCGTTGATGATCGGCAATTCTTCAGCCTTGGTCGTCACGACAGCGACCTGTGCCGGAGGATAGGCAGGGGCAGCCTGCTGCTCCTCCTGTTTTTGACATCCAGCGAGGATCGCCAGGCTTGCCGCGGCAGCAGTCAGGATCAGTCGGTTCATCCGCATAGTCGTTTCCATATGAAAAACTCCGGCTCCATCATTTTCCGAAGAATCGGGAAATGTGACCGGAAGATCAAGAAATTCAAACTGATACGCCTTGCCGAACGGGTTTTTCAGCAGGCACGCCCAATTATACAAACAACTTCGTATGTTAAAAATTACGTCAAGGCAAGCCGATGACGCACCGCACAATAAAACGTTACCGGGCGACGCCTCGCAGCATCGCCCGGTAACAAAAGATGTCTCGGCCTGAATAGATATCAGCGCAGAACGCGGTCATCCGCACCGAAACGGTGCATCAAAGTGGTATCCGGCGATGCGTAGACGATATCGTCAACGGCGAAGCGATGCTCGCCGAAGAGACGGACTGTCAGCAGTCCCGTCATCTCGGTTTCGAGATAGACGATGGTATCGGCGCCGAGATGTTCGACATGGATGACCTTGCCCTTCCAGGTGCCGCTGTCGCGCGACAGCGTGATGTGCTCGGGGCGGATGCCGATGGTCTTGGCTTCCGTGTCGCCGAGGCGGGTAGCCTCGATAAAATTCATCTGCGGCGATCCTATGAAGCCGCCGACGAAGACGTTAGCCGGCCTATTATAAAGCTCCATAGGCGAGCCGACCTGTTCGATCTGGCCGGCATTCAGCACGACGATCTTGTCGGCAAGCGTCATCGCCTCGACCTGGTCGTGGGTAACATAGATCATCGTCGCCTTGAGGCTGCGGTGCAGGCGGGCGATTTCGAGGCGGGTGTTAACGCGCAAAGCGGCATCGAGGTTCGACAACGGCTCGTCGAACAGGAAGAGTTTTGGCTCTCGCACGATGGCACGGCCGATCGCGACGCGCTGGCGCTGACCGCCGGAAAGTTCGGCCGGGCGGCGGGCGAGATAAGGCTCCAGCGACAGCATGCCGGACGCCTTGGCAACCTTGGCATCGACTTCCGCCTTCGGCGCGCCCATCTGCTTCAGGCCAAGGCCCATATTGTCCTTGACCGTCAGGTGCGGATAGAGCGCATAGGACTGGAATACCATGGCGATGCCGCGCTTGGCAGGCGGCGTGTTGATCACCTCGGCGCCGTCGATCTGGACACTGCCGGAGGTGGCATCCTCAAGGCCGGCAATGACGCGCAGCAGAGTGGACTTGCCGCAACCGGAGGGGCCGACGAAGATCACAAATTCGCCGTCCCTGACCTCGAGATCGATGCCCTTCAGGACCTCATGGGTACCGAAGGCCTTGCGGATGGATTTCAGTTGAAGCGATCCCACGTAAGGCCCCCTTAAAGCTTGATCGGAAGACCGCTGCGCACGCTTTCATCTGCAGCCAGGCAGATGCGAAGCGACTGGACGGCATCGTCCATGTGGCGGTCGAGATTGATATTTTCGCGGATGGCCTTTAACACATAGGCCTGCTCGCGGTCGCAGAGTTCCTGATGGCCGGGCTCGCCGTCCATCTTCAGGTCCTCGTCCTTGCGCAGGAACTTGCCATCCGGGCCGGTTTCGGCCTTGTGAACCCGGATAACGGCCGTCTTCGTGTGAGTGTCGATATCATCGGACTTGGCATTCGGGTCCATGACGATCGAGACCGCGCCGTTCGGCGACATCACGTCCTTCACGAAGAAAGCGGTTTCCGAGATCATCGGTCCCCAGCCGGCTTCATACCAGCCGATCGAGCCATCCTCGTAGATCACCTGCAGATGGCCGTAATTGTACATGTCGGGTGCGATCTCGTTCGACAGGCGCAGGCCCATGCCGCGCACTTCGACGGGCTTGGCATCGGTGATCTGGCACATGACGTCGACATAGTGCACGCCGCAATCGACGATCGGCGGCGTCGTTTCCATCAGCGATTTGTGGGTCATCCAGGTCGGGCCTGACGACTGCTGGTTGAGGTTCATGCGGAAGACATAAGGGCCGCCGAGCTTGCGGGCTTCCTCGATCAACCTGATCCATGAGGGATGGTGGCGCAGGATATAGCCGACGACCAACTTCCTGCCGGCCTTCCTCGCTGCTGTCACGACGCGCTCGGCGTCCGAAACCGTGGTTGCCAGCGGCTTTTCTATGAAGACGTCGCAGCCGGCCTCGAAGGCCATGACGGCATAATCCGCATGGCTATCCGAATAGGTGCAGATCGAGCAGAGATCTGGCTTCACGTCGTTCAGGGCTTTTTCAAAATCCGGCAGGATTTCATAGCCGCCAAGCTCCGGCGCAAGCGTCGGCTTGCTGCGGTTGACGAGACCGACAATCTCGAAGCCCGGATTGTTGTGATAGGCCAGCGCGTGGCTGCGGCCCATGTTTCCAAGCCCGGCAACGAGAACGCGGATCGGTTTTTCTGGCATGCTCACTTGACTGCTCCTGCCGTAATGCCGCGGATCAACTGCCGCGAGAAGATCACATAGAGAATGAGGACGGGGAAGATCGCCAGCGAAAGAGCGGACAAGACCGCATTCCAGTTGGTGACAAACTGGCCGATGAAGACCTGGCTGCCGAGGGTTACCGTCTTGGTCGCCTCGCCGGGGGCAAGGATCAGCGGGAACCAGAGGTCGTTCCAGATCGGGATCATGGTGAAGACTGCGACCGTCGCCATGGCCGGCCGGATCAGCGGCAGCACGAGGCGGAAGAAGATCGCATATTCCGAAAGCCCGTCGATGCGGCCTGCATTCTTCAGATCATCGGAAACGGTACGCATGAACTCCGAGAGGATGAAGATCGCGAGCGGCAGCCCTTGCGCGGTGTAGACAAGGATCAGCGCCGTCAGCGTGTTGACGAGGCCGGCGGCGACCATGCCCTGCAGGATCGCAACCGTGCCGAGGCGGATCGGGATCATGATGCCGATGGCCAGATAAAGGCCCATCAGTGTGTTGCCGCGAAAGCGGTATTCAGACAGCGCGAAAGCCGCCATAGCACCGAACAGCAGCACGAAGAAGATCGCGACAACAGTGACGATCAGGCTGTTCTGGAAGTAGCCGACGAAATCACCCTGCTTGAGCACGGTCTCGTAGCCGATGAGGCTGAAGCTCTTGGTCGTCGGCGGCGACAACGGCGAACGGAAGATGGCGTTCTTGTCCTTGAACGAATTGAGGATCGTCAGCAGGACAGGAAACAGCGCGATAATCGTATAGCCGGCGAGCGCGATGTGGACAAAACCGGAGCGGAGCGGGGAGATACGGGCTTTGGACATCTCGGGCCTCCTCAGAACTGGTAGCGGCGGATACGCCGCTGGATGGTAAACAGATAAAACGAGACACCGGCGAGGATGATCAGGAACATCACGGTCGCAATCGTTGCGCCCATCGAACGGTCGCCAAGCTGAAGCTGGAACCCGAAGAAGGTGCGGTAAAGCAGCGTGCCGAGGATATCCGTGGAACCGTCCGGCCCCGCAAGGGCGCCCTGCACCGTGTAGATCAGGTCGAAGGCGTTGAAATTGCCGACGAAGGTCAGGATCGAGACCATGCCGATCGCCGGCAGCACCAGCGGCAGCTTGATCTTCCAGAACTGCGCCCAGCCGGTAATGCCGTCGCATTCGGCAGCTTCGATAACTTCATCGGGGATGTTGAGAAGTGCTGCATAGATCAACATCATGGGGATGCCGACATTTTGCCAAACCGAAATCAGCGACACCGTGATCAGCGCCGAACCCGGCTTGCCGAGCCAGGGGCCAAAGAGGGATTTGAGGCCGACGAGGTCCATGAAGAACGGGGTGATGCCCCAGATCGGCGACAGGATCAGTTTCCAGATGAAACCGACGATGACGAAGGACAGCAGCGTCGGCAGGAAGATCGCCGTGCGGTAGAAAGCCGCGAGCCGGAGTTTCGGGATCGACAGCATGGCAGCAAGCGCGATACCGAGCGGGTTCTGGACCAGCATGTGGATCGCGAAGAAGATGGTGTTGTTCTTCAGCGCATTCCAGAAATCATGCGCCCAGCGCTCCTCGCCAAACAGAACCTCGAAATTGCTGACGCCCACGAAGATGGACTGCCCGTCGACGGTATTGAACAGCGAAAGCCTGAGCGTCTCGACGAGCGGCAGGATCATGACTGCCGTGTAAACAAGAAAGGCCGGCAACAGGAAGACAGCGATGTGCCAGCGCCGGGCGCGGGGCACGATCTTCATTTCGTCTTCAGAAAATGTGGCGCTGCTCATGGCTCTGCCGCTCCGACCGGTTTGTTCTCTATTTCATCAATTATCTGCGATAAGCGAAGTGCTTGCGCCAGCGGTTTGCACCGCGCACGCTCTACGGCAGTTTCTTGCCGCCCACGCTTACGATTTCAGATTACATATTTTCGGCAGCACGCTTTGCTTTTTTGTGCGTGCCAGATGCTGCCCCTCATCCGCCCTTCGGGCACCTTCTCCCCGCGAGCGGGGAGAAGGGAGAAGCCACTGGACTCTGTAGTCGCCTCTCCCCGCTTGCGGGGAGAGGGCTAAGGTGAGGGGCAATGCCCCCGACCCGAACATTACTTCGCAGGCTTGTACCAGCTGTCGAGACCCTTCTGCAGCTTTTCGCCAGCAGCTTCCGGCGTATCCGTACCGTTGATCACGTTGGCGGATTCGACCCAGGTCTCGTTTTCGAGGTTCGGCGTGCCGCGCGACAGGATCTGGTAGGTCGAGCGGATCGTCGGCTTGCACTTTTCGCGCCAGGATACGAATTCCTGAGCGAGCGGATCGGCCATCTTTACCGCCGTCGAGTTCAGGCTGAAGAAGCCCGGCAGCGAGTTGGCGTAGATATCGGCGAATTCTGGCGAAGCGATCCAGGACAGAAGCTTCTTGGCTTCTTCCGCATGGGCGCTCTTGGCGTTCAGGCCGACACCGATGTCGTTGTGGTCTGAGATGTAGCAGGTGTCGCCAGCGGTCTTAACCGGCGGCGGGAAGGCGCCCATCTTGAAGTCTGCCTGGCTGTTGAACAGGCCGATTTCCCATGAGCCAGCCGGATAGATCGCAGCGCGGCCGAGCGTGAAGAGGTTCTGGCTGTCCGGATAGGTCTGGGCTTCGAAACCGTCGCCGAGGTAATCCTTCCACTTGGCGAGAACCTTGTAGGGCTCGACCCAGTCGGCGTCGGTCAGCTTCTGCTCGCCCTTGATCAGAGCGGAGCGGCCTTCTTCACCCTTCCAGTAGGTCGGGCCGATGTTCTGGTAGCCCATGGTTGCAGCTTCCCAGAGATCCTTCGTGCCCATGGCGAGCGGGATGTAGGTGCCGTCAGCCTTGATCTTGTCGAGAGCTGCAAAGAAATCGGCTTCGGTTGCCGGGATTGCGATGCCCAGCTTGTCGAAGGCGTCCTTGTTGTAGATGAAGCCATGAATAACCGAGGCCATCGGCACGCAGAAGGTCGCTGCACCATCGTCCGTCGTCCAGGCGGACTTGGCGACGGGGGAGAAGTTCTCCATGCCCGCAAGACCGGTCAGGTCAGCAAGATGCTTCTTGTTGTAGAGCTCAAGCGAGGCATCGAACGGACGGCAGGTGACGAGGTCGCCTGCCGTGCCGGCATCGAGCTTGGCGTTCAGCGCGGCGTTGTATTCAGTCGGCGCGGTCGGTGCGAAAACAACCTTGATGCCAGGGTTCTTGGCTTCAAACGCCGGGATCAGTTTTTCCTGCCAGATCGACAGGTCGTCGTTGCGCCAGCTTTCGATGGTCAGCGTCACGTCTTCTGCGTGGGCCAGCCCGGCGGAGCCGAGGATGCTGGTCGCAAGCAGCAGACCTTTTAGGGTAGTGCGGGTCATTACGTTCTCCCTTTTATAAGCGCCGGCTTGGCGCGTTTTGGAACCCAGTCTTCCTGACCTTGCGCGCTAGCGGGCGCGCAGGATCACGTCGTTTTCAAGCCAGAGCATCCGGCCGGCAGACCGGCGGAGCGCTAGCCCTGCGATGCGAAGACCTCAAGAGCCTTGCGCAGGTTTTGCCGTGCACCGTCAAGCGCTGCTTGCGCAGCCGCCACCGTGTCTGCCCCAGCAGCAAGCAGAATGGCGATCTTGACCGAACCCGATGCAGTATTGAGATGATGTCCGGCCTCGGTTGACCCGATACCGGCGATATCCGACACGATGCGCACCGCGCGGCCGCGCAGCTTGATGTTGTCGGCCTTGAGATTGACCATGTGGCCGTCATAGACGTGGCCGAGCTGAATGCCGACCAGCGTCGAAAACATGTTGAAGGCGATCTTCTGCGCCGTGCCCGCACCCATGCGCGTCGAGCCTGAAACAACTTCCGGCGGTGTCTGCAGAAGGATCGAGACCTCGGCGTCCGCAAACAGCGCCGCACCCGGATTGTTGGCCATCCCGATGACGCGGGCGCCGCGGCTGCGCGCTTCCTCCAGCGCCGCCAGCGCATAGGGCGTGGAACCGCTGGCTGAGACCGCAACGAGACAATCGCCCTTGCCGATCCCGGCATTGATCACATCGTTACGGGCAAGCTCGATATCGTCCTCATAACCGCCGGCAAGATCCGTCAGGCTTGCGGCACCACCAGCGAGCAGCACGACGATCTTGTCATGGGCGATGCCATAGGTGCCCGGAAGCTCAAGCGCATCCGCCATCGCCATCAGGCCGGAGCTACCCGCACCTGCATAGGCAAGACGACCACCGGCCGAGAGCACCTCGGCTGCAATTTCTGCCGCAGCGGCGATGCTTTCGATCGCGTCGTCGACAACCTTGGCCGCGGCCTGCTGACCCGACGCCAGAAGGCGCAAAACTATCGCCGGATGGGCTACATCCAGGCCGATTGCCTTGTCATGACACTCTTCGGTTTTCACAGACGGCATACTCTCAAACTCCTCTGTGGCAAATTAATGCCAAAAAAATACCAATTGTCTAGGAAAAATTAATAGGCAGTCGAAGAAAAAATAGTATCGGAAAAATTATACATAAAATTCAGCCAATTAACTTTGATTTTGTGAAAATCGAGAATTTTGCTTGGTTAATGGTATTTTTTTGGTATGCTTTTTTCCGGAGGTATCCATGCCACACTACATTATCGGAATCGACGGCGGCGGAACGAGTTGCCGTGCCGCTCTTGCCGGCGCGGATGGCCGTATCCTTGGTCGCGGAAAAAGCGGCGCAGCCAACATCCTGACGGACCCCGACACCGCGCTTGTCCACATTATCGGCGCGGCAAAAGCGGCGTTCGAAGATGCGGGCCTCGATCCCGAATGTTTCACCACCACGGATGCGCTGGTCGGCGTTGCCGGCAGCAATGTGGGCGAGGCCGTACACTATGTAAAAGAGCGGCTGCCCTTTGCCCGTGCCGACATCGAATCCGATGGCCTGATTGCGCTGCAGGGTGCGCTTGGCGACCTCGACGGCGCGGTCGCCATCCTCGGCACCGGCAGTATCTATATCTCCCGCATCGGCGGTGATGTCTCCTATATCGGCGGCTGGGGCTTCAAGGTCGGCGATCTCGGCAGTGGCGGCCGGCTCGGTCATGCCCTGCTGCAGGAAAGCCTGCTTGCCTATGACGGCATACACCCCACGTCGCCGCTGACCGACGAGGTTATGGCTGAATTCAACAACGATCCGCGTGATATCGTCGAATTTGCGCGCCTTGCGCATCCGGGCGAGTTCGGTCGCTATGCGCCGAAGGTCTTTGCCCATGCCGAACGCCACGATCCGGTTGCGGTCGCACTGCTGAAGGCCTCAACCCAGACGATCGATGAAGCACTCGACGTCGTTGTCTCCCGCGGAAGCCGCCGCATCTGCCTGCTGGGTGGCCTGGCGCCATTCTATCGTCCCTGGCTTGCGGATCGACACCAGCCCTTGTTTGCCGAATCTGAAGCCGATGCGTTGACCGGTTCTGTGGCGCTAGCGACAAAGCGTTTCGTCACCGATGCGGAGGTACTTTCATGACCCAGCATCTCCAGGCGATCCTTCCGCTGGAGGGACTGCAGGCCGGCGGTTCCGGCCCACTCTATCTGAAACTCCGGCAATCGCTGGAAGACGCGATCCTGTCGGGCAAGCTCAATCACGGCGATGCCCTGCCGCCGGAGCGCGATCTTGCAGACTACGCCAATATCAGCCGTGTCACCGTGCGCAAAGCCGTGGACGATCTCGTGCGCGATGGACTGCTCGTTCGCCGTCACGGCTCCGGTACGTTTGTCGTCAAGCCGGTCAGTCGCGTACAGCAATCGCTGTCGCGCCTCACCTCCTTTACCGAGGACATGGCGCGGCGCGGCCTTAACACGCGGGCACAGTGGATCGAGCGCGGGCTGTTCCAGCCCTCACCGGACGAGATCATGACACTCGGCCTGCCGGCTGATGGCCTCGTCGCCCGGCTCGGGCGGCTGCGCATCGCCGACGATCTTCCCCTTGCGATCGAGCGCGCCAGCATTTCCGCCGAATTCCTGCCGGACCCCACGCGCGTCACCTCCTCGCTTTACGCGGAACTCGACAAGACACGGTCGCGGCCGACGCGAGCGGTGCAGCGGATTTCGGCCTGCGCCCTCAAGGACCCGGACGCAGCCATGCTGGGCGTTGCCGTGGGTTCGGCCAGCCTTTCCATCGAACGCATTTCCTACCTTGCCTCCGGCCGGGTGGTGGAATTCACCCGTTCGCTCTATCGCGGCGACGCCTATGACTTCGTCGCCGAACTGACCCTTTCGGACTCCTGATACCCGAGAAAGAGAAACGATCATGCAGACCAATATGCGGCGCGAAATCGACGAAATCCCTGAAGCGACGGCACGACTGCTGGACCGCTCGAGCGACGCTATTCGCAAGGCGGGCGCTGCACTGCGCGAAAAGAACCCGGCTTTCCTGGTGACGATCGCCCGCGGTTCTTCCGACCATGCGGCGCTTTTCCTGAAATATGCGATCGAGCTTTCAACCGGCCTACCCGTGGCCTCGCTCGGCCCATCGCTCGCTTCCATCTATGGCGCCAAGATGCAGCTCGCCAGCGCTGCGTCCATCGCGATCTCGCAATCCGGCAAGAGCCCCGACATCGTCGCCATGGCAGAAGCGGCCACCAAGGCTGGCGCCGTGACGATTGCGCTCACCAACACGCTGCCGTCGCCCATTTCCGACGCGAGCACCCATCCACTCGATATCCAGGCAGGCCCGGAGCTCGCCGTCGCTGCCACCAAGTCCTATGTGAACTCTATCGTTGCCGGCCTTGCGATCCTCGCGGAATGGACAAACGACGGAGGCCTGCGCACAGCGGTCGCCGCTTTGCCCGGTCATTTCGAAAAGGCCGTGAAGCTGGATTGGCATCTGCTTGCCGACAATCTCGGCGAGGCGGAATCGCTTTATATGCTCGGCCGCGGCCCTGCGCTGGCCATTGCCAGCGAGGCGGCGTTGAAGTTCAAGGAAACCTCCGGCATGCACGCAGAAGCCTATTCGGCCGCCGAAGTGCTGCATGGTCCGGTGGCGTTGGTCGAGCGCCGCTTCCCTGTCATCGGCCTTGCCGCGCGTGATGCTGCGGAAGATTCGGTGGTCGGCATCGTTGATGGCCTCGGTGCGAAAGGGGCGCTCGCCTTTGCGACGTCCTCGAAGCTCAAGACCGCAAAGACGCTGCCTTTCGTTGAGACCGGCCACCCGATTACCGATGCGCTGACGCTGATCCTGCCATTTTATGGCTTCGTCGAATCCTGGTCGCGCTCGCGCGGTCTCAATCCCGATGCGCCGGTGGCGCTGAAAAAAGTGACGGAGACGAGATGAGCGCTCAGACCGCAATCACCGGCGCCCGCGTTTTCGATGGAGACACATGGCACAATGGCAAGGCTCTGCTGCTCGACGGCGGCAAGGTCGTCGATATCTCTGACGCCGCTCCACCCGCCGGAGCAGGGACGATCGCTGCCGACGGCAAGCTGATCGTACCCGGCTTTATCGACCTGCAGGTCAATGGCGGCGGCGGCGTGCTGCTCAACCATCAGCAGGATGTCGATGCGATCCGGCAGATTTGCGCAGCACACGCGAAATTCGGCACGACCGCGCTTCTGCCGACGCTGATCACCGATACGTTCGAAATCCGCGCGAAGACAATCGCAGCCGGCATCGAAGCGGTAAAAGCGGGTGTGCCGGGCTTTCTCGGCCTGCATATCGAAGGCCCGCATCTCTCCGTTGCCCGCAAGGGTGTGCATGATCCGTCGCTGATCCGCCCGATGGAAGATGCCGATCTTCAAGCCATGCTCGCCTGTGCTGGCGCTTTCGAAGGCCTGATGGTGACGGTTGCCCCGGAAAACACGACAATTGAACAGGTTGCAGCCCTCGCCAAGACCGGCATCATCGTCAGCCTCGGCCATACGGATGTTGGGTATGCGACGATCAAGGCCTATGCCGAAGCTGGCGCGCGCACGGTCACCCATCTTTTCAACGCAATGAGCCAGCTCGGCAATCGCGAACCCGGCGTGGTCGGGGCAACGCTCGATCTCGGCAGCCTCTATGCCGGCATCATCGCCGATGGCATCCATGTCGATCCCGCCAGCATGCGAACTGCTCTTCGCGCCAAACAAGGCCCTGGACGGATCTTCATCGTCACCGACGCCATGTCGACGATCGGTTCGGATCAGACCGGCTTTTTCTTGAATGGTCGCGAGATCTTCCGCAAGGACGGGCGACTGGCGCTTGCCGACGGCACGCTGGCCGGCGCCGATATCGATATGCTGTCGTCCATTCGTTTCGTGCACGAGACGCTCGGAATTGCATTGGACGAGGCGCTGCGCATGGGCTCAACCTATGCCGCCGAAGCCATGCGGGTGGATAACCACAAGGGCCGACTTGCTGCCGGCTACGACGCCGATTTCGTCGTTCTGACGGAGAAGCTCGATATGGCCGCCACCTATATCGGCGGGACGTGCGTCTATACGGCCTGAACGACTGACCAGCCGTCTCTGGCGGCTGGTTATCCCCGTAGGCTTTCCTTCAAGGCGCGAACCGTTGCCGCATCCGTGCGACGAGTGCTTTTACCGGCAAAGCCGAGCGAAACCAGGCGCTTGTCCTCTTCCCGCACCACAATCGAACAGGAAGAATGCAGTTCGGTCACGCCGAGCCTTTGCCGCAAGAGATCGGCATTGGCGAGCGACACACCGGAACCCGGCATGATCGAGATGCGTCCGGCTGCGTGTTCAACAATCTCGGCAAGCGTCTCGATCCCTTCCAGCGCCGTTTTCGCCCCGCCGGAGGTCAGAATACGCTCACAGCTGATGTCGACTGCCAGATCGACGGCATCGCGGAAATCCGGCACGAGATCGAAGGCGCGGTGCAGCGTCAGCCCCAGGCTATCGGCGTGGTGGGCAAGTTGCCGAAGGCATTCAGCGTCCAGCCGCCCATCAGGCAGGTTGGCCCCGAGCACCACACCCGCAAGGCCCGCTGTACGGGCGGCATCAATATCCCATCGCATGATATCGATCTCGCCGGCATCGAAAACGAAACTGCCTGCTCGCGGGCGGATCATCGCGTAGGAAGGGACAGGGGCTTGCGCCGCATAGGCCATCAGGCCCGGCGGCGGCGTCAGGCCGCCGGTCGCGAGTGCCGCGCAAAGCTCGATGCGATCGGCGCCGCCGGCAACGGCGGCATCGACACCGGTGGCATCATCGACGCAGACTTCGAGGCGACATCCGGTCATCGCGTATCCCCTTCCGCCTGAAGCCCGAGCAGCGCGGCACCAATGAGGCCCGGCTCGATCCGTAGCTCGCCCGGAACGACCAGCGGTCGTTCGAAGCGCCGCAAGGTACGCGTCCTCACTGTTCGGTCGATCGTCTCGATCAGTGCCGGAACGTTGGAAAGGCCGCCCCCGACCGGGACGATGGTAGCGCCGGTGATATTGATGGTCAGCGCCAATGGCGAGCTGACGAGATCGACAAGCACATCGATGGTGCGGCCGGCATCGGCATCTCCCTCCACCCATCGCGACGTGATCTCGGCGCTGGTCAGCGAAACATCGTGCAGCAGTTTGTGCAACCGCTCCATTCCGCGCGCCGCTCCGACAGAATCGACGCACCCGCGCTGGCCGCATCCGCAGTCGAAATGCGGGATCTCGACGGGGGGATTGCCGGCGCGCAACGCAACGGCCGGACCATGACCCCACTCGCCAGCAAAGCCGCCGTGGGCATTGATCAGATGCCCATCGACCACCAGCCCGCCGCCGATGCCCGTGCCGAAGATAGCCCCGAGCACGATGCGGTGACCGCGGCCGGCGCCAAGCCCGGCTTCCGCCAGGGCGAAACAATCGGCATCATTGGCGATCAACACCGGCAGACCGAGCCGTTCGGCAAGATCGGCAGAAAGCCTGCGATCATCGATGCAGGGGATATTGGCGCAGGTGATCCTCTGCGTGTCCGGATCGATGACGCCAGTGATCGAAACTGCCGCGCGCGTTGGCTTTTGCGGCAGAGCGTGGATGGCCTTCCCCATAACCGACACGAATTCATCGAAGCTTTGCAGCGGCGTCGCCTCGCGTGACAGCGTCACAACCTGCTCCGGCGTTTCGGCATAGGCGGCCTTGATTGCGGAGCCGCCGATATCGAAGCAGGCGATCATGCCTCACCCCGAATGACGGCTTCGGCGGCAAGCGCCGCTGACAGCAACTGCTCATCGGCGTTGCGCCGACCGGAAAGGAGGAAGCCGACGGGCATACCCGCATCACCGGTGCCGCAAGGAATGGAGACACCGCAGCCATCGAGCACATTGCCGATCGTGGTGTTGCGCAGGGTTTTCAGGTTGGTCTTAACGAAGAGATCCTGATCGGCATCAAGAGGTGCGATCGCCGGTGCCACATGCGGTACGGTCGGATGCACAACCAATTCGTCAGGCGCGAAGGAGGCTTCAAACTCGGCGATCAGCCGCTGGCGTTCAGCCAGGATCGCTATGTAGTCCGACGTCGCGATCTTTTCTCCGAGGCGAATACGGGCTGCGATGCGTTGGTCGATGCGGCCAGCGTCGGGGCCTTGCAGCCGTTCGCGATGCAGGGCGTAGGCCTCGGCCGCAATCAGCGGCCCGTGGCGGGCGGCGAGCGCATAGACCTCGGAGAAGACCGGAAATGCACGCCGGGTGATCGTGGCGCCGGCAGCGGAAAGCCGTTCCAGGGCTTGCTCGAATGCCGCCACGACACCCGCTTCGGCATCGTCGAAAACCACGGTTTCGGCCACGACGAGCTTGAGCCCGGAGAGATCGCCGCGCATGATCGGCGACGCGGTCAGGCCGCGCATGGCAGCGTCGATCCATACGGCGTCCTGCACCGTGCGGGTCAGTGGCCCGAGCGAATCGAGGCTTGTCGCCAGCGGGAAGACACCCTTCATCGAATAGCGACCGCGGGTCGATTTGTAGCCTACAATACCGTTGAAGGCGGCAGGGATGCGGACAGAGCCGCCGGTATCCGTGCCCATAGCAGCCGGCACAAGTCCCGCCGCAACCGCGACGGCCGATCCCGAAGAAGAGCCGCCGGGAATGCGCGGCACATCGGTCGACGCCGCATTTTTCGGCGTGCCGAAATGCGGATTGATGCCGAGGCCGGAGAAAGCGAATTCGCTGAGATTGGTGCGGCCGATGCTGACCATGCCAGCCACGGCAAGTGCCGAAACCATGGCCGCATCCGCCTCTGCCGGCGCATTGTCCGTCATCACGGCCGAGGCCGCCGTCGTCACACTTCCCTTGGTATCGAAGAGATCCTTCCAGGCGAAGGGGATGCCGTCGAGCGGCCCGAGCGAGCGGCCGGTGGCAATCCGGCCTGCCGCGGCTTGCGCTTCGGCGCGCGCCCGTTCCGGCAGAAGGGTCGTGAAAACTGAACGATCCGCATAGCCAGCTATTTTTTCCAGCACCGCTTCCGTCAGCGCGACAGCGTCCAATGCGCTCGTCTGCAGAAGCGTGCTGAGGCTCGCGATAGACCGGTTTACGGCAATCTCGCCCATGTCTCGTTCTCCGTATTTATTTTTCGCCGGCACCTTATCGTCACCTGGCCGGTTTTGCAGCGACTTCCTTGAGGACGCACATGATTTTTGCGTGTTGCGGGTCGGCAGGCGGCTCTCTTGTCGCCCGATCACCGCCTGCCTACATGCTGGAGGAGGTGCGGGAGCAATCCCCGCGAAAACGAGGGTTACATCGCATGATATTCGACGTGGCACGGCTTGCCTTTAGCAACCTCTTTGCACCTGAGACGCGCTCGGTTCTGTGGAAGGTGATCGGCCTGACGCTGCTGGTGCTTGTCGGGCTGTGGCTCGCTCTGCGTGAAACTTTCCTCTATTTCGCCCTGCCCTTCATCGATCAATGGATGCCGGGCACGCCGGATTGGGCCGGCTGGCTCACCTTCGTCATCGGCCTCTTCGCAAGCCTTGGTCTGGCACTCGGCCTAGCGCTCCTGATGGCGCCCGTCACCGCGCTGATTGCCGGCTTCTTTCTCGATGATGTCGCGGAGGTCGTCGAACGACGCGACTATCCGGCCGATCCAACCGGCAGGGCGCTGCCACTCGGCGAGGCGATGCTGTCGACCGTCAAATTTCTCGGCGTCGTCATCGTCGGCAACCTGTGCGCACTGTTTCTGCTCCTGCTACCGGGCATCAACCTCATCGCGTTTTTCGTCGTCAACGCCTACCTGCTCAGCCGCGAATATTTCGAATTCGCCGCAATGCGGCATCTGTCGCCGGCTGCGGCACGGGAATTCCGGGCCAAACATTCGCGCGCGGTTCTGGCCTCTGGCGTCATCATCGCCGCCTTCCTTGCCGTTCCGATCCTGAACCTTGCAACGCCGCTGTTTGCCGGCGCGATGATGGCGCATCTTTACAAGAAACTGGCTGCACGCGACCCGACGTTTTCTCAGGCTGAGGAAAAGGTTCAGGGCGCCTCGCGGTCAAATTAGACAAAATATCTAATCTTGACAATTTGTGTATAATGTGACACAGATAGGGCATGACGAGCCCGATCCATGCCTATATCCCGCTTGCAGACGCCATTGCGCGGCTGTTTTTTCCCCATGTCGAAGTGGTCCTTCACGACCTTGAGACGGGATCGATTGCCCATATCGCCAACAGCTATTCGAAACGACGGCCCGGCGACGCATCGCTGACGGATGACGGGATCGGCGCCGACGCGGATGCCGATATCATCGGCCCCTATGCCAAACGCAATTGGGACGGGCGACGGCTGAAGTCGATCACTTGCGTCCTGAAGGGCACGGACGGCAAGGCCATCGGGTTGTTCTGCATCAACCAGGATATCGAGACCTTTGCCGCGCTCGGCGATCAGCTCAAAGCCCTTGTCGCCTTGCCGGATGCAGCACCGGCCACTTCTCCCCTCATGGCGGGAGACTGGCGCGAGACGATCAACAATGCGATCGGAGAACATCTGTCTTCCCGCAGCACCACGCTTGCCGGCCTCACCAGCGGCGATATCGACGATCTGCTGATGCTCCTTGAGGCACGCGGCATCTTCGAAATCCGCAAGGCGGTTCCCCATGTTGCCGAAATCCTGCGCCTGTCGCGCGCAACTATCTACAATCGCCTTTCCGCTGCCCGCAGCCGGGCCCAAGCTTCAGGAGATACCGAATGACCGAGGGATCGATGCGTGATTTTGCACTTGAAGCCTATATGTCGAAATGGGAGTTCGTCGCCCGATACAATCTCACCGGCTCCGACGCCGAAAGCCTCCGTCTGCCCGATCTCATCGCAATGGCCGATGATGCCGAGCGCGATGAATTCGACAATCTCAGCCTGAGCTACACCCAGACTTATGGGGCACCGGCGTTGAGAGCCGAAATCAGCCGGACCTACGACACGGTCGCGCCGGATGATGTCATCTGCTTCGCCGGAGCAGAAGAAGGCATCTACATCGCCATGAAGGTGCTGCTGACGCCCGCAGACCACGCGATCGTCATCACGCCCAATTACCAGGCGGCCGAGACGATTCCGCTTTCCATCTGCGCCGTTAGCGGCGTGGCGCTTGATATGGAGAACGGCTGGTCGCTCGATATCGACAAAGTGAAGGCGGCGATCCGCCCCAACACCAAACTGATTTCGATCAACTTCCCGAACAACCCCACCGGCAAGATTCTGCCGCGCGAGATCTTCGATGCACTGGTGGCGCTTTGCCGCCAGCATGGTATCTGGCTTTTCAGCGACGAGGTCTACCGGCTGATCGAGCGCGCACCGGAGTTGCGCCTGCCGCAGGCTGTCGATACCTATGAGCGCGGCCTTTCGCTCAATGTCATGTCAAAGGCCTATGGCTTGCCGGGCCTGCGGATCGGCTGGATCGCGTGCAAGGACCGGGATCTGTTGCAGCGTTTCGAGCGCTACAAGCACTACCTCTCGATCTGCAACTCTGCGCCTTCGGAAGTCCTCGCCCGGATCGCGTTGCGCAATCGCGAGATCATCCTTGCCCGCACCCGCGGCATCGTCCGCAGCAATATCGTCCTTCTCAATGATTTCTTCGCCGACTTCCCTCACCTTTTTGACTGGAAAGAGCCAGATGGCGGCTGCGTCGCCTTCATTCGTTACAAGGGACCGGAGGGTGTCGAGGCATTTACGCAGAGGCTTGTCGAGGAAGCGGGTGTCTTCTTCCTGCCATCGAGCGTCTACCGCTCGGAACTCGGCCCCGTGCCGCAAAACTGCCTGCGCATCGGCTTCGGCCATCTTGATCTTCAGGAAGGCCTTGCGGCGCTTCGGGGCTTTCTCATGCGCAACGACCCGCAATAACCCTATCTCGTTATACGAGCAGCACAGAGGAAAGCAGGACGACGACGGGGTGATACTTGTCGCACGAGAATCCTGCCGCTGGAGCGACATTGTTCCCGACTTTACTGTTTCCCTCTTATGACACTCGATCTGTAAAGCAACCTGGGTAACATCGCGTTGACTTGACTTTTTCTACCGTGCTGGCCAGTGATCCACTGTGCAATACGGGGAACTTGCATGACGCATGCATTGACGGGGCGGCTTTTTGCGCTGGTTTTACTTTGCCTTGCCACGACGGCACTGGCGGACCCGCTGCCACGCAACCTGCCCGCCGCCGGTTCCGTTATCGCCCGCAAAACCGGTGAGGAAGTCCGGTTCGTCGATGTCTCTGGCTGGCGTTATGTCGATCTGCAGCAGGATCTGCTGACCGGGGACGTGCTGCGTACCAATGCCAATGGGCAGCTTGCCGTGCTTTTTGCGGATCGCACCCAGGTCCGGCTCGGCCGCAACACATCGCTTCTCGTGAAGTCCATGGGAACGGACGGCGACACGGATCTTCAGCTTCAATCCGGCACGATCTGGGCCCGCGCCGAGCGTGGCGGCCAAGGGCTGACCGTCGATACGCCGGCGGCAGCGGCGGCTATCCGCGGCACGGACTGGACGCTGACTGTCGGAGCAGATGGCAAGACATCGCTGATCGTGCTGGAAGGCAAGGTCGAGCTCAAAAACGAATTCGGCAGCGTTGAAGTCGCCCAAGGCGAGGGCGCAGTTGCCTCGATCGGCAAGGCCCCGGCGAAGATCATCATCGCCAAGCCGAAGGAGCGCGAGCAGATGCTGTTCAGCCTGCAGCTTCGCGATAGCTTCCGCTGGTTGCCGCCGACGGATCGTACGGCTCAGGAGCAGCGCCGGATACGGGGCCAGATTGAAGCGAAACCGCTGGAAAGCCGAACTGCGGAAGAATGGCTGAGCCTCGCGGAAAGCTATGTGACGCTCGATGGCCGCCAGAAGACCCGCGAAGCCCTGGAGGCTGCCGGGGCAAGAGGATTGGATCGCCACCAGCAGGCGCGGGCGACGCTCATCGAAGCGATGCTCTCCGGCACGGAAAATCGCTACGACGATGCGGCCAAACTTTTTGTCAAGGCTCGGGCGGAGCTCGATACGCGCCGCGCCAACATTGCCCGCTATGGCGGCTATATTGCGCGGGCGCTGGCCGATCCCAACCGTGTCGAAGCACCGCCGGAGACCGTCGACAGCGCCTCGGCCGCCATCGGGAAGGCCTGGATTACCGGCTTCCGCGATGATATCCGCGCAGCGCTCGATGTCATCAGGGCGGCCGAGCGCGATCACCCGGATGATGCAATGCTGCCCGCCGGACGGGCGCAACTTGCAATTCTTCTGGCAGACGAAGCGGAAGCGAAGGATGCGCTCGATCGCGCCCTGAGCCTTGATCCGGACAATCCAGCCGCACTCGATGCACGCGCCACCTACAAGATGGGTATCGCCTATGATCGGAAGGGGGCGGTGGACGACCTCCTGCGCGCCGTCGAGGTGGCACCGGGCGACAGCAACATCTGGAATACACTCGGCCTTGCCCATTCCGACCGCGAAGACAACAGGGAGGCTGAGGAGGCTTTCAAGCGTGCCATCGCACTCGATCCGCTCGATCCGCTGCCGCATGCCAACCTGGCCATCCTTTATCTGGACCAATTGCGCATGGCGGAGGCGAAACGCGAGATCGATCTGGCGCTGGAGGTGGACCCGACCTTCGACATGGCGCTCATTGCACGCGGCCGGTACCATCTGCAGATGGGCGAGGTCGAACAGGGCGTTCAGGATCTTCTTGCGGGATCCACGGCCAATCCGGGCGTTTCACAGGCGCAACTCATGCTTGCCGCCGCCCACTACGCCAACAAGGAGCGGGAGCCGGCAGCTCAAGCTCTCGACAATGCCGAGCGGCTCGACCCCTATGACCCCGTGGTCGCGGTATTGCGGACGGCGATTGCGATCGACGAATACGATGCCGATACGGCGATCCGCAATGCCCAGGAGATCATGCGGCTGACGCGAGCCCGCGGCGGCGATTATGCAGCACTCGGCGCCAACCAGCAGGCCGGGTCGACGCTCAATGACGCCTTCCGGCTACAGGGACTGGATGCCTGGGGGCAATATTACGGCGACGCGGTCTTCGATCCCTTTACCGCCACAAGCTATTTCGACCAGGCGGTGCGCGGCAGCGTCAGCCCTTTCCTCAATGCCTACGCGTATGGACTTACGCCGTGGGGGCCGCTGGGCAACCAGGATAGCTACTCGGCCTATATCCAGGGCCTGATGCTGGGTCCGCATATGCTCGCAAGCCGGGAGCGGACGACCAATCTGCTCGATGAGCCGTTCTTTGAGACGGAGTTGGGCGGCGGCTTCCTGACCGGCGGACGCGAGACGACCTATACCGGAGGCGCCGAAATCCGCGGCTTCACATACGCGCCGTTCCCGATCAGCATCCAGGGCGACATCAGCTGGAGTCGGCCGCGAGATGAATTCAATTTCGACAACGGCATAAGCGCTAACCGCGATGTCGATATCACCAGCGGCAATGGTTACCTGACGATGTCGCCGACACCGGATGACAGGATTGTAGCCTTTACGACCTATTCCACCGCAGACGACACGCAGGATGTTTTCAACGACCCCGCTTTCACCGGTCATAACTTTGGCGTTGATGTCACCGAACTTTCAAGCGGCTTGGCCTGGAGCCATACGTTTGGATACCAAAACGTCCTAAATGCAGGCCTGTTTTACACGGACAGCAAAGCTAGAATATCTGAAACAGTGATGAATGATGAGTCCATAGACATAGATCGCGACGGGACGCCGGACGATATAAATGGCGACGGGCTCCCGGATTTTGTTTCCGTGTCTTTAACAGACGAGAAAGAAGGCCGATCCAGAAGTTATATCGCCGCGATCAGTCATCTGATCGGAGATGACGATCTTGTCTGGCGTTACGGTGTTGAAGGTGGTGTCATTAAAAATAAGGCGGTAAAGACGCTCGATATCGACATTGATATTCCCGGCGTGCCCGATCCTTCCCCCGTTGCCTACGATGAAAGCGACGATCTCACCCGGATCGGCCGCGCCTATCTCGACCTGCGCTACGAAGCAACACCGGACCTGATCCTCGAAGCGGGAATTTTCGGCCGAGTTCTCGATACGGATGCAAATCGAACAAGCCATTTCGAACCACGCCTCGGCCTTGCCTGGAGCCCTTTCGAAAATCACTGGCTGCGTGTCGGCTACATGCGTGAAGGCGAAAACTTCTCCGCACCCACGCTCGCGCCTATCGGCATCGTCGGCCTCCAAAGCAATCAGATCGGTCTCGACGGCGAGGGCTATGTCGATACCTTCGCATTCCGCTGGGATGCGCAATGGTCCGACCGCTTCTTCACGGCCTTCGACTATCAGCGGCAGGACGCCCATAAGGTTTCGCTCACACAGCCTCTGGAAGTGGCAACGCTCGATTTCGACAGGGCGCACATTGATCGCGCTGCGATCACCGGAAACCTTGCCCTCGGCCACGGCTTTGGCCTTTCAGCCACCTATGCCCATCTCGATTCAAAGAACCTTGATCCTCTGTCGGCGAGTTACAACGATCCGCTGATCTTCGTGCCCGACCAGACCGGCCAGATCGCCATGACCTGGGTCAACACGGCCAATGTCAAGATGACCGTGGCTGCAAATTATGTCGGCGAACGGCTCGGCAACGATGCCGGAGACAAGCTGGACGACTACTGGACACTGGACGCATCCCTGGAATGGGAGCCCTTCGACAAGCAGATTTCCGTGGAGCTTTCGGCGTATAATTTGCTCGACGAGGACTTTGAGGTGACACCGGGCGTCAAGGGCTGGGGGCCGACGGTCAAAGGTACGCTCTCGGTGAGATTCTGATGACGCTCCTGTCGCGAAAAAAGAAAATCTATCGGACCGGCGGTCCGACTTTGCAGAAAGCGCGCTGGCGACAGGCTCGCCTTGTGCTTCTCGGCCTCTTCGTGACCGCGGCGCTGGCACTGTTTTCCTTCACCTCACCTTGGTCGCTGATTGAACTTCGCAGCTTTGATTACCTTTCCACTCTCTCGCCTCCCCCTGTACCGGACGACAGCCCGATCGTCGTGGCCATCGACGAACCCTCCATGGCCGAGATCGGCAGCCAATGGCCGTGGCCGCGGGCGTTGCATGCTGAACTGGCGGAGGCGCTTCGCGCGGCGGGCGCCAAGGCGATCGGCTTCGACATCATCTTCGCCGAGCCGGCCACAGACCCGCAAAACGACGCGGCATTGGCCGCGGCTCTTGGGCCGGACGTGGTGCTGGCCAGTGATGAAAGCTTCATCGTCACACCGCAAGCCGAACAATTCATGCGCACGGAGCCCCTCGCGGATTTTATCGCACAGGGCGCCAGAACGGGTATCGCATCCGTGCATCTCAGCCGCGACGGCACCTTGCGGCAGGTGCCGGATTATGAGGACGGTTTTGCCGCAGAACTCGCCCGTATTGCCGGGCGCCCGGTCTCGGATGCGGCCGGCAACCAGCTGATCCAGATGTTCGGTCCGGCCCGAACCTATCCGACAGTTTCCTATTATCAGGCGCTGAATCCGCAGGAATTCCTGCCGCCCGGCATCTTCAAAGACCGTGTCGTGATCATCGGGCTCAGCCTGCAGAATGCACCGACGCTGGAAAAGGGTGGGGCCGATACCTTCGCCACAGCCTTTACCGTCCACACCGGCCATCTTGTTTCAGGCGCGGAAATCCAGGCGACGGTCTTCGACAACATCACGCACGATCTCTTTATCACCCGGGCCGGGCATATCCTCGTCGTCACAGCCATCGCGCTTTCCGCTCTGGCGGCCGCAGGGCTTTGCTGGCGTTCGACCGGATGGGAAACCGCGGCGATCACCTTGCTCGTACTGCCTTTCATGGCGGCCGTAAGTTTCCTGGCGCTGACGGGCAACGGAACCTTCCTCTCGCCTGCAGCACCGGCCCTGGCCTTCCTGCTTGTCGTGACCGGGCAGGCAACACTTGACTATGCCGCCGAACGGCGCAGTCGCCGCGAGATCACGAGCGCCTTTTCGCGTTATCTTTCGCCGGCGCTCGTCGAGCGTCTGGCCAACGATCCGAGCCAGTTGAAACTTGGTGGCGAGCGGCGCACCCTGACGATCCTGTTCTGCGACGTGCGCGGCTTCACCACCATTTCCGAAGCTCTGAAGGATGACCCGGAGCAACTGACAACACTGATCAACCGGCTACTCACTCCCCTTTCCGAAATCGTTCTCGAAAGCGGGGGCACGATCGACAAATATATCGGCGACTGTCTCATGGCCTTCTGGAATGCGCCGCTTGACGATCCGGACCACGCCATTCACGCCGTCGGCGCTGCCCGCAGGATGCTCGCGTCGATTGACGTGCTCAATGCCGAACTGAAGCAGGAAGCCGACGCCGCCGGCAGCAAGCCGCATGTGCTGAAGATCGGTGTCGGGATCAATACCGGCGATTGCGTCGTCGGCAACATGGGCTCGACCCGGCGCTTCGACTATTCGGTCCTCGGTGACAGTGTCAATCTGGCATCCCGTCTGGAAGGCGAATCCAAGAACTATGGCGTGCCGTTGCTGATCGGCGAGGAGACCTCGCGCCTTGCGGGACGGGACTTCATCACCGTTGAACTCGACAGCATCAAGGTGAAGGGTCGCACAACGCTTTCGCCGGTCTTTACCGTGCTTGATCAGGCTTCACCCGCCGCGCGAACGGATCATGAGGCATTTGTGAAACGCAAATATCAGGGAGAGCTCGATCCCAGCGATCCTGCCTTTTCCCGGTTGCCCACCGAACTTCCCGAACTCGCACGCTATTATGAGGCTGTCGCTGGCCGTTTGGTTTGAGCCGCCGTCAAGGCGCTATTTCACGACAATGCTTGCAAAGACGCTGCTCGCCTCGCGAACGATCGAGACATGGGAATAGGCAGCCTGTCCCGCAGCAGAGCCGTCCGCGCGCAGGATGGCGGTTACGATCCGATCGTGCTCCTCAAACGATTGAGCCAGGCGACCGGCGATGCGGAACTGGGCGCGGCGGAAGGGCGCGAGCCGGGCACGGGTCTGGGTGACCAGCTCGGTGACATGATCACTGTGGGCGCCATGATAGAGCCGACTATGGAATTCGGTATTATGGGCCTCGTACTCTTCCTCTGCCCCACGATGCACGAGGCGGGCGGACGCCAGATGCTCCGCCTCCAGAAGCCTGCGCTCCTCAACCGTCATGCGCTCGGCGGAAAGACGCGCGCAGATGCCCTCGAGTTCGGCCATCGCCTCGAACATCGAGGCGAGATGTTTTTGTGTGACGTTGGTGACGACGGCGCTTTTGTTCGGCTGGCGATCCACGAGGCCCATGGCGCAGAGCTGGCTCAGCGCTTCGCGAACCGGAGTGCGCGACACCTCGAAACGATTGGCGAGCGAAATTTCGTCCAGCCGGTCACCGGGCTGCATCGCGCCCGTGACGATGAGATCGGCAATCGCGCGCACCATCTGTTCGACGGTGGTTCCGGAACGCACGATTTCTCTCTTTCGGACGGATTTCACGAGGTCATTCCACCAGATAATCATAGTGCATACAGATGCAATGAACGCTGATTGATGTCAAATAAGAAGCAAGTATCTGTAATCACTATATTATCGCGCGATATCCGCATTGAAGCGGTAAGGCATCCCCAAAATTCACTAGTCACGTCCACAGGAATGCGTAAATTTTAGACATTGGCGATTTTATAGCACATTTTCCAATAAAACTGCATACAGTTTGCCCATTGTCGCTCAGAGTTAGCTATCAAGTTCCTTATAAAACAAGATCTTGTAAATTGGCACGCGCATTGCATGCAGTTTCCTGTGACCTTTTTTGAACCCGGCACGAGCCGCGAGGAGACTGATCATGACCAAAATCCCGATGAATCGCCGCAGTTTTCTTCAAACGACCGCCGTCGGCGCTGCTGCACTCGGCCTTTCCAATTCGCTCTTCTATCGCTCGGCCGCAGCGCAAACGGCGCTGACGGTCGGCTTCATCTATGTCGGCCCCAAGGATGATTACGGCTACAACCAGGCCCACGCCGAAGGTGCCGCCGTCATCAAGGCCATGTCCGGCGTGACGGTGGTTGAAGAGGAAAACGTGCCGGAAACCGTGGATGTCCAGAAGACGATGGAGTCCATGATCAATCTCGATGGCGCAAGCCTGATCTTCCCGACCTCCTTCGGCTATTTCGACCCCCACATGCTGGCGATGGCCGAAAAATATCCTGATGTCCAGTTCCGCCACTGCGGCGGCCTCTGGCAGGAGGGCAAGAACCCGATGAACACCGGCTCCTACTTCGGCTATATCGGCCAGGGCCAGTATCTGAACGGCATCGCCGCCGGATATGCGACGAAGAGCAAGAAGATCGGTTTTGTTGCTGCCAAGCCGATCCCGCAAGTGCTGCAGAACATCAACTCCTTCCTGCTCGGCGCCCGCTCCGTCGATCCGTCGATCACCTGCCAGGTGATCTTCACCGGCGAATGGTCGCTGGCGGTCAAGGAAGCGGAAGCCACCAACGCGCTGATCGACCAGGGCGCTGACGTCATCACCTGCCATGTCGATAGCCCGAAGGTGGTTGTCGAGACGGCGGCTGGCCGCGGCGCCTTCGTCTGCGGCTACCATGCCAACCAGAGCCCGCTTGCGCCGGAAAAATACCTGACAGGCGCCGAATGGGCCTGGGGCAATGTCTATTCCGACTTCGTCAAGAAGGCGCAGGCCGGCGAGCCACTCGGCAATTTCGTCCGCGGCGGCCTGAAAGATGGCTTCGTCAAGATGAGCCCGCTCGGTCCGAGCGTGCCGGAAGAGGGTCGCAAGAAGTTCGATGCGACCCTCGCTGAAATCATGACCGGCAAGTTCTCAGTCTTCAAGGGACCGCTCAAGGACAACAAGGGGGCCGACGTCGTGACGGCGGGCCAGGCCTTTGCTGAGGACGCGATCGAACTCGAAAGCATGGCCTATCTCGTCGAGGGCGTCGTCGGTTCGACATCCTGATCCCAACAAGGAAAAGCGTCATGACGATCGAGGCGAATATATCGACGCAGCCAGCGCTTTCCGCGCAACCGCAAAATTCCTCCGCCGTGTTGGAATGGCTGGCGCGGCGGGTCGAACCGGTAGTGATCTCGCTCGGAGCAATCCTGGCGGGTCTGGCGCTTTTTTCCATCTTCATCGTGTTGGTCGGCAAATCGCCGGCCGACCTCTTCAAACTCATGTATACCGGCGGTTTCGGCAGCTGGTTTTCCATCCAGAACAGCCTCAGCCGAGCGGCACCTTTACTCCTGACGGGACTGTGCGTTGCACTTCCAGCGCGTCTGGGCCTCGTCATCATCGGGGGCGAAGGCGCGGTCGTTCTCGGCGGTGTTGCCGCTGCGGCAGCGGTCCTGCCGCTCATCGGCGTTCTGCCGCCGATCGTCATTCTCGTTATCATGGGCATCGCCGGCATGATCATGGGTGGCCTCTGGATCGGTTTTGCGGGGCTGCTGCGTCACTATCGCGGTGTCAACGAAACAATTTCGTCGCTTCTACTCGCCTACATCGCCATCGCCCTGATGAACCACTTCATCGAAGGGCTGCTTCGTGATCCTGCAAGCCTCAACAAGCCTTCGACGACGCCCCTGCCGCCCGAATACATGCTCGGCAACATTCCGGGCATGGACGTCAACTGGGGCTTGGTGATCGGTATCGTCTCCTGCATCGTCTCCTGGATCATCATCGAAACCACCAGCGTCGGTTTCGCGGCCCGCATTGCCGGCGGCAATGTGCGCGCAGCCCAGATCCAGGGCCTTCCGGTCGGCCGGCTGATCGTCGGGTTCACGGCGCTGGCCGGCAGCTTTGCAGGTCTCGCAGGCATGGTGGAGGTTGCCGCCGTGCAGGGTAGCGCCAATGCCTCGCTTGCCGCAGGATATGGCTATACCGGCATTCTCGTCGCCTTTCTCGCCCGCCATAATCCGCTCGCCATCATCCCCGTCGCCATCCTGCTCGGCGGCATCGATGCCTCGGGTGGGCTGATCCAGCGGCGCATGGGTCTGCCGGATGCGACCGTGCTTGTCCTCCAGGGCACCCTGTTCATCGTCATCCTGTTTTGCGAGACGCTGTACGGCCGCTTCAAGATGTTCAACCCTGATCTCTGGAAAAGGAGCGCGTGATGGAAGACGGCATCGGCATCTGGGGCGTTCCGCTCGCCATTCTCGCAGGCGCGATCCGCGTCTCCACGCCCTTCATCTTCGTCAGTCTCGGGGAGACGATCACCGAGCGATCCGGCCGCATCAACCTCGGCCTGGAAGGCACCCTCGTCTTCGGCGCCATGACGGCCTATGCCGTCGCGGTCATGAGCGGCTCGCCCTATCTCGGCGTTCTCGCTGCGATGGCGACCGGCGCGATCTTCGGGCTGGTGCACGGCTTCATCTGCAAATTCCCGAAGGTCAACGACATCGCCATCGGCATCGCCATGATGCAGTTTGGTCTCGGCCTTGCCTTCTTCCTCGGCAAATCCTTCATCCAGCCGGTCGCGCCGCGTCTGCCGTCGATTGCGCTCGGCGGCTGGTCGGATAGCCCGCAGCTGCAATCGGCGCTTACGATCAACGTGCTGTTCATCGTCGGTGCGCTGCTGGCGCTCGCGCTCTGGTGGGCGTTTCGCAACACGCGGGTCGGCCTCATCCTGCGCGTTGTCGGAGACAGTTCGGACGCGGCACGCGCCATGGGCCTCAACCCGGACACCGTGCGGCTTCTGGCAACCGCAGCCGGCGGGGCGCTCGCAGCTATCGGCGGCGCCTATCTCTCGCTCTACTATCCCGGCTCCTGGAACGAGGGCATCTCTTCCGGTCAGGGCCTCATGGCAGTGGCTCTGGTGATTTTCGCCCGCTGGAACCCGATCGGCTGCTTCCTCGCTGCCCTGCTCTTCGGTGGTGCGGGCGCTCTCGGGCCAGCACTGCAATCGGTCGGCGTCACCCAGGGTTACTACCTTTTCTACGCGGCACCCTACGTGCTGACGCTCGCCATCCTTGTCGCGACATCCTCGCCGACCCGTGCGCTTGTCGGCGCACCCGGCGCGCTGTCGATCACGAAATAAAGCGGATTGGAGGCGAAAGCGCCTCCCGTCGAACCTCTTTGGACGGCTCATAAACAGGAGTTCTTGACGATGGACGCGCAGGCAACTGGCACCGGGCATTACATCAAGGCCGATCCCTATCCCTGGCCGTATAACGGCGCTCTGCGCCCGGACAACACTGCTCTCATCGTCATCGACATGCAGACCGATTTCTGCGGCCCAGGCGGCTATGTCGATCACATGGGCTACGATCTCTCGCTGGTGCGCGCGCCGATCGAACCGATCAAGACCGTACTGTCAGCCATGCGCGCCAAGGGCTATCACATCATCCACACCCGCGAAGGCCATCGGCCGGATCTGGCCGACCTCCCGGCCAACAAGCGCTGGCGCTCGCGGCGTATCAGCGCCGGCATCGGCGATCCCGGCCCCTGCGGCCGCATCCTCGTGCGCGGCGAACCCGGCTGGGACATCATCGAGGAGCTTTATCCGATTGAAGGCGAGACGATCATCGACAAGCCCGGCAAAGGCTCGTTCTGTGCCACCGATCTCGAACTGATCCTCAACCAGAAGCGCATCGAAAACATCATCCTCACCGGCATCACCACCGATGTCTGCGTGCATACCACCATGCGCGAGGCCAATGACCGTGGTTTTGAATGCCTGATTCTCGGCGACTGCTGCGGGGCAACGGACTACGGCAACCATCTCGCCGCGCTGAAGATGGTGACGATGCAGGGTGGCGTGTTCGGCTCGGTTTCGAACTCGCAAGACCTGATCGCCGCGCTTCCTTGAATTCGCCCGTTTGCCGCCCATCGACGTGAAAGGAAAACACCATGATTCAGGTTCGCGACACGCCGCTTCCAGAGGCCG
Source organism: Pararhizobium capsulatum DSM 1112 (assembly GCF_030814475.1). NCBI lineage: Bacteria > Pseudomonadati > Pseudomonadota > Alphaproteobacteria > Hyphomicrobiales > Rhizobiaceae > Pararhizobium > Pararhizobium capsulatum. Next base: position 476,979 of record NZ_JAUSVF010000001.1, on the reverse strand, counting down.
GCAAGGCCGTTGGCATCCAGACGATCGGCATGACCATGCGCTTCGGCAGCTTCACCGCCCTGGACAACGTCTCGATCAATGTTCAGGCCGGCACCTTCCACGCGCTTCTCGGCGAGAACGGCGCCGGCAAGTCGACGCTGGTCAAGTGCATCATGGGCTTCTACCACCAGACATCGGGCTCGCTGTCCGTCGATGGTCGCGAGGTTTCCGTTCAATCCCCAAAGGACGCCGCGACCTATGGGCTAGGCATGGTCTACCAGCATTTCACGCTGGTTCCGTCTCTGACCGGCGCTGAAAACCTCGTCATCAACCGCGCCCATGTCCCAGCCGTCATCAACTGGGCCAAGGAGCGCCGCGATCTTGCTGCCTTCATGGAAAAGATGCCGTTCCAGATCCCGCTCGACCGGCCGGTGCAGGAACTCGCGGCTGGCGAAAAGCAGAAGCTGGAAATCATCAAGCAGCTTTATCTCGGCCGCAGCTTCATCGTTCTCGACGAGCCGACCTCCGTGCTGACGCCGGCGGAAGCCGACGAAATGTTGGGGTTGGTGCGCGGCATGACGGAGCGCGGCGAGCTCACCGTGCTGATGATCAGTCATAAATTCCACGAGGTGACGAAATTCACGGATGCCGTAACGGTTCTCCGGCGCGGAAAGATGGCGGGCAGCGGCCTCGTGAAGGACCTTTCGACCAAGGATATGGCGGCGATGATGATCGGCGACGTCAAGCTGCCGGAGCTCGACACCCGCCTACCCGTCGCTGCCGATGCACGCCCAATCCTGATGGTGAGCGGCATCAAGGCGCCGGATCGCACCGGCCTGAAATCGATCGATATCGGCAATCTGACGGTGCATGCCGGCGAAATCGTCGGTATCGCCGGCATTTCCGGCAATGGCCAGAAGGAACTGGCCGAAGTGCTTGCCGGGCAACGTCCGCCCGAGGCCGGCAGCATCTCCATCAAGGGCACGCGCTATGGCGCGACCCGGCAAGAAAGCCGCATCAACAATGTTCGCTTCATCCCGGAAGAGCCACTCGGTAACGCGTGTGCGCCCAAAATGACGGTGACGGAAAACCTGGCCTTCCGCACCTTCGACGTAAAGCCAGTGAGCGGCGGCAATGCGCTCTGGCTCGATATGAAATCCATGCGCCAGCGGGCTGCCTCGCTGATCTCGGATTTCAAGGTGAAGACGGCGTCTCATTCCTCGCCGATCGCGGCCCTTTCCGGCGGCAATGTCCAGCGCGCGGTGTTGGCCCGCGAGCTGACCGGCGATGTCGATCTGCTGATCGTCTCCAACCCCTGCTTCGGTCTCGACTTTTCCGCTGTCGCGGAAATCCGCGCCCGCATCATGAAGGCGCGCAATGCCGGCACGGCTGTGCTGCTGCTGTCTGAAGATCTCGACGAACTTCTGGAAATGTCCGACCGCATCATGGTCATGTCGGAGGGCAAGCTGGTTTATGAGACACCGGCGATTTCAGCCGATATCGGCGTGATCGGCGCACATATGGCAGGGCATCATTGATGGTAGAGATCAAGGCCGAACCCTTTGCCTTCCCCCTCAAGCGCGATGCCATCGCACTTGTCGTCATCGACATGCAGCGCGACTTCGCCGAACCCGGCGGCTTCGGAGCGAGCCTTGGCAACGATGTCAGCCGGATCACGAAAATCATTCCTGATGTGAAGCGGTTGATCGAAGGCTTTCGCAGCGCCGGCCTGCCGGTGATCCACACGATGGAGTGCCATCGCCCCGATCTTTCCGACCTGCCGCCCGCAAAACGCAATCGTGGCAATCCGACGCTCAAGATCGGGGATGAAGGGCCGATGGGCCGCGTTCTGATTGTCGGCGAACCCGGAACCCAGATTCTCGCAGAGCTGGCGCCGATCGACGGCGAGATCGTCATCGAGAAGCCGGGCAAGGGCGCTTTTTACGCGACGCCGCTGGGCGAGATTCTCAAAGAACGTGGCATCGAACAATTGATTTTTGCCGGCGTGACGACGGAAGTCTGCGTGCAGACGACCATGCGCGAGGCCAATGACCGGGGCTATGAATGTTTGCTCGCCGAGGAGGCAACGGAGAGCTATTTCCCGGAATTCAAGACGGCCGCGATCAACATGATCAAGGCACAGGGCGCGATCGTCGGCTGGGTCGGCTCGATCGAAGACATCATCGAAGGGATTGCCTGATGCCGGAAACGACACGCGAAAGCCTGACGTCGGGCGGCTGGAAGGAATTGGAATTCGGCACCTTCCGTGAAGGCGTCGCCATTCACTGGATTCAGCCTTTCGAAAACGACCAGCCCGGCGTTGCCCTTCTGAAATACGAGGCAGGCGCCACAGTTCCGCGCCATCGTCATATGGGGCTCGAAACCATCATGGTGCTTCAGGGCACCCAGTCTGACGAGGCCGGTGACTATGGTCCGGGCTGCCTGGTCATCAACCGGAAGGATACCGAGCATTCCGTCTGGAGCGATACAGGATGCGTGGTGTTGATCCAGTGGGACCAGCCGGTGAAGATACTGCAAGAGGAACTCGCATGAGCAACAGTCAGGCTTTCGACATCGGCTCCCTACACGCCGCCTATGCGGGCGGATGGCCGGTTTCGGAGATGATCGATCTCGTTCTTTCCCGCATCGAACAGGCTGCCGATCCCGGCATCTTCATTGAGGTCGCCGAACGCCAAGCCCTGCTGAATGAGGTGACAACGCTTGGCAGCTTCGATCCCGTTGCCAAACCTCTCTGGGGTATCCCTTTTGCCGTCAAGGACAATATCGACGTCGCCGGCTTGCCGACGACCGCTGCCTGCCCGGACTATGCCTATCTGCCGCAGAAGGATGCGGCAGTCGTACGGCTTTTGAGGGAAGCCGGCGCCATCGTTATCGGCAAGACCAATCTCGACCAGTTCGCCACTGGGCTCGTCGGCGTGCGAACGCCTTATTCGATCCCGCGCAATGCGGTCGATCCGAACCTCGTGCCCGGCGGATCAAGTTCGGGCTCAGCGGTGGCGACCGCGCGGGGCATCGTCAGCTTTTCACTCGGAACCGATACCGCAGGGTCCGGCCGCATTCCGGCGGGTCTCAACAATATTGTGGGCTTGAAGCCCAGTGTCGGCGCGCTTTCGACAACCGGCGTGGTTCCCGCCTGCCGTACGCTGGATTGTGTTTCGATCTTCGCGCTCACCGTCGATGATGCCTGGAGCGTGTTCGAAATCGCGGCCAAACCAGATCCCGAAGATGCCTATTCACGAGATTTTGGGATGAACGCCACTCCCTTGCGCCCTGTCCTGACGATCGGTGTGCCGGCTAAGGAAGATAGACAGTTCTTCGGCGATGAGGCCATGACGGCGGCCTACGCCCAAGCCCTGCACGCACTCGCGAGCCTCGGTCATCGTCTCGTCGAAATACCCTTCGACGATTTTTATGCGACGGCAAACCTGCTGTATGAGGGCGCCTGGGTGGCGGAGCGTTACGCGGCAGTCAAGGATTTCTTCGACAGCCATCCTCAGTCCTTCCACCCTGTAACTCACCGGATATATGGCGCGGCAACAACATTGACTGCTGTGGATGCGTTTCGAGGTTTCTACGCCCTGCAAGCGCTGAAGCGCAAACTGGCCCCCGTGATCGCCTCCGTCGATCTTTTCTGCGTACCGACAGCCCCGTGCCATTACACCGTCGCAGAGCTCGATGCGGAACCGATCCGCGAAAACTCAAGGCTCGGCACCTATACGAATTTCGTCAACCTGCTCGACATGTGCGGGATTGCTGTACCCACAGGTAAACGGAAAGACGGCTTGCCGGCGAGCGTCACTTTGCTGGCATCGTCCGGCAAGGACGCGCTCGTTGCGGATGTAGCGCGAGCACTTCACCGGGGAAGCGATCTTTCACTAGGCGCCACAGGCTGGCGCCTGCCCGCCCGCAAGCAATCTCCGGAAGCCGCCGCCCCGTCTGGCCTGATCGATCTGGTTGTCGTCGGCGCTCATCTCTCCGGCCTTCCGCTGAACCACCAGCTACAGACACTGAAAGCCTGCTTTGTCCGCGCTGCAAAGACTGCGCCCAGCTACCGGCTCTATGCACTGCCTGGCCAGACACCGCCGAAACCCGGCCTTGTGCGGGTCACCGAAGATGAGGGGGCGAGCATCGATGTTGAGGTCTGGCAGTTGACGCCCGAAGCTTTTGGCAATTTTGTCGCGGCCATTCCTGCTCCTCTCGGCATCGGCACCGTCGCGTTATCGGACGGCACAAGCTGCAAGGGGTTTCTGGTCGAATCCGTTGCGCTTTCCGGCGCATCCGACATTACTGCCTATGGCGGCTGGCGACGCTATCTGAAGTCGGCATGATATCCGAGCATAGCCCAACTCTTGCAACAGTCGCGGCTTGATTGTCACGGTCACGGTTCTCTCTGTTGCCTACCAAATGGGAGCGGGCGTCTCAGTCCTGTATTCCTGCCTCGCCCATAAATCCGAAACTTATCGGTGGCGCACACGGCCCAGCACACTTTCCAAGGCGGCAGTAAGCGCGGCGGCGCCTCCGGCTTGCTGGAACTGCGCATGCATCTGCTCGTTTAATCCGCCCTTGGTCGAGTATTCATGGCGAAGCTCTTCGAGCGAACGGGTCGGCGTGTTAGACGCGACCGTCCCGAGGCTGGCGAAAAGCGAAGAAAGATAGGTTCGCGCACTCGTTGGCGGCAGACCCTTTTGATGGGCCCAGCCGACGACATGCTCCATGATGCCGAAATACAAGCCCATGAGGGCGCTGGTGGTCGCCAGGACATCGAACTCTTCGATCGAGTTGCAGGCAACCGCGGTGCCCAGCTCGGCAAACAGGCTTTCAACCGCCTGATTGGGCGGGAAGACGACGGTGACGCCGCTGCGGGTCGCAACGAAGGGGAGCGGAACAGCCCGAACGATTGAGACCGGGACGCCGATCCAGTTTTGAAGCGTGGCATGGTCAATCGTGGCGATCAGACTGATGACACGTTGCCCCGCCCGGAACTGCAGGGGGCGTGTCACGGCCTCCGCCACATCGGGGCGCACGGCGAGAAAAACAGTATCGGCTGCGTCGACAACCGCCTGATTGTCCGGTGGAACGCTGACCTTTGCCGACAAAGCTGCAAGTCGTGCGGCCGTGCCGACCGAGCGTGGTGAAACTGCGATGTCAGGCGTCTCTGCGTCCGACGCCACAATACCCTGTACGATCGCCTCCGTGATCGTGCCGGTTCCGATGAAACCGAGCCGGTTCAGCGCCGAAAATGCCATGTCTCAATCCTCGATCTGGGCGTGAAAACCTTCGGGCAACGAAAACATGCTGGTCGTCTCGGGCTCTGGCGGCAATGTCGCGGCTGGCCGCTTTATCAATGCATGGGCGGCCACCACGGAACGGATCGCCACCGGTCGATAATGCCGGGCAAGATCCGGCACATCCTTCGCATCGTTGCTCTTTTCAGACATCTGTTCGCTCCCCGCCCAAAATGCGAGCTGCTACGGCGCTTCAAATTTCACCATGGTTCCGCCGCCCGGCGCCTGATCCGTCGGGAAAACCTCGACACGTGCAACATCGACATAGACGGGCAGATTGATGACGTCGCTGACGATTTGGGCAATGTTTTCCGGCTGTATTGAACGGTAGCCATCATAGAGCAAAGCATTCGCCTGACCATTGGCAATCGATGTTCGGTAAAGTCCTGTCTGTACTCGCCCCGGTACGATTTCGCTGACACGCACTGACGTCCCTAGAAGATCACAGCGCAGGTTGTCGCAGAACAGGCTGAGACCCGCTTTGGAGGGGCCGTAAGCGCCCATGCTTGGATAAGCCGCCTGCCCGCCGCTGGAGCCGATGTAGATGAGATGCCCACGCTTGCGGGATACCATGCCCGGCAAGACGGCGCGGGTGAGGTGCATCGGCGCCTTCAGATTGACGTCGATCATCGCGTCGATTTCGGCCGGATCTATATCCTGAAAGGCGGCGCGTGTAGAGAGAATGCCGGCATTGTTGACCACGACATCAACCTCGACGTCGGTGAGCGCCTCCGCAATACGGGCCGTATCCCGGACATCCGCCTGGATCGGGATCGCGCCGCAGTCGGCGGCGAGTTCCGCAAGCTGGGCCTCGTTGCGACCGATTGCATAAACCGCCAACCCGCGCTTGCGCAACATGAGCACCGTGGCCTTGCCGATGCCGCTTGTCGCACCGGTGACGACGGCGACGCGGTAAGCATCAGACATAGATGTAACCTCCGCTGATGACGACGTTTTCGCCCGTCGCATAGGTGTTGCGGCTGGAGGCCATCATGACGATCCACTCGGCCATCTCGACCGCTCCGCCGCGCGTCCCAGTGCGCTGGCTTTGGCAAGCTCCGGCAGGAAGCCAAGCTCCTTGGCGCGATCCGTCGCAAAACCCGCGGGTGCCACGGAATTCACAAGAATCTGGTCCTTGGCGCATTCCTGCGCGAAAGACTTGGTGAGGCTGACGACCGCGGCCTTTGTGGCGGCATAATGAGCATTCTGCGGGTGGGCCTTGAAGGCATCGACCGACGTGACGTTGACGATGCGGCCGGTGACTTCAGGCAGATTAACGAACCGGCGCATATGGCGCACGGCCGCCACCATCATATGATAGGTGCCCTTCACGTTGATGGCATTTTCGAGATCCCAGTCCTCGTCGGAAATTTCGAGGATCGGCTTACGCGGATAGATCGCCGCACTGTTGATCAGCGCGTGAACCCGGCCGAGTTTGGCGGCGACATCCTCGAAGCCGCGATGGGCGGTTTCGGCCCGCGAGATATCGGCAACCGACGTCGCAACCTCGGCTCCGAGCGCCGCCAGCGCTGTCGCGGAGGTGGCCAGCAGCTCCTCGTTGCGATCAATGAGACCGATCTTGGTCGCGCCATGGGAAATCATCAGCTTTGCCGTGGTGAGGCCTAGGCCCGATGCACCGCCGACGATAACAACAGACTGGTTCTTCACGTTTTCCCTCTCGCGCTTTTCAGGTTGTCTTGTCATATTGGTATGTTATCACTTATATGCTAACTTTGAGCAAGCACAAGTAATTTTTGGAAGTCGAAATGATCCCCCGCCTCGCAGCCGATACGTCGTCCCATCTGCCGAATGCAGGCTTCTTCGAGTATCTTTACTCATCCGGCTTCGAAGGCGACATGAGCACAGCAGCAGCCGAAAGGACGGTCTTTTCCACTGACAATTCCATCTACCAGGTCGAGCCGCAAGGCGTTCTGTTTCCGAAGAACATCCGAGATCTCAAGCGCATCGCCAAGACCCTTACCCGGCCCGAGTTCGCGAGGGCCACCATCACGCCGCGCGGCGGCGGCACCGGCACGAACGGCCAATCCTTGACAACAGGCATCGTGGTCGACTGTTCGCGCCACATGAACAGGATACTTGAGATCGACCCCGTTCGCCGTATCGCGCGCGTCCAAGCCGGTGTCGTCAAGGATCAGCTGAACAAGGCGCTGAAGCCTTGTGGGCTTTTCTTCGCGCCGGAACTTTCCACCTCGAACCGGGCGACGATCGGCGGCATGATCTCCACCGACGCCTGCGGCCAGGGATCGTGCCTTTACGGCAAAACCAGCAACCACGTACGCAGCCTGCGCGTGGTGTTGACGGACGGCACCGATTTTACCTCCCGGCCGGTGGTGCAGGAAGAATTGCGCGCCCTCCAATCCCGCCCCGATCGGATCGGTCGAATCCACGCGGTCGTCGCCCGCATCGCAACGGAAAAGAGAGACCTGATCGAGGCGATCTTTCCCAAGCTCAACCGCTTCATGACCGGTTACGATCTTGCCCATCTCTATCGGGCCGACGGACGCTTCGACCTGACGGCGGTGCTCTGCGGCTCCGAAGGTACACTTGCGATGATCGCGGAGGCGGAACTGAACCTCTTGCCCATCCCGACTTGTGCAGCACTGATCAATATCCGCTACAGCGATCTCAATGCGGCCCTTGAGGATGCCCTCAATCTCGTGGCGCTGAGGGTCGCCTCGGTCGAAACGATTGACGAAAAAGTGCTGAGCCTTGCCAAGGGCGACATCATCTGGCCCCGGATTGCGCAGTTCTTTCCTGACGATGCGGATGGCTCTGCCAATGGCATCAATATCGTCGAGGTAGTTGCCGATAGCGCGGACGAGCTTTCCGAAAAATTTGCGATCGTGACAGCAGCCCTTGAAAGCAGGCGCTTTCAGGGCCGCAAGGGTTACACGACCACCCGCGAGAAGGTGGAGATCGAGGCTGTCTGGACCATGCGCAAACGGGCCGTCGGCCTGCTGGGCAATGTGGATGGTCCGGTTCGCCCCGTGCCATTTGTCGAAGACACCGCCGTTCCTCCGGAACACCTCGCGGCCTATATCCGGGAATTTCGCGCTCTTCTCGATGGGGAAGGGGTTTCCTACGGCATGTTCGGCCATGTCGATGCCGGTGTTCTACATGTGCGGCCGGCACTCGACCTGACCCGCGAAGAGCACGTTCCCCTCGTGCGACGGATCAGCGACGCCGTGGTGGCGCTGACGCAAAAATATGGCGGCGTCCTCTGGGGCGAACATGGCAAGGGCGTACGCTCGGAATATGTTCCGGCTTTTTTCGGGCCTCTTTATCCGAACCTGCAGGAGATCAAGCAGGCTTTCGACCCGCTCAACCAGCTTAATCCCGGCAAGATCGTGGCCCCCGGCGACGCGGCTCTTCCTAAGATCGATGAGATTCCCCTGCGCGGCAGCCTCGACCACGCCATCGGCAACGATATTCGAGCCGCATTCGACAATTCCGCCTATTGCAACGGCAACGGTGCCTGCTTCGATTTCGATGCCGACAGCCTGATGTGCCCATCCTACAAGGCAACCCGCGACCGGCGCTATTCACCCAAGGGCCGTGCGTCGCTGATGCGCGAATGGCTGCGGCGGCTCATCGAAAGCGGCGTCGATGTGCGGCGCGAGGCCGAGACGCTGCGGCGATCCGCGAGCCCCTTGTCATTGGCGAGAAGAACCTGGAATTCCCTCAACCCGGCCAACCGTCAGGACTTTTCCCACGAAGTTCGCGCCACAATGGACACCTGCGTCGCCTGCAACGCCTGTGCCGGCCAATGTCCGGTGAAGGTGAGCGTCCCCGCTTTTCGCGCCAAATTCCTGGAGCTCTACTACGGCCGCTATCTGAGACCACTGAAGGACCCGATCGTTGCTGCGATCGAGACGATGCTGCCGCTGGCGACAAGGCTGCGGCCGGCCTACAATCTGGCCGTCAACTCCAGGCTGGGCAAACGCCTGCTGCGCGCTATCGGTCTTACCGCATTGCCATCGATACCGCCGCTTTCGCTTCGCCGTGAACTTGCCCGGCGCTCGATCCTCGTTGCGACGCCGCAGACCCTTGCTCAGCTTAGCAAAGAAGAACGCACTCAAACCGTGGTGTTCATCGCCGACGCGTTTACGGAGCATTTCGACCCGCAGGTCGTTCTCGATGCCGTCGACGTCGCCGGGCATTTGGGGCTTCGCCCCTTCATTTCCTCGCCATACCACAACGGCAAGGCGCAGCATGTCCATGGCTATCTCGGCAGTTTCGAGAAAACCGCTGAACGCACGGCACGCCAACTCGACGCGCTGGCAGAGACCGGTGTGATGCTCGTCGGCATCGATCCGTCCATGACACTCACTTTTCGCAGCGAATATGCGGGGAATGCATCGACCCGCGCGCGCATCCAGTTGCCGCAGGAATGGCTTGTCTCGCAGATCGATCGCCTGCCCACTCGCGTTCCGGGTTTACAACAAAGCAGCTACAGGCTGATGGCACATTGCACAGAGCGCTCGAACGTGCCGACGGCTGTGGGCCAATGGGTAGCAGTTTTTGCAAGACTTGGTGTCGATCTCCAACCGCTCGATGTGGGGTGCTGCGGCATGGCCGGCACATTCGGCCATGAAGTGCGCAATCGGGGCCTATCGGAGAAGCTTTACGGGATGAGCTGGCAACCCGCGCTCGCGGCGGCGGGGTAGGCGGGATAACAATGGCCACGGGCTATTCCTGCCGTTCGCAGGTAAAGCTCGTCGACAATCGAAGACTTCTGCATCCGATACAGGTCGTGCGCTCGCTTTTGAGCGCGGCGCTTCCCACGGAACAGGACGCCATCTATGATATATGATAAATGTAAACCAACCGAAGGCGGAGCCGCATGTCGATCATAACGCAGCGCGGGAATCTGGCGGAGATCGTCGTCGCCAAGCTCGCCGAGAGAATTGATAGCGGGTTGTATGCGCCGGGCGAGAAGATCCCGTCAAGCGCGCAATTATGCGAAGAATTCGGCGTGTCGCGCACGGTCATTCGCGAAGCACTGACGTCATTGAAAGTGGGGGGCCGCGTGCTTTCCCGCCAGGGCGCCGGTGTCTATGTCACCGAGAAAGACGTCAAGACGCTGAACTTCGAGATCAGCCGGATCGACGACATTCGCTCGGCCATGCAGATACTCGAATTGCGTTTGGGCGTGGAGATGCAATCCGTCGCCCTTGCCGCAACGCGCCGCACGCCTGAAGCGCTGGCGGAGATCGCCCGTGCCTTCGATCACATCGAGACCCTCGACACGGCCGATCCGGAAATCGAGGCCCGGGCCGATTTTGACTTCCATCTCGCCATCGCCAAGGCGACGCGCAACCCGCATTTTCCCAGCTTCCTTGAGGCTGTGATGGGGGAGATCAATTTCGATCTCGTGCTCAAACATCGCCAGTCCGGCCGCTCCTATGCCGCCTATCTGAAAAAGATCAACAAGGAGCATGCCGCCATCCTCTCGGCAATCACGCAGGGCGATGCGAAGGCGGCAAAGAATGCGCTGGCCGCGCATCTGGAAGAGAGCCTGAACCGCTACCGCCTGATGCTCGACGAGCCATCGAGTAGCGAGGCGGACGATTGAAACTCGTCGGATTCATTAGAATGACCCCTCCCAAACCTTCCCTACATGGGGGAGGGATTTAGGCTTTAGGGAGGGGGCTTTAACCTCAGACACAGCCGCCCGGGATCACTTCCCCTGTGCGACAGCCAGCTCGCGCATCTGCGTCAGACTCATCTTCGGCGTCAGGGCTTCCGGATCGATACGGATCTCGATCAGAGCCGGCTTGCCTGAGGCTTCACACCGTTCGAAGGCCGCAGCGAAGTCTTCCGTTTTCTCGACCGTCTCGCCATGCAGACCATAGGAACTCGCCAGATCGGCAAAATCCGGATTGGTGAGCCGAGTGCCCGAAACCCGCCCCGGATAGTTGCGCTCCTGATGCATGCGGATCGTGCCGTACATGCCATTGTTGATGACGAGGAAAATGACGCGGGCGTCATACTGCATCGTGGTGGCCAGTTCCTGGCCGTTCATCAGGAAGCAGCCGTCACCGGCAAAGGCGACGACTGACCGCTCCGGCGCGGTGATCTTGGCAGCGATCGCGGCCGGAACGCCATAACCCATCGAGCCGTTTGTCGGCCCGAGCTGGGTGCGGAAGGTGCGGTATTGGTAGAAACGATGCGCCCAGGCGGAATAGTTTCCGGCACCCGTGGTCAAGATCGCATCCGGCTTGAGGTGGCCGCGCAACCACTCCATGACGTCACCCATCTGCATCGGGCCGGGCGTCTGCGGATGCTTGATGTTTTCCAGATAGTCGGCATGGGCCGCGCTCGTCCATTCCGTCCAGACGATATCGCTCTTCCGCTTGAGTGTCGCGGCCTGCGACAGAAACCCGCCGACCGTGGCGTTGATCGGCAGGGTCGCATGATAGACCCGCCCCAGCTCTTCGGCGCCCGAATGAACATGCACCAGCGTCTGTTTCGGCACGGGGATTTCGATAAGGCTATAGGCGCCGGTGGTCATCTCGCCGAGACGGGCGCCGATGGAAATCAGCAGATCGCAATCCTTCATGTGCTGGATCAGCTTCGGGCCGGCGGCGAGCCCGAGATCGCCCGCATAGTTCGGATGTGTATTGTCGAACAGGTCCTGACACCGGAAGGATGCCGCGACCGGCAAGGCGAACGCCTCTGAGAAAGCCCTGAGATCGGCTACGGCCTCCGGTGTCCAGCCGCCGCCGCACATCGCGAAAACCCTCAGTGGTGACGAAGGCAGTCCTGGCGCCACGCCGCTCGATCAGCGCGTTGGTGGCAAGCGTCGTACCATGGATCAGGAGATCTATCTCTGACAGTGCAACACCTGCCATCTCGGCAACTACCTGAACACCTGTCAGGATCGCCCGCTCCGGGCCTGTGTAATCTGTCAGCACCTTGGTCGAATGGAGCGTTCCATCCAGATCGAGCGCAATATCCGTGAAGGTACCACCGATATCGACCCCGATCCGGTAGTTACGTGGCGCGCTTTTCACCATTTTATGTCCCACTTTGGTTCCCGCTTGCGGCTTCAAGTCACATTTGTACGGCCTCCAGCCTCACCTTGGAAACGGTCGTTTTCAAGGGCGGCGGAGTGCTCGAAAGATTTCCGCTTGACGGATTTTGGATATATCACTTATCATACATGTGTCAACTGAAATTGAGGCTTGATCGCGACAAACCTGACGTCGCAATCGGGACAGAAGGCCGATGGACATCTGTACGCAAGTGCCGGAATGCGCCACCGCAAAAACAAACATCGAATGCGGGACAAACCCGCATCGTGAGAAGGAAAATCAACGGCTTAACTAGAGGGAAGCCTTTCATGACCCAGTTTTCGAAATTCCTTGCGGCGACCGCGATCGCCTCTTCGCTTTTCCTTGTCCACGCCTTTGCTGCAGAGACTATCAAGATCGGCGTTGCAGGCCCGATGACCGGCGCAAATGCCACATTTGGCGAACAGGTCTGGACCGGCGTGTCCGCTTACATCAATGAAGTGAATGCAGCCGGCGGTATCGACGGCAAGCAGGTCGAGCTGGTGAAAGGCGACGATGCCTGCGAACCGAAACAGGCCGTTGCCGTTGCCAACCGCCTGGTCGACCAGGACGAAGTGCAGGCCGTCGTCGGGCATTTCTGCTCCTCGAGCACGATCCCGGCCTCCGAAATCTACAATGACAACGGCATCCTGACGGTTACCCCGTCCTCGACCAACCCGATCGTCACCGATCGCGGCTTCGAAACCATGTTCCGCACCTGCGGCCGTGACGACCAGCAGGCCGTCGTTGCCGGCTCCTTCATTCTCGACACGCTGAAGCTCGACAAGATCGCGCTGATCCATGACAAGGACACCTATGGCCAGGGCCTCGTCGATGCGTTGAAGAAGACGCTGGAAGAGCGCGGCGTGCAGCCGGTTCTCTATGAAGGCCTGACCCGCGGCGAGCGCGACTTCAATGCGCTCGTCACCAAGATCAAGAGCTCCGGCGCAACCGCTGTCTATTTCGGCGGCCTCATTCCCGAAGCAGGCCCGCTCATCCGGCAGATCCATGAACAGGGTCTCGACGTGAAATTCGTCAGCGGCGACGCGCTTGCCCAGACGGAAATCGTCACTGCTGCCGGCGGCCCGCTGAACCTCAAGAACGTCTACTACTCGTCTGCCGCCGATCCGCTGGAAGACCCGGCAACCGCAGATGCCCAGGAAGCCCTGAAGAAGGCGAACATCGCTCCCGACAACTACACCCTCTTCGGCTACGCCAGCGCGCAGACCATCGTTGCCGCCATTGAGGGCACCAAGGAAGGCTCGATCGAGGATCAGGTCGCGTGGCTTCGCGCCAACACCGTAAAGTCCGCCGTTGGCAACCTTGCCTGGAACGAAAAGGGCGACGTGAAGGATTTCAAGTTCGTCTTCTATGCCTTTGACGAAGAAGGCGCCCCGGTTCGCAGCAACTAAGCTGTCCACGTCGATCGGCTGAAGCAGCGCTTCAGCCGATGCCAGAACAAACTATAAGAGGGGTTCGCCATGGACGTGTTCATCTTGGCCCAGCAGCTCGTCAACGGCGTGACACTTGGCACGATCTACGGCCTCATCGCCGTCGGCTACACCATGGTCTACGGCATTATCCGCATGATCAACTTCGCCCATGGCGATGTCTACATGGTCTCTGCCTATATCGCCGCGATCACGCTTGCCGTCCTGCATTTCTTCGGCTTTCAGTCTGTACCGTTCGCGCTGATCACCATCCTGATCATCACCTGCCTGATCACCGGCGTCTACGGCTGGGCGATCGAGCGGGTCGCCTATCGTCCGCTGCGCGGCTCCACCAAACTCGCGCCGCTGATCTCGGCCATCGGTATCTCCCTGATGCTGCAGAGCTACGTGCAGATTTCGCAGGGCGCGCGTGACCAGGGGGTTCCGATCCTCATCCAGGGCGCATTCCGCTTCGGCGACGGCCAGCATTTCGTGCAGATCACCTACATGCAGACCGTGATCCTCATTGCCTCGCTGGTGTCGATGAGCATCCTCACCTATGTGATCAACTACACCCGCATTGGCCGCGAATGCCGCGCGACCCAGCAGAACCGGCAGATCTCCTCGATCCTCGGCGTCAATACGGACAGGATCATCTCGTGCGTCTTCGTTATCGGCGCCGCAACGGCCGCCGTCGGCGGCACGCTGGTCACCTTCAACTACGGTTCGTTCAACTTCTTCATCGGCTTCGTGATGGGCATCAAGGCCTTCACCGCGGCGGTGCTCGGCGGCATCGGCTCCCTGCCCGGCGCGGTTCTCGGCGGCATCCTGCTCGGCCTGACCGAAGCCTTGTTCGCCGGCTATGTCAGCACCGACTACAAGGATGTCTTTGCCTTCTCGCTTCTGATCATCCTCCTGTTTTTCCGCCCCTACGGCCTGCTTGGCCGGCCGGAAATCCAGAAAGTCTGAGGAGCAGAGATCATGCACCGCATCCCGACCCTTCTCAAGGAAGCCGTCATCACCTTTACCGTGTCGCTCATCCTGTTCGGCCCGATTTCCGGCCTCATGCTTGATGGTTTCGGTTTCCGAAATGAACTTGGCCGTGCCGTAACCATTGCCGCGATCATTACTGCCGGACGCCTGATCTTTTCGCTGGCCGGGCTGACCACATTCGGCCAGCATATCCGCAGCCGGCTTACAGGAAGCAATTCCGGCGTCACGGTCAATACCGGCAAGGAGCGTTCGCCCGCCCTCTTGCTGGCCGCACTGTTTCTTGCCGGCCTTTCTCTGCCCTTCTTCGCCGACAAGTATTTCCTCGGCGTCGCCATACTGGCGCTGATCTATTGCCTGCTCGGCCTTG
Source organism: Pararhizobium capsulatum DSM 1112 (assembly GCF_030814475.1). NCBI lineage: Bacteria > Pseudomonadati > Pseudomonadota > Alphaproteobacteria > Hyphomicrobiales > Rhizobiaceae > Pararhizobium > Pararhizobium capsulatum. The sequence continues at coordinate 461,828 of NZ_JAUSVF010000001.1, read as the reverse complement.
GTCTGAACATCGTCGTCGGTCTCGCCGGCCTTCTCGATCTCGGCTTCGTCGCCTTCTACGCGGTCGGTGCCTATCTGCTCGCACTCGGCTACCAATATCTCGGCATCGGCTTCTGGAGCGCCCTCATCATCGCGCCAATCCTCGCCGGCTTTTTCGGCATGGTGCTGGCTTTCCCCGTCCTGAAGATGCACGGCGACTATCTCGCCATCGTTACGCTCGGCTTCGGTGAGATCATCCGCCTCATCCTCAACAACTGGCTGGAATTCACCGGCGGCCCGAATGGCGCAGCCGTTCCCGCACCGACGTTCTTCGGCCTCGAATTTACCCGCAGAGCAAAACAGGGGGGCGTGCCGATCCACGAATTCTTCGGCATCGGCTACAGCGGCGATTACAAATTCTGGTTCATCTACACCGTGCTGTTCCTCGTCGTCTGCGCCGTGATCTACGCGGTCTCCCGCCTGCGCGTCATGCCGCTCGGCCGGATGTGGGAAGCGCTGCGCGAGGACGAGATCGCCTGTCGCTCGCTCGGCGTGAACCATGTCTTCACGAAACTTTCGGCTTTCATGCTCGGCGCATCGACCGGGGGCATTGCCGGCGTGTTCTTCGCGGTCCATCAGGGCTTCGTGAACCCGACCTCTTTCACTTTCTTCGAATCCGCCCTGATCCTTGCGATCGTGGTGCTGGGCGGCCTCGGCTCCACCGTCGGCGTCATCCTCGCTGCCCTTGTGCTCACGATCCTGCCGGAACTGCTGCGCGATTTTGCCGAATATCGCGTGCTCGTCTTCGGCGTCCTCATGGTGGTGATGATGATCTGGAAGCCGCGTGGGCTCGTGCGTCTCACACGTCCCGCCTTCTTCCCCTCGTCGCGCGAGGCAAGGCCGGTACGCGAACTCCAGCTCCAGACGAAGGCCGGCCAATGAGCGCTCCCATTCTCGACGTCCAGAACGTCACCATGCGTTTCGGCGGCATCGTCGCCAATCGCAACGTCAGCTTCTCCGTCGAAAGGGGTGCGATCACTGCGTTGATCGGCCCGAACGGCGCTGGCAAGACGACGATCTTCGACTGCATTACCGGTTTCTACCGCGCCAGCGAGGGTCGCATCCTGCTCAATGGCCGTGGCACATCTGAAGACATCGGCGCACTGATTACCCGGCCAATCACCGGCGGCTCACACCTCGTCACCCGCGCCGGCATCGCCCGTACATTCCAGAACATCCGGCTGTTCAAGGAAATGTCTGTTATCGAGAACCTGCTGGTGGCGCAGCACCTTGCCACCCGCAACAATCTCCTGAGCGGCGTTTTCAGGACCCGTGCCTACAGGAACGCCGAGGCCGAGGCAGTCGATCGCGCCTATTACTGGCTCGGCCAGATGAGCCTTGTCGAAGACGCAAACCACCTTGCAGGCGAGCTTCCCTATGGTCGCCAGCGGCGGCTGGAGATCGCCCGCGCCATGTGCACGTCGCCAAAACTCATTTGCCTGGACGAGCCGGCGGCCGGGCTCAATCCGTCGGAAACCAAGGACCTGTCGGATGTCATTCGCCGGCTTTGCGCCGACCATGACCTGTCCGTGCTGGTAATCGAGCATGACATGGGGCTGGTGATGCGCATCGCTAATCACATCGTCGTCCTCGACCACGGCGAGGTGATTTCCGACGGCACGCCGGAGAGCGTTACCAACGATCCGGCGGTGATCGCCGCCTATCTTGGTGTTAGCGAAGAAGAGGTGGTGGCATGACCGCAAACGCAAATTCCGACAACCCGCTCCTCGAATTCATCGGTGTTCACGCCCATTACGGTCCCGTGGAAGCCTTGAAGTCCGTCAATGTTCACATCGCGAAGGGCGAAATCGTCAGCCTGATCGGTGCGAACGGTGCCGGCAAGACGACACTGCTTTCCACCATTTTCGGCGCCCCGCGGGCTTCCTCCGGCAAGGTCATGCACAAGGGCGAGGATATCTCCCTTCTCCCGACCAACCGCATCTCCCGCCGTGGCATTGCGCTTGTCCCGGAAGGCCGCCAGATCTACCCGGACATGAGCGTCGAGGAAAACATGATGATGGGCACCACGCCCATCGGCACGACACATTTCGATGAAGACCGGACACAGATGTTCGAGCTTTTTCCGCGACTGAAGGAACGCTGGCGATCGCGCGCGCCATGATGGGGCGCCCGGACCTGATTCTGTTCGACGAGCCGTCTCTTGGCCTTGCGCCGCTTGTGGTCAAGCGGGTTTTTGATGTTCTTGGCGAGATTGCGGCGATGGGCAAGACGATCTTCCTCGTCGAACAGAACGCCAATCATGCGCTGAGGCTGTCTCAGCGGGCCTATGTGATGGTCAACGGTCGCATTCACTTATCCGGAGAAAGCGCGTCGCTGCTGGACAATGCGGAGGTTCGCAAAGCCTATCTCGGCCTGCATTGAACGGGACGGCTGGCTTGCGCCCGTGTCCTCATCCCGGGCGGCCGCAGCGGGGGGTTATATGCTTTATTTTCGGATGTTTTGTGGTTGGTTGGTTTTTGATTGATGGAGCTGGGTTTTCGTGGAGCGCAGCGGAGCTTGCGACGTTACGGACCTCAACGTCTTTGCGGTTGCGAGTTTGCTTGGATTTATCGGTTTTTGTTATTCCGGGGTGTCGCGGGCATGAGGTTTTCGTGAGGTTTGGGCTGAACGTCAAAAAGCCCCGTTGGCTTTCGCGATCGGGGCTTTTGGTTATTCTGTCTGGAAGATCTGGTTGCGGGGGCAGGATTTGAACCTGCGGCCTTCAGGTTATGAGCCTGACGAGCTACCGGGCTGCTCCACCCCGCGCCAATTTTTTGCCTTTGGCAAAAAGATTGCTGCGACCCTTTGGTCGCTTCTGCCGAGTTTTGGCAAAGCCAAAATCTCGTTTGAGTTCTTTTATCGGCGCTTTTGCTTATTGCAAAAGCTCGATTGACCAACATTTCGTCTGTTTATGCGGTTTAATTTACCGAAGCAAAAAGGCCGCTTGAGGGCGGCCCGTTGTTTCGGCTTGGGCCGGCGTTTGTTGAGAGAAGATATGGTTTTTTGTTGAACATGCAGCTTATCCTCAGCCTTACGGCATCGGGCGCATGTTATCGGTTTATTCTTGCCTTTTGCAGACCTGGCAGCGACCTACTCTCCCGCGTCTTAAGACGAAGTACCATTGGCGCTGGGGCGTTTCACGGCCGTGTTCGGAATGGGAACGGGTGCGGCCACCCCGCAATAACCACCAGGTCGGCAAAGGGCAAGATTTACACCTGCAATGCAGGTGTAAATCTCGCTCTTTGCTTGTCCGATACTCCTTGTCCTGTTCGCTTGGCGCTCACAGGGGACATCGGACGGCCATACGGTCATCTCACGAGGAGGCGACTTTGGGCCAGAGCGATTTTCACACCGCAGATGCGGGTAAAACCGATATTTGAGAAGCTGGTTGAAGCCTGCGTAAACCGCCTGCGGTTTATCGCTTTTGCTTCATTTGTCTTATGTGAACACGTCTTTTTTTGATGGCTTATGGTTCAGTCGGACGAAGACTTCGTCTTCGCCGAGTATCGGACAAACGCTTTGCGTTTGCCGAGTGATGAACACAAGCAATGGGAACGATCAAGCCAATCGAACGATTAGTACCGGTAAGCTTCATGCATTACTGCACTTCCACACCCGGCCTATCAACGTGGTAGTCTTCCACGGTTCTCAAGGGAATACTCGTTTTCAGGTTGGTTTCCCGCTTAGATGCCTTCAGCGGTTATCCATTCCATATATAGCTACCCTGCTATGCGGCTGGCGCCACAACAGGTCCACCAGAGATATGTCCATCCCGGTCCTCTCGTACTAGGGACAGATCCTGTCAATATTCCTACACCCACGGCAGATAGGGACCGAACTGTCTCACGACGTTCTGAACCCAGCTCACGTACCGCTTTAATTGGCGAACAGCCAAACCCTTGGGACCTGCTCCAGCCCCAGGATGCGATGAGCCGACATCGAGGTGCCAAACAACCCCGTCGATATGGACTCTTGGGGGTCATCAGCCTGTTATCCCCGGCGTACCTTTTATCCGTTGAGCGATGGCCCTTCCACACGGGACCACCGGATCACTATGACCGACTTTCGTCTCTGCTCGACTTGTCAGTCTCGCAGTCAGGCGGGCTTATGCCATTGCACTCGACGACCGATTTCCGACCGGTCTGAGCCCACCATCGCGCGCCTCCGTTACTCTTTCGGAGGCGACCGCCCCAGTCAAACTACCCACCATACACTGTCCCGGATCCGGATAACGGACCGCGGTTAGACATCCATGACGATAAGGGTGGTATTTCAAGGATGGCTCCACCTGAACTGGCGTCCAAGCTTCAAAGCCTACCACCTATCCTACACATGCCGACACGAATGCCAGTGTAAAGCTATAGTAAAGGTGCACGGGGTCTTTCCGTCTGACCGCAGGAACCCCGCATCTTCACGGGGAATTCAATTTCACTGAGTCTATGCTGGAGACAGCGGGGAAGTCGTTACGCCATTCGTGCAGGTCGGAACTTACCCGACAAGGAATTTCGCTACCTTAGGACCGTTATAGTTACGGCCGCCGTTTACTGGGGCTTCGATTCAAAGCTTGCACCTCTCCTCTTAACCTTCCAGCACCGGGCAGGCGTCAGGCCCTATACGTCGTTTTGCAACTTCGCAGAGCCCTGTGTTTTTGATAAACAGTCGCTACCCCCTGGTCTGTGCCACCCTGACATACTTGCGTACGACAGGGTCACGCTTCTTCCGAAGTTACGCGTGCAATTTGCCGAGTTCCTTCAGCATAGTTCTCTCAAGCGCCTTGGTATACTCTACCTGACCACCTGTGTCGGTTTCGGGTACGGTCTATACGGTGGAGCTATTTCCTGGAACCGCTTCCCCGCCCGGACAATCCAATAAGTCCGAACAAGTTACGCAATCCGTCACTACCACCAGGCCCACGAATATTAACGTGGTTCCCATCGACTACGCATTTCTGCCTCATCTTAGGGGCCGGCTAACCCTGCTCAGATTAACTTTAAGCAGGAACCCTTGGTCTTTCGGCGAGGGGGTCTCTCACCCCCTTTATCGTTACTCATGTCAACATTCGCACTTCCGATACCTCCAGGACCCCTCACAGGTATCCCTTCACAGGCTTACGGAACGCTCCGCTACCACAGCGTCTTCGTGAGAAGATCGCTATCCTCAGCTTCGGTGCATGGCTTTAGCCCCGTTACATTTTCGGCGCAAAGACCCTTATTTAGACCAGTGAGCTGTTACGCTTTCTTTAAATGATGGCTGCTTCTAAGCCAACATCCTGGTTGTTTTGGGATCCTCACATCCTTTCCCACTTAGCCATGACTTGGGGACCTTAGCTGGAGGTCAGGGTTGTTGCCCTCTTCACGACGGACGTTAGCACCCGCCGTGTGTCTGCCGACTAGTACTCCTCGGTATTCGGAGTTTGGTTAGGATCAGTAAGACGGTGAGTCCCCATAGCCCATCCAGTGCTCTACCCCCGAGGGTATTCGGTCGACGCACTACCTAAATAGTTTTCGCGGAGAACCAGCTATTTCCGAGTTTGATTGGCCTTTCACCCCTAGCCACAAGTCATCCCAATCTATTGCAACAGATGCGGGTTCGGTCCTCCAGTTGGTGTTACCCAACCTTCAACCTGCTCATGGCTAGATCACTCGGTTTCGGGTCTAATGCGACGAACTGAACGCCCTGTTCAGACTCGCTTTCGCTGCGCCTTCACCTATCGGCTTAAGCTTGCTCGTCACACTAAGTCGTTGACCCATTATACAAAAGGTACGCCGTCACCCAACCCACTAAAGGGCCCGGGCTCCGACTGTTTGTAGGCAACCGGTTTCAGGTTCTATTTCACTCCCCTTGTCGGGGTGCTTTTCACCTTTCCCTCACGGTACTTGTTCGCTATCGGTCATGCACGAGTACTTAGGCTTGGAGGGTGGTCCCCCCAATTTCAAACAGGATTTCACGTGTCCCGCCTTACTCAAGGACCTTGGGTGTTCTACATGTACGGGGCTATCACCCGCTACGGCCGGACTTTCCATTCCGTTCCACTTTATTCCCCAAGGCCACTGGCCTGGTCCGCGTTCGCTCGCCACTACTTGCGGAGTCTCGGTTGATGTCCTTTCCTGCAGGTACTTAGATGTTTCAGTTCCCTGCGTTCGCTTCTTACCCCTATGTATTCGAAAGTAAGATACCTTATTGATAATGCTTGGAAACCTGAAGCGCTCCAACCAAATCCAAGGCCGCCGAACCTACGCTGCATCAGCAGCGACGGCCCTTGGCCTTGCCAAGCCCAAACGGGCTTCGACCCTTTTGCCTCGATCGCTCGAAGCAAAAAGACCCGGTCAAAACAATTCAGATTTCCCAAGCATTTAAGGTGGGTTTCCCCATTCGGAAATCCATGGATCAAAGCTCATTCGCAGCTCCCCACGGCTTATCGCAGCGTATCACGTCCTTCATCGCCTGTGCATGCCAAGGCATCCACCAATTGCCCTTATTTCACTTGATCGTTCTCATTGCCAATGCTCATCCTTGAGTTGGATTTGGAAGACCTATCCTTCTCGCTTGCGCTCGAAAGGGTTCCAAATCTGGCTATCCGGACACTCTTGAGTGTACGGGACCAGATCCAACAGCGTGACTACCTTTTACAGCCACACCAGATCCAGATGCCATCGACGTGTTCGATTTGATCCTCATATGAAGGCACGCCGGTGCACTTCGAGGTCAAATCTTAAGACCAGCTTCTCGAGATCTGTCCGGGGATGCGCGGTCAGGCAACATCCATCAACATGCCGTCAGAGGCCATAAG